>CAVHZY010000037.1:1950-2442 GCA_963640645.1 uncultured Phascolarctobacterium sp. | reverse complement strand
GGTGCACAGACCACCAATCCAGGTGGCTCCGTTGTTGTGGAAAGCTCTGTATACAAGGATGATGATCTGAAAATTTTCGCCATCCCTGATTCCGATAACCTGTACTACCTGGAAAGCATTACCTACACCAGTGGTTCCAAGGCCGGAACATTAACAGCCAGCAACAACTCCGCTACCTTGACGCATGACAATTATGATGGTGACATTGTGCTGACGGTTACGTTCAAAATTCCGGAAACCTTTAAGATTAATAACGTAACTCCGGAACGGACGGACGAATACAATTCTGATAATGCAAAAACCAAAGGCCACGGTGACTTAATTGCCAACCGCTTTGGTCCAATGACGATTTCTGAAGTACAAGCGGTTATGAAGGATGCAGCAACAAAGGACTTGTCAACGTCTGATGCACAGAACAATGTATACGACTATGCTGCTTTGGATGATACAGATACTAACCCAAAGAAGAGTTGGTACTATGACTATAAGAAA
>CAVHZY010000037.1:0-1940 GCA_963640645.1 uncultured Phascolarctobacterium sp. | reverse complement strand
TTATTGGCTGATTAATTATTATGATGACAATAAAACCTATTATGATGCGTCACAGGTTTTACCAGAGGGTGTTTCACCACATGGAACTACCACCTTCTGGCTTCAATCAGAAAAGGATACTGCTTTTGAACTGAATAAGCTGGAAGTAAACGGAACCCTTTTAAATATCCCTGCAGGTGTTGGACAGACCGCTACCACTACGGTTGATGGCATGACCTTCCATGTATATTTTGAATCTACCGGTACTTATGGCAGCTATTGGTTGAAAGGCGATGCAGATTTTGATAGTGGTAGTAGTGACTGGTCTTGGACGCATTATACGACTTTTTGGAATTGCGTAAAATGGAGCCATACCAGAACCTATTATCGGATTACGGTTGAAAATGTGACGGAGGACATTAATGTCAATTACAGTTTCAAGCGTACAGATAATAGAGAACTTACCATTCTTGGCTTACATGGTATTGACAGAACCGGTATGTCTAAGGAGGAGCGTTCTGCAACAGGCTATTTTTATTATTATGCAGTAACTAATGATTATCATAAGTATGATGCGTTTTGGAGAGATAGCACTACCACTTCCAATAACCTGGTTCTTTATTCTGTAAAGCCAGGCTATAACCCGTATACCGTAACAACTGAAATGTCTTATGACGGAGGCGCTAAGAGTAGCGATGGGATTCGTGTTGCCGGTTCGGAAGCAAGTACGCCGGAAAACGCCATTTATTCTGCTGGCGGCCGTTACAATACGGGCCATAGATCCTGGGGTAGAAGTACCATTTTACGCAACAAAGAAGCTCAGAAGAGTAAAAAGAATCTTTTGCTGACCTCTTTGCAGGATGAAGCCACGTATAATACAACAACTTGGTATGCTGTTGCTTTGGAACAAAATAAGGCAAAAAACTGGATGCTTTATTTGAATGCCAGTCCTTATGAATACCATGTTGAGTATGACCTGGATGGAGGGAAAATTACCAGTAAGGATAAGTTGACAGACAACTTTATCTTGAGTGATGATGGTACGCAACTGGAAGACACTACCATTAAAACGGTAGAAAGCCAGTATGCATATTTCAATATGCCGCTGGCTACGCCGGAAAAGCAGAACTATATTTTTGAAGGATGGGTGTTGGAGCGTCGTACTACCGCTTCCACAACCATTTATCAGGAATATCCGAACGGAAAGTACTATACTTTGAAATCTTCGTCTGATGGGGAATCTACGGAAAAGGATCAGACCTTTGATACAGAAGAAGAGGCAAAAGCCTATGTAGAAGGCATATTGAAAAATTCTTATGCTGCACAAGGCTGGGAGTACGTAAAAACAGAAACGGAACGTCATGAAGGTGGAGAAGGAACGGAAACGGACGAAGATGGTAAAGAGACTAAGGTCACGGTAGATCACAGTATTGTGTACACCTTAACGTTTGCACAAGAGGTTACGGAAAAATCCTATTCACCGAATGAAGTTTTCTCTATAACGGATAATAATTATGCCAATTTGGCATATGCGTCCGGTGATCCGAAAACCAATGAAGATATGTACTTCACCTTCGTTGCAAAGTATCTTTCTGTTGATGCTTCCCAGAACACAGAAGTAGACTACAAAGTTTACGTTCAGGTTCCGGAAGGAACGGAAAGTACAGCTGCTAATCCGGTAATCCAGAAAGAAAACGGAAAGTATTACCAACTGGATTATCATACGGTAGAACGGCAGCTGATTGGTGACACCGTAGTCCTGAATCAGTACGCTCCAAAGAATCCGGAATATTACACATACAATGAAAATTATTCCAGAGTGCAGACAACTACTACAAAGTTGGATGACGAAGGAAACATTCCGGAAAACAACGATCTGTATCTGTACTATGATTACCAGTATCAAACCCTGACTCTGGATGAAGATACCAGAGGGGATTACGCCAACTACCTGAAGGACT
>CAVHZY010000036.1:1451-3755 GCA_963640645.1 uncultured Phascolarctobacterium sp. | reverse complement strand
CTGGAAGGCCGTGTCTGCTACGGCGGTTTGGACCTTTCCAGCACTACCGATATGACTGCCTTCGTTCTGGTATTTCCTCCGGCGGATGAAGAGGACAAGTACATTGTTCTTCCCTATTTCTGGATTCCTGAAGATACCTTGGACCTTCGCGTACGCCGTGACCACGTGCCGTATGACATCTGGGAGAGGCAGGAATTCCTGCAGACTACGGAAGGAAATGTAGTGCATTACGGATACATCGAGAAGTTCATTGAAGAATTGGGAGAGAAATACAACATCCGTGAAATCGTTTTTGACCGTTGGGGCGCCGTGCAGATGGTGCAGAATCTGGAAGGCATGGGATTTACAGTCGTTCCCTTTGGCCAGGGCTTCAAGGATATGAGTCCGCCCACCAAGGAACTGATGAAGCTGACTTTGGAAGAACGCATCGCCCACGGCGGACATCCGGTACTCAGGTGGAATATGGATAACATCTTCATCCGCACCGATCCGGCGGGAAATATCAAGGCGGACAAAGAAAAGTCCACGGAGAAAATAGATGGAGCCATAGCGACCATCATGGCCCTTGACCGCGCCATCCGCTGCGGCAACGATAATGCGGCTTCCGTTTATGACGAACGGGGCCTGCTTTTTATATGAAAGAAAAAAGAGCAGACAGGGGTGTCTGCTCTAAATGGCTAATAGGTAGTAACGCCAACTCTGCTTCCTATATATTCGCCAAACTGCTTGTGATATATGAAATTGGACAGGTGGTATAGCAAGGAACCGGTGGGAATCGGATCTTCCAAATTATTAGTTTGATACCCCGCAAAATCCCCATTAAATTCATAGGTTTTCACACCCCAAAATTTAGTGGTTATTCCATTGTGCCAGTTAATCCGGCCTGCGTTGTATAGGCGGGCTCGTTCAAGGTCATAGTAACTTCGCAAATTGCCTTCGAAAATAGCAAATGCGGGAGGACCGGATACTATATAGACTACTGCATCTAGTACTGAAGATATATTGTGGGATAGGTTGATGGTGGTGACATCCACGTATCCTTCAATGCCTTCTTTGGCAGCCACGAAAACATATTGTTCCGGATTGCTTTTCAGTTCATCCAGTGTAATGGCAAAGCTGCTGAGCGGCACCAAAGCCAGTGGAATCAAGGCTGCAAGTAAATTTTTCATCATAATGACCTCTGACCTCCCCTTGAAAGAAAAAACATATCACATTCATTCTATCATACCCTGCCACTCTAAATTGTCATGAAAAGAAAGGAGAAATAAAATGTTCAATCTATTCTCCTGGTTTCGCACCAGGGACAAGCCTTCTAACCGTACAGCCGGGAGCAACTTCCGACCGCTCTTTGGCGGGAGCACCTCCGGCAAGGCGGTGACGGAGAGAAGCGCCATGCAGATGACGGCGGTATACGCCTGCGTGCGAATCCTGGCGGAGTCCATTGCGGGACTTCCTCTCCACGTGTATCAATACAACAACATGCTTTCCGAAATCAAGGAAAGTATCATCAACGCCTACGAAAGAAAGACGGGACTCAGCCGTGCTAAGTTATCCCGCCTGATGGATGCGGAAACCTGGATGGACGCCGGTAAAGCTGTGGAACTTGGCTTTGCGGATGAAATCCTGACAAGGGAAGGAAATACAGCGCAGCCGAACGACGTGCTGTATTCCGAAAATACCGTCAGCCGCAAACTTTGGAACAAGCTGGCGGAGAAATACAAAGAAGTGCCAAAGGGAAGAAACGTGCAGGAACTCCTGCGTGATTTGTCTTTGGCGGGAAAGTTAATGTAACGGAGGTAAGATTATGAATCTGAATGAATTGCGAGAAAAACGTCTGTCCGTATGGAAGAAAGCAAAGGATTTTCTGGATGAACGCCGCAAGGACGGCGTACTCTCTGCTGAGGACGATGCGGCCTATGCTTTGATGGAAAAGGAACTGGATGACCTGGGGAAAGAAATCACCCGCCAGGAAAAACTGGATGCCTATGAAAAAGAAATGGCCAAGAACCTCTCCAAGCCTTTGACCGAAAAGCCGAATGCAACTTCTTCGGCGGAAAAGACCGGCCGCGCAAGCAATGCCTACAAAGAAGCCATGCTGGATGCCATGCGCTGCAACTTTAAGCGAGTCAGCAATGTACTCCAGGAAGGCGTGGATGCGGACGGCGGTTACCTGGTGCCGGAAGAATACGACAGCCGCATCATCGACATTCTGAATGAAGAAAACATCATGAGAAAGCTGGGGACCACCATCACCACCAGCGGCCAGCACAAAATCAACATCGCAGCCACCAAACCAGCGGCGGC
>CAVHZY010000036.1:0-1441 GCA_963640645.1 uncultured Phascolarctobacterium sp. | reverse complement strand
GGATTGAAGAAGGCGGCGCTCTCCAGTTCAGTGATGCCACCTTTGGTCAGATCCTGTTGGATGCCCATAAGCTCCATGTGGCTATCAAAATCACCGAAGAACTTCTCTACGATAACGCCTTCCATCTGGAAAGCTACATTGTGACCGAGTTCGGTAAGGCCATTGCCAATGCGGAAGAAGATGCGTTCCTTAATGGGGATGGCACGGGAAAACCACTGGGGCTGTTTGCAGCCACCGGCGGTGGAACGGCAGCGGGGAGCGTTACGACTCCCAAGGCGGATGACCTGATCAACCTGGTCTATGCTTTGAAACGTCCGTATCGCAAGAGCGCAGCCTTCATCATCAACGACAAGAACATCGCCACCCTTCGCCAGTTGAAGGATAACAACGGAGCCTACATGTGGCAGCCAAGCGTGCAGGCCGGTGAGCCGGACAAGTTCCTGGGCTACAGCCTCTACACCAGCCAGTTCGCACCGGAAAGCGCCATTGCCTTTGGTGACTACAGCTATTACAACATTGGTGACCGCGGCACCAGAAGCTGGCAGGAACTGCGAGAACTTTTCGCCGGCAATGGCATGATTGCTTATGTTTCCAAGGAACGTGTGGACGGCAAACTCATTCTGCCGGAAGCCGTGCAGATTCTTTCTATCACCGGGAAGACGGCAACCGGAAAATAAAAAGGTACGACTTTGTTAAGCCGTACCTTTACTATTTCTTATTGTGCGGATTCTTCCGGCAATTGAGTAAGCAGGTGAATCGATGTACCATCCGCGAATGTGATGGAAGTTACTTCCGCTTCAATACTGTAGTTTCCGGGATTCCGCAATATTTTATTATCTCTTTCGGAAAAAGTATCGAGGCCCACCTTCTGCTGAAGTGTCATTTCATCATTTACTGCCAAAGATTTATTTGGATAGGGCTGCTCGGATTCTTTGCAAACCGTATCCTTTTCATCTTTAATGACATATTTCACGTTCACTGCGGTGATTTGCTGATCGGATGTATTTTTCAGTGTAGCTTTGCAATCAAATCGAGGGGTGGTAAAGAAGAAACCTCTGTCATAGCCAAACTGCATCTCCGTGTTGGACACGGTAACCTTATTTTTGATTTCTTCACGAATAGATTTGTTTAATTCAGCAATTTTCTCTTTTGTTGCCTTATCGATTGAAACCATAAAATCTACAAGGTTTGCCAGTTCTTTTGCTTTCCAGGTCCCATCATCCAACTTGGCCATTTTTACTTTCAATTCAAAGTCTTTATCGAGTCTCTTATTGTGAATCTTAAGAGCTACAATCGCTATGTTGTTTTCTTGGCTGACAACAGATGCGCCGCTGACGGTGGAGTCATTGATGCCGGATTTCTTTTTAAAGTCCTGCGTCATTCTTTCTGTATCATCAGCTGGCGCCTTTGCCTGTGGCGTCTCGGTTTCCCCTTTGACGGC
>CAVHZY010000035.1:0-3834 GCA_963640645.1 uncultured Phascolarctobacterium sp. | reverse complement strand
ACGCCGTCAGCCAGGACACTGCCGTCAAAGATATTAATTCCTAGGCGATACAGCCTTCCTTAATAATTCTTAGCAACCAACTATAACTAACACCCCGCGTTCCTTAAAACGCGGGGCACTTTTATATCAGCGGTCTCTTTTCATTAGGGGCTCCGCCGGGGAATTATATTGCTGCTCCTATTTCCATAGTTATTACCCTTCCCAATAGACCGCCATCTGCCATCCGAAGCTTAGGGTGGCAAACAGCGGTGCTGTTCCGATTTTGCCACCAGATTCCAGTTAAAAGAGCTGGGCGCTGATTGGTAACTGCTAATTGTGGTGGCAAATTCAGGGCTACTGCTTTATTTGCCACCCTAAACAAGAATTTGGGTGGCAAACAGCGGAAACGTGCCTGGTTTGCCACACAAACAACGTTGGATTTGCCTTAAGGCCGACCGACGCACTAAAGGAACTGGCTTCCAACCGAAATCTGCGTTCCGGAAAAGGTAACACAAACAGAATTACACTTTCCGTAAAATCTTCTTTGCACGGTCTACATCAAAAGGTGCATTGTAACGTGAGTATTGACCAACGGATACCACCATAGCTTCAACCTCTTTTTGCTCTTTTCCAACCGCAACAATAACACGGTCTCCTATCTGAATTGACCCATCCTCTGTACGGTACTGATATACCTTAGCTGTACCGGAAAACTGTACACCGCAAAACAAGTAAATGCTGTCAGAAAAGTCTGAAATAGGGGCAGGTTCTAAACTGGCAGGATTTGCTGACTCGCCGGAAAGAGGTGCCTCCGCCAAACGTTCCTCTACGTATGCAATATGATCCTGCACTTTCTTTTCCCAGACAGGAATTTCCTCCTGCACCCTTGGGTCCGGAACTTCCTTTACCATTGGCAACAGATGGTCCCGAAAGTACATAATTGATTTTGTATTTTTGAAATCCCAACAGAAAACCATGGTACTGTCAATCAGCTCGTAAATTGTATTCCAATCCCCTGTTGATTTTTCAAGACCGGCCTTAAACAAAGCATCTGCAACGGCACAGTGCCGCAGATCTATTAAGGCTTCTTCAATCAGCTTAGGGAAGCACCTGTCGGGTTTATCACAAAGAAAAACAAGTTTTTCCATAAAAGACGGATTCTCCGCCATATAGTCAACAATGTCTGTTATATAATCCTCCGGCAGTGCACCGTTGTAAGCAGAAAAAGATTCTAAAAGGTTCGTGCTTAAGTAATATTCCGGCAAAAAATCACAGCTCAGATACGGCATGAATACATCCAGACACCAGTCCCATATTTTCAAAGACAGTGGCCGGTCTGCCTGAATCAGTTTCAACATCACATCTTCAAATGAAATTACCCGTTCATGAAATTCCTCTGGCAACTTACAATTAGAAGGAAGGCTAAAATTGCAACGGATGGCTCTGGAATACAGAAACTCGCCGGTTGCCGATAGATATGGAGAAATTGGATGAAGTTCTTCTTCCCTTGCATCACGTGCCTCATTGTATTCTTCTTCTGTTTCATAATCTTCAGGATCCAGGCCGTATTCTTCACTATCAAAGCAGTAATTGCGCCAGTCGTAACGAGCTTCATTCAGGGCCGTCATGTACTCCTCTTCGGTTTCATAGTCCTTCGGATCAAGAAAATACTCCAAGCCATCCTCGCATGTTTCACGCCAGGCATATTTCCGTTTGGCCTCGTCCAAGGCTTCATTGTATTCCCTCGCAGAGGAAAATAGAATCGGATCTAAATCATACTCCGAGCCATCCTCAACCCAAAGATCCCAGTCGGGATCCTCTTGCTCCCGGTCTCTTTGCTCCGCTTCTTCAAGGCGGCGCAGGAAGGCTGCCACTTCAAGCAAATTGTTCATGTCTGGAAAAAAGCCGAAAGATTTCATAGGAACCTCCTTGTTAACCCATTTTCCCCGGCGAGTCAGCAATTCTTTTACTGTTGAACTGATTTTCCTATGCCGTCTGTTTACCCCTTTTCATGCTGCGCAAAGTACTCTTTCAAAATGGATAAGCTTTCCTCTTTCAGCACACCGGACGTTACTTCCGGGTGCCAGAAGGAGTTATCAAAAACCATTTTTGAGCAATTGCAGCCTTCGTTTCCAAGAAGTTCTTCCAGGTCATTGTTGCCTGCACCGTATACTAATCTTCCTAATTTTACCCATACCATGGCACCGCTGCACATAAAGCACGGCTCGCAGCTGGAGTACATGGTATATTCGTGCAGATCCGTAATTCCGGTCTGTGCGCAGAATTCACGGAGGAGCCCTGCCTCGCCATGGAACGTCGGATCATGCCGCGAGTAAATCTGGTTTTCATTGGTAAACACAACTTCGCCATCCTTTACAAGCACGGCGCCAAACGGTTCGTTGCCGTGCGCTACGGCTTGTTTGGATAATTCAATTGCGCGTTTCATAAACAGTTCATCCTGCACTGTGGGTTTCCTCCAATTTCTGCGTGATATATTTTGAAAACAGGGCAAGATATTCTTCTTCTACAGAGGCAAAGGATCTTGCGGAATAGTCTATGGTAATGTGTAGTTCCGGTGCGTCCGTGCGATGTGGCTGGCCCAGTAAATGCTCCAGGTCATACCAAAGCAAAGCTTTGTCAATTTCCTTTAGTTGTGCCTGTTCCTCTGCAGTCAGGTTGCTGCCGAGGAACTTTTCATAAATCAGGCTCATGAGGCGTGCCTCCTGCTGTTGATATACAGGAAGCTGTTTTTTTAGTGGGCTCGGGACATCTGACAGGTAACATTCGCTGGCATCATGCAGGAGGCACGCAAGCGCCAGCCTGTCTGACATTCCCCGCGCTGCTGCTTCCTTTGCGCAGCAGAGGCAATGCTGCCCCACGGACCAGAAGGTCCGTACGTGGCCATTGCCCCGGCAAAGCAAAGACAGTGCGTGGGCAATGTCCTCCACGCAAATCAGCTCCGCCTGCGGATGGAACGGGTCCACCAGTTTGCCGGTATAAGTTGTAATGTAGTTGTTCATAATTTACATATCCGTACTTTCTGTATCAGAGTATAATAAAGCCACAAAAGAAGCTGATATTATGGAGCTTAACTTAAATAACCTAAACACGGGAAAAGCTGAAGACACTATGCAAGAATTGCTGGAAGCCCAAGCCATTATTGCCGGCCTGGAAGAGGTAAAATCCGACCAGGTGGCTGATGGACCATCCGTGTTAGTCGCAAGTTTCTATGGCTTTACAGTTGCCGTTCTATCCAGGCCATCAGTAGTTTTACGATGCGCTCCTGTTCGTTTTCCGTCAGTTCCCGGCCCGCAGGAATGTGGTACCACTTGTTCAGGCAGCCGCGGCAGCAGCAGGCACAGGCGTGCTGCGCAACAAACACCGGGTGGCCGCGCATGGGTGTCTGCCTGCCGTCATTCGGAATGTCTGCCGGGGCCAGCCGGGTCCGCACAAAATCAGCAGCGTGCCGCTGAATGGTGTTCATCCCCTTTTCTGCGATATACTTTTTATCCTTCTCCGACAGGCAAAACTTTGCCCGAAAGGCAGACTTTTGCAGACGGGAGAACGTTTGATCAATGGTTGCCATAAGGTTTATGTTCCCTCTATAAGATAAATTTAAGTTGAGCCACGGGGCACAGCCATGCTGGTTTCTGTACTTTTATTTTCTTAATTTACACCAGTATACGGACTCTATCAGCTGCTTCAGCCAGGGCATGACAAATAATTGCTATATCGGGTGGCAAATTTGGGGCTACTGCTTTATTTGCCACCCGAAATTGAAAGATGGGTGGCAAACAGCGGTGCTGTTCCGATTTTGCCACCAGATTCCAGTTAAAAGAGCTGGGCGCTGATTGG
>CAVHZY010000034.1:0-6159 GCA_963640645.1 uncultured Phascolarctobacterium sp. | reverse complement strand
GATTTCTGAGTATACCGGTTTCTTGTTTTAGCTTCATTTGCAACGCATCATACAAATCGGTTTTGAATATCTGACGAAAAATTCCCTGTCGATCTTCCGTTGAAGCAATCAGAAGTTTCAGAAAATCTCCTTGTGCAATCATGGCAATCTGTGCAAACTGCTTGCAATCAATTCCCATAATATCGCGTATAGCAGCATCCACTTCCCGTAGTTTGGTTACCACCCGCCCATCCGGATAGATAAGTTCAGCTTCCGCTTTTTGGGTAGTAAAGCCTTCTCCACGGGTCTTGGGCCGGTTATATTCTGGATTACGCTTCACCGTATATTCTTTTCCGTTATAGGAAAATACCAAATCTACTTCTGTAGGAGTATCTGCACTTGCATATTTTGACCGGAACATGGACGGTTCTCGAGTGTCACCACTTGCTTCCCCGTACAGAGCAAAAGTAATTGCATCAAAGATGGTGGTTTTTCCCGCACCGGTATCACCCGTAATAAGATACAGCCCACTTGTACCCAGATTTGCTAAATCAAGAACCGTTTTGCCTGCATAAGGTCCAAACGCAGACATGGTCAGCTTTAATGGTCTCATACCTCGCCCTCCCATATCTTTTCAATTAAGTTCCTCATAAACTCAGTCTGTTCATTGCTCATAGGCTGATTATTTTGTAATTCATAAAAATCAGCAAAAAGGTCAATGGGCAATTTAGTTTCAACATCTGTCACAGTGCTTATTTCCATATTAGAACGGGTACGCTTGTTGTCATAATCCAACTTCATAAGATGGTGATACACAGTTCTAAGTTTTCCAATGGCATCCGGGACGTCTTCTTCATCTGTTAGCGTAATATGTGTATAATCCTCCTGCCAAGTGGTCTGTTCATAAAATGACTTCAGCATAAGCTCTTGGTATGTCCCTTTCAATTCAACAAGATCATGTTTAGGAACAAGATCGACTGTCCTGTAGCTTATGTTTCCCTTTTCCGCCAGTTCAACTATTGTCACTGATTTTTTATCTTTACACTCGGAAAAAGAATATTTCAATGGAGTTCCGCAGTAACGGATTGTTTTTGAGCCACAATTCTGAGGTGAATGGATATGTCCAAGAGCAACATAATCAAACGGTTCAAAAACTTTGGCGTCAACATTATCCGTTCCACCAACAGAGATTTCTTCGGATTCGGACCGCAAAGATCCCGTTACAAATTGATGTGTAACCAATATGTTTCGATTGTCAGGATTCACGCTCATCTTTGAAATTGCAAATTGAATGGCATCTGTATAGGTGGCAACCTCCTCTTCACAAAATCTGCGCACATGAGCAGGTTTAATAAAGGGAAGCATGTACACATCCACTATTCCATATTTATCCTGCATTGAAAAAGGCTTAACCGTCCCGTTATATACAGGAGATATATGAATTCCCTTTACATCCATAATACGTGACCCAAATGAAATTCTTTCTGGCGAGTCATGGTTTCCGCTAATGATAAAAACTTCCAAATTCCGTTCAGAAAGCTTAACAAGGAAATCATCAAACAGTTGTACTGCCTCTGCAGAAGGAACTGATTTGTCATAAACATCCCCTGCAATGATTACTCCGTCAGGAGCTTCAGCATCTACAATATTAGTAATCTTCTTAAGTACATATTCTTGGTCTTCAAGCATGGAGTATTCATTTACACGCTTGCCTAAATGTAAATCAGATAAATGGATTAATTTCATTGCAGATTCTCCTTGTGTTGTAAATGGTACACACCCAGAACTAGTCCAACAGTCTTACTGAAACTTATTATGCTTTTCTTCCGAACATATATACTTTTGTCATTATATCATGAACGTAGATTTCGTGCATTCCCAGACTGTCCAAAAAAGCGGACGCATATGCTGTTTGACAGTTACAATTAAAACAAATAAAGTAAGAAGGCCACCGCGCACATTTCGCAAAGGACTGGTCTTTCAGTTTCCTGTTGACTTTTCAAAAAAGTTTCCCTATCATACTTATTGGACGGAGCGTTTATCAAATCATCCAACACTTGGAATTGGAATGAATTGATAAGCAGCTCCGTCCTTTTTTATTGCACAAATTTTCTCCTCTGAATGGGAATAGACAGCAGTTCTTCGGTGCGCGCATTAAGCTGCTTTTCAATTGCAGTCAGCCTTTCCTCCGGCAAATTGAAAGACGGATGACGAGTAAATTTAAAGTCTAACATTTGCTGTAATTGTGCTTTCTGCACTGGGCCCATTACCTCTTTACATATTTCACTGTAGGAAGCACCATACAGATTACTGCGTCTTCCTGCATACGCATTCAAATCTTTCAGATCCTCCGGCATTGCAAAGTTGAACAGGGACATACCATTATCAAAGAGTGGCGCAGGTGCAATAAATTCTCCTGTGTGGCTGTCCCGAAGCAAGCCGAAGTTTCCAAAATGTCGGTCCTCATTATAAATAAGGGCATCAAACACTAACATGCTGCAAAGCTGTTCGTAGAAATCAGCACCCAGGCTTCTGTAATAGTCCAGACAAAAGCTGTCATTAAGTGACAAACCCAGGCTGACATCAATAATCCCCTTCGTGTTGTTCACACTTAGCCCAAACGGCCTTAATATTGCATGTACAAACGGCCGGTTTCTTGGAATTACCCGATGCACCAGCCACCTGACAATGCCATCACTGGTCAATTCCAAATCAGGAGGAAAAAGTTTTTGTTTTTCCATTCTGGTCTGCAGTACCACTGCCTGCAAACCCTCTAAGACTCTTTCCTCCAGCGTAAAAGTCAGTAACGTTTCGTCATACAGACGCAGGTCATATACATTATTTGAAACCTTCATAATAATAGCTGCAATCTATCCCTTCTGTATAAACCTCAGGGCTGTGGGTATCATCAATCAGGGAGGTCTTCAAAATCCGCTTAATTTCAGTATCTTTGGCAGGGCTTTGATTCATTGCATAAAGATAATCGCCCTTATCTACCTTTCGCCAGTCAACCACTTTGTGGAGCTCGGCTCTGAAAATGCAATCCAGCCAAATGCGCATGCTACGCCCATTCCCTTCCCTGAAGGGATGGGCAATATTCATTTCCACGTACTTTTCTACAATTTCATCAAACGTGGACTGCGGCATCTGATCAATATTTTCCAGGGTTGTTTCCAGGTACATCAGTGGTGCAAACTGGAAATGTCCCTTTGCAACATTGACCGTTCTGAGTTTTCCGGCAAAGTCATAAATTTCATCAAAAAGATATTTATGGATTGTCTTAAGGGAAGAAACCGTTCCTGCCTCCAGCCTGTCAAGCATACCGCTTTCAAAAAGTTCCAAAGCCTTTTTCTTACTGATACGTTCTTCTTCACGGGCAAGCTCTGCAGCACTTGTAAGACCTAACCTGTTATCAAGAGCCTTGGTATTTTTATCCTTAAACACTCTGTTATTCTCTATTAATTCCTCCAGTGTTACAGGCTTAAAGCCATTCAAATCCACACCGGCGTTTAAGGCACGTTCTCTTGCCACAAGCAGGGGCCAGAAATCCATAGAGGTATCATTATGAATATGTCCATGAATCATATAGAAATTATGCCGGGCCTGATGACGCCATGACAGCATTGGATAATGACAGCAAATAAACGTGTTCTGTCCATCATTTGCTTCCAGTAACGGCTGCACATTAACAAAATATTTTCTGTAATCCATCTTTGACATCCAACTGCCATCATGATTTCCTACAACCAGATATTTCTGACCCTTTAAGCGCTTTAAAATTTCTTCCACAGTATCAATCCTGCAGTGAAAAAACATATCACCAAGAATATATACCGTATCTTTATCCGTAACCCTTTCATTCCAGTTCCGGATTATTGTTTCGTTCATTTCTTCTACACTTGCAAACGGCCGGTTACAGAATCGGATTACATTTTCATGGCCGAAGTGCGTATCCGCAGTAAAAAATACCATACTACAGTTTCCTCTCTTTAGTCTATCTCTACCGGTGGAATGTCCACAGGCGGTATTTCTACCGGTGGAATGTCCACAGAAGGAACATCTAACGGCAGCACATCCAGCGGCTGTGTGTCATAGTTATCATAAGTAGCCGTGGTTTCATGTTCCGGCAAACTTTCCGGCACCGGAACAAGTACCACCCGTCTTTGAGGCACGTTCTGTTCTTGGGGCACTTTTTTCTGGAACACATCTTTCTTTGGCTTCGGCAGTTCAATATCCACATCCGTTCTGTTTTTGTCAAACGCCACCAAGTGTAATCCCGCAATAAAAACCAGAGAAATGACGCCCGTAACAATTGTCCATGTCCAGTCTTGCTCCGTACAATCGTAAGCAAACCAGGCATTAAACAAACTCCATCCTATGGTCAGGATACTTCCAAGAATTAACGCTCCCATTTTAGTCATCTGGATTCCGGCAATAGCCAGGAACACTATCAGCCCAATTGCAACACAAAGGGCCGGATGCAGGTCCCAGGCAGAATGGGAATAAAAGCCCGAAATAATTCCTAAAACCAGCCCCTCAAACATAACAAAATTTGAAAGTGCAAACTGAAAAATTGCTAATGCCACTTCAAGTGCGCCAAGCACAAGCCCGGCAAGCAAACCAAAGACAAGACTAATCATTTTTATTCCCCCATCGTAAAAAGCCAGGTAGTCAATCCGGCATTAATCCACAATATTTTTTTAAAACTACATTGAACTGTTCTTCGGTAATTTGTTTATTCAGCAAAGCGTGCTTACTTTCTGACTCCAGGCCTTCCGAATAACTGTCATACCAAATCCAGTCTCCCTTTGCATTAAAGAATTCCAAATCAGCAATTGTTCTTCTCAGGCAGCCGGGAAGCTGACTCACATCCAATTCCAGTTCCCGGTATATCATCCGGTTTACGTATTCCGGATCTACAACATTGTTCTCAAAATAGTCCCGGCGAACCGGGTCCAGCACCAGACATTTAAGCTGTAAACTTTCTTTAAGAAATTGCCGTTGTGTTTGGTTTAGCAGCGAAAAACCATTTTGTTCATCCGGAGTTCTGTCAATCATGGCATTAACCGATATCCATCCACTAAAATCATATTGCTCTAAAACGTAGGCCATTCCCTGCCTTAAGTTATCATTTTCCGTGTTATAAAGGTCCCTGATTTTTGGTGATGCAGCAATATACCTTCTAAAAGAATCTTCATCCGCAAGCAGTTGCTTCATTTGCTCATTGGTAAGCTTATGATCCGTCTCCAGCAAAATTTCAAGGGCAGCATGGCTCCACTGCCAATCCAAAATTTCCGGCAAGTAAGAACAAGAAGATCTGCTTCTACGTGCAATGGCCAGACTACCGTCCTTGTATCCAATTTTTACCTGATCCGCTGTACCAATTAAAATTTGCTCAATCCGGGTATCCAGATACTCAAATATGGCATTTTCCGTTTTTTCTATATCCCATATGCGTCCGCTGTATAACAACTTCCCATCATCTGTATATTCATAGGAATCAAGGTCTCTTAATCTGAATGGGGTCATAAAGTCATCTTCCTTTACTCTATAGGTGAACTCTTTGCTGACAGTTTCTTAATGCCGACAGGATATCTCCCTGATCGCCTTCTTCCGGATCATATATTTCCCAGTAATTGCAAAAGTGGACAATAGGCGGACAGTGAAAAAAAGAAAGAGCAATATTCATGGTGTGCCATCCATCTTCTGCATCAGGGTCCTCATAAATTCCTTCAGCAACTTTTGGGACTCCCTGGCGTTCAAAAATACCATCTACGGTTTTGTAAATTTCTTCTAACGTGTAACCATATTGCTTTGCTTTTTCTTCGTCGAATCCGACTTTGCATCTAAACATAATTTTCTCCTTATTCCTCACCATACATAGGAATTTTATCTTTATATTTTTCCAACATATAAGAGCAATCTCCACAGTCTCCATCTTTTGGATCAATGATCCGAAGATAATTGCAGTAGTGAATGATGACAGGGCAATTCAAAAAAGAAAAAGTCAAATTGAAAGTATGAAGACTGGTATCTGCATCCGGGTCTTCATAAATGCCATCAGCAACCTTAGGAACACCTTCTTCTTGAAAAATCAAGTCGGTAATATAATTGACCGCGCCCATAGAGTGACCGTCTTTAATTACCTTTTCTTCGTCGAATCCGACTTCGCATCTAAAC
>CAVHZY010000033.1:0-7062 GCA_963640645.1 uncultured Phascolarctobacterium sp. | reverse complement strand
CATTTATGCGTTGTACGCATTCGCGAGGAGCAAGGGCTATGCCCGCAAAAGAAAAACCCCACGTTTTACGTGGGGATCTTTTTTGTAATCAGAAAACCCCGCGATGCAGTTTGGCAAAAGTAACAATTCAACGCTTTAAACTTTAACGGTTTAAAGCGTTGACACATTATAAAAAAGATGTTGTAATAAAGGCAGTTTACTACGGAAAAGGGGAATTGCCTTGAAAAACAGAATTTGGATTTTGGTGAGTGACAGTATTTTGCTGACCTTCTTAGGCTTGGTTTACGCCTGGAGTGTGTTTAAGAAACCACTGGCCGCCGCCTATGGATGGGATGACGGCCAGCTGACGTGGACCTTTACTATTTGTATGTTTTTATTTTGCCTGGGCGGTTTTGCCGGAGCACAGTTTTCTAAAAAAGTCAGTCACCGTATTTTGACCTGGATGTGCGGCGGCCTGATTGGATTAGGCTTCATCGCCCTGGGGCATATGACAAGTCTGTGGCAACTGTATATGTTATATGGCGTAGTGATTGGCTTTTGCGTTGGTATTGTTTATAACTGCGTGCTGGCCACCGGCAATAAGTGGTACCCGGACAAGGGCGGACTGGTGGCCGGTCTGTTGCTGATGTTCTTCGGCGCAGGGTCCTTGTTTTTGAGCCCGATCAGCAATGCGCTGTTGGAAGCCTATGGCTTAAAGAAAGCATTTTACATTCTGGGTCTTTTATTTATGGCAATTATGCTGGTGTTCGGCTTTGCTGTTAAGATGCCGAAGGAAGGGGAGGTGCCGCAGACAGCTGTCAAGGCACTGCCCAAAGACGAACAGCAGGTTGTGCCGAAGGACATGCTGAAGACCGCCAACTTCTGGTTCTTTTTTGTATGGTGTATGCTTGGCACCGCCATCGGCATTGCCGTGGTGGGGCAGATCTACACCATCTCCAGCTTTATTGGATTATCCGGCACCACGTCCGCACTGATGGTCAGCCTGTTTGCGGTGGCCAGTGGCGTTGGTCGCTTTGCCTTCGGCTACTTTTATGACAAAAAAGGCCGGAAGCTGACCACCCTGATCCTTAGCCTTTTATTTGTTTGTGGCGGACTGTCTTTGCTGATTGGACTGCTGGCAAATGTGGCAGTGTTTACCATTCTTTCCTTTGCCTTTTTTGGCGTAGCCTACGGCGGTGTAACCCCGACCAACGCCAACTTTGCACGCAGCTTTTACGGCAATCAGCATTACGCCACAAACCTTAGTCTGGTCAACTTCAATATCCTGATTGCTGTCTTCCTTGGCCAATACATGGGTTCCACACTTTATGTAACCACTTCCGGTTATACGGCCACAGCCATTGCTTTGACCATAACAGCACTCCTTACCACAGCAGTGCAGTTTTTCATTAAGGATAAGCCGGCAAAATGAAACGCCGGTATAAGGATAAGCCGGCACCAAAAAGATAAGCCGGCACCAAAAAGATAGGTCGGCACCAAAAAGGTAAGCCGGCACCAAAAAGATAAGCCGGCAACAGGACCAGCTGCCATAAGGAAACACTCCCATATGGATAAGCTGGCGTAAGGAAACACTTTCGTAAGGATAATCTGGCATAAGAAAACTCTGTCATAAGGATAAGCTGGCAATAGGACAGCTGCCATAAGGAAATACTCCCATATGGATAAGCTGGCGTAAGGGAACACTTTCATAAGGATAAGCTGGCGTAAGGAAATGCTTTCATAAGGATAAGCTACCGTAAGAATAAGCTGCCATAAGAATAAGTTGCCGTAAGGGAACCCTCCATAAGGAAACACTCCATAAGGAAACACTCCAAAAGGAAACGCGCATATCCGTCTAAGCCTATAAAAAGGACCCATAAAAACACAACCATGAAAGTGGAAGTATAAAAACGGATTCCCGCAAAACTAGAGTTCCACAAAAGCGGAATTCTGCAAAACCGGAGTTCCGCAAAACTGGAGTTCCACAAAAGCGGAATTCTGCAAAACCGGAGTTCCGCAAAATCGGAACTTTAGAAAAACAGAATCTAAAAACGAAATTCTAAATATTCTAAGCTAAATTGGGATAGCAAAATTAGGGTGGCAAATATGAGATTACAGCTTCATTTGCCACCCCAAAGTGAAGTTCGTGTGGCAAACAGAGGTGCAGTGCCGGATTTGCCACACGAGAACGGTTGGCTCATCGGTGTTTTGGTATCCAGCTGTGATTTCGTGTGGCAAATATGAGATTACAGCTTCATTTGCCACCCCAAAGTGAAGTTCGTGTGGCAAACAGAGGTGCAGTGCCGGATTTGCCACACGAGAACGGTTGGCTCATCGGTGTTTTGGTATCCAGCTGTGATTTCGTGTGGCAAANNTGAGATTACAGCTTCATTTGCCACCCCAAAGTGAAGTTCGTGTGGCAAACAGAGGCGCAGAGCCGGATTTGCCACACGAGAAAGGTTGGCTCATCGGTGTTTTAGTATCCAGCTGTGATTTCGTGTGGCAAATATGAGATTACAGCTTCATTTGCCACCCCAAAGTGAAGTTCGTGTGGCAAACAGAGGTGCAGTGCCGGATTTGCCACACGAGAACGGTTGGCTCATCGGTGTTTTGGTATCCAGCTGTGATTTCGTGTGGCAAACATGAGATTACAGCTTCATTTGCCACCCAAAAGTGAAGTTCGTGTGGCAAACAGAGGTGCAGTGCCGGGTTTGCCACACGAGAACGGTTGGATCAGCGGTGTTTTAGTACCCAGCTATGATTTCGTGCGGCAAATATGAGATTACAGCTTCATTTGCCACCCCAAAGTGGATTTCGTGTGGCAAACAGAGGTGCAGTGCCGGATTTGCCACACTGAAGGCTGCCAGAAAGTGTCTTGGTTGACGATTGCCTGTTAGAGTTGTTTTAGTTAGTAGGATCTATTGAAACATCGGAAAATAGGAAGCCAAAACAGCCGCTAGGAATAAATAGAAATAAAGGCAAAAAGTCATTCGTTATGCGATTTATTGCCGCTCATTCTGAAAGATATACCGCTTATTCTGACAGGCGGATGACTGGCGAAAAAACCTTTTACAAGAACCAAGAACTATGATATAACACACTTGTCAGCCGATGGAGCGGCACCCCTCCTGAGCATCCGCAAAGGAGGTGGTCTCATGAAGTATAAATTGTTAACTGTGCTTGTTATAGTGCTTATACTAGCAAATTATGTCATGATGCTTCTATCCTTGGTAGCTGTCATTATGGCACTATCTTAAAGAATAGAAAAACCCGCTCTACCTAGGTAGAACGGGTTTTTCTTAACCTCATAAACTGCCAGGAGGGGTTCACCCTTCGGCTGACTTTATTATAAAAATTAAAAGAACAGAAGTCAACACAGCAAGGAGTATCTTATGACGCCCAATTACAATAGGACAATGTATGCCTGTTTTATAGGATACATTGTTCAGGCAATCGTGAATAATTTTGTCCCACTGCTTTTTGTTACCTTTGAAAGCACGTACCAGATTCCGCTTTCAAAAATTACACTTTTAATTACCATAAACTTTTTAATTCAGCTGTTGATTGACATGCTGTCTGCAAAGTTTGTTGACAAAATAGGATATAAGATTTCAGTTATGATTGCCCACGTCTGTTCAGCGGTGGGCCTTGTTGCCTTAACGGTGTTACCGGAGTTACTGCCGAATGCCTTTGCTGGCATTTTGATTTCGGTCTCCATTTACGCTATTGGCGGTGGACTGATTGAAGTCCTGATCAGTCCTATTGTAGAAGCCTGCCCGTCAGAAAATAAAGAAAAAGCCATGAGTCTGCTGCATTCTTTTTATTGCTGGGGACACGTTGGTGTGGTTTTACTTTCCACAGTATTTTTTGCAACAGCAGGTATTCAAAACTGGAAAATTCTTACGGTGCTTTGGGCACTGATTCCGGTATTAAATATGCTGCTGTTTGCCAAAGCACCATTCTTTACTTTGCCTAAAGACAGTGAAGCTGAAAGTGGCAATGCTTTCCTTTTTAAAAAGTCGGCCTTCTGGATTTTAATGCTGATGATGCTTTGCGCCGGTGCCAGTGAACAGGCTGTCAGCCAGTGGGCATCCACATTTGCAGAACAGGGACTTGGTGTTTCCAAGACCGTTGGCGATTTAGCCGGACCCATGTCCTTTGCACTTTTAATGGGGCTCTCCCGACTGATTTATGGAAAATTCGGAGAAAAGATTGCCCTGAATCGCTTCATGAAATTAAGCACCATCCTGTGCATTGCGTCCTATCTTGCAATAGCGCTGGTGCCCATTCCGCTGGTTGGCCTGATTGGCTGTGCCGTCTGTGGATTCTCCGTCGGCATTCTTTGGCCCGGTACTTACAGCAAAGCCGCTGCAACCATCAAAGGCGGCACAGCTTTGTTTGCCTGGCTTGCCTTCGCCGGGGACGTGGGCTGCGCCGGCGGCCCAACCCTTGCCGGAATGGTGTCCAGCGCATTCCGGGATAACCTTCGCATGGGCATTCTTTTTGCCATCATTTTCCCAACCCTTATGCTCCTCAGCCTGTGGCTCTCGGAGCACAAATCCAAAAAAGAAAAAACCCGCTCTACCTAGGTAGAACGGGTTTTCTGTTTATACGAAGGTGCGTTATTCAACCGGTAAGGCGCGGCCGGAGGTCTTTAGGAGGGTGGTGTTCATGGCACCGTCATCCAGAACCAGCTGGCCATTGATGAAGACTTTGTTAATGCCAAAGGACTTGGTCTGGTCCGGGGTGGCAGCTTTTAGCTCTTCTTCGTCAAAGATGGTAAGGTCAGCGTAGTAGCCTTCCTTTACGTAGCCTCTGTCTTTCAGCATAAAGCGGTCTGCGGTTGCGCCCGTCATGCGGCGGATGGTGTTTGGCATAGTGTCTCCGGTGCCAAGTAAGGAGTCCCGAAGGAACTTCGGGAAACAGTCATAAATGGCAGGGTTCTGAATGCCGTGTTCTTCTACCCAGGCGTCTGTCATGTATAAGCAGTGTTCATTGTGTTCAAACTCTTTAATAATGTCAGGAGTGGAGTAAGGACCCATGTTAACTCGCCCGGTGAAATGGCTTTTTTCACAAAGCATCAGATAAGCGTCCAGGTCACTCAGGCCCTCTTCCACGGCAATATCGTGGACGGTCTTGCCTTCATACTGTTCATAACCTTCGCCAATGTAGGCAATCTGGATGTCCTTGAAGCCAAAGCCAAGCAGGAGGCTGGTGGCTTTAATCAGGGCGGCCAGCTTGATGCGATTCAGCGGTTTTTTGCGCTCTTCCGGGCTCATGCCCTGGTACCACGTAGGAAGCACTACGGTAATAACGGAAACGCCCAGGCATTCGTCATAAATGTCAAACATGGCGTCCACGCCGCTGGCTCGCAGCTGGTTGATGATTTGCACAAATTCGTCCTTGTCCTTGAAGGAACTGGTTCCGACAAAGATGGCGTGGGAGTATTGCAACTTTAGCTTTGTGCCTTTGGAAATTTCCACCAGTTCATCCAAGGCACGTAAAAGGTGGGAGCGGCCCCACAATTGCGGGTAGGCCATGGACACTTTTGACTCTGCACGGGGGTGCACGGTTAGCGGCTTGTTGTATTTCACGCATAAATCTACCACTTTGCGCAGCTCTTCCGTGTCAGCGTACAGGCCCGGCTCATACATTAATCCAAGGGAAACGCCGGCAGCGCCCTGCTGTAAGGCTTTTTCCAGAATGGCAAGCATCTGCGTTTCTTCCTCTGCGGTCAGCTTCCTATTCTCAAAACCGGCAACAGCGGCTCTGGCGGAGCAATGGCCAACAAGGGCGGCAATGTTGCAAGGGGTATTGCGGTCTATGGCGGAAAAGTATTCTTCCACGGTGCCGTATTCTCCGGTGGTGTCATGGAAGAAGAATAATCCGCCGCCCATTTTGTCCACGTATTTGCAGTCCTTTTCAAAGCCAACGGTGGACAGGCCGCAGTTGCCGGTCACAAACGTGGTCAGCCCCTGCCGGATGAAAGGATCAAAATATGGCTCCGGATTCTGCTTGATGGCAAACCAGTCATTATGGGAATGCGCATCAATAAAACCGGAAGAAACGGACTTGCCTGCAAGATTTATGACGGTGTCCGCATCTGCGTTAATGCAGGGGGCAACGCTTGCAATCCTGTCATCTTCCACCAATACATCACCAACGAACGCGTCTGCGCCGGTGCCGTCATAAATCCTGGCACCTTTCAGCAAAGTTTTCATATTTCAACTTCCTTTCTAAAATAAAATGTGCTTATTGCTAAAAGTTTACCCTAAAATGGGGCGGATGTCTATGGGCTGACTTTTTCGGGCGATGTAGCTTTTCTCTGTGCAGTGTAAAACTCAGCAAAACGTAATATCTTGAAATTTCTATGCTAAAATAAGACAGCGTATCAGTCGTTTCGTCCAGCTCCGCTTCCGCCAGATTCACCAATACAACTGACGGAGAAACCAAATTAAAAAAGACAAACCACTACTAAGGACAACCATCATGCCAACACTTATCCACCTCATTGCAATACTCACCCTAATACTTATAACAGTAGCAATTCTAATTGCTGTCATTGCAAGTAAAAAACCACCAGCATCCTGGACTCCAACGGATTTTGATGAAGCTCAAAAGCGTGCCGCAGGACAGAATGGCGAGCAAATTGCAACCGCAATCATCAAAAGCGTCCTGCAGGAAGGAGACTGCCTGCTTACCAATGTTTCCATATCCTATGAGGGAAAGCGTGCCGAACTAGATAATGTTGTAATAAACCAATCCGGCGTGTTTATTATTGAAGTTAAAAACTATAAGGGCCAGCTGTTCGGCAACGAAGATGACTATACCTGGGAAAAGTACAAAGATGATGAATATGGAAACACCTTTGAAAAAGAAGTCAAAAATCCAATTAAACAGGTAAAACGCCAGGTATATATTCTTGCAAAAATCCTGACCCGCTTTAACGTATGGGTGGAAGGCTATGCTTTTCTTGTTCAGCAAAACAGCCCGGTTCAAAGCCCCTACATCTTGGAAAGCCCCAAAGACATTGATCAGGCAATCCATTCCGCTGGAAAAAATTATTTAAGCACGCAGGAGGTT
>CAVHZY010000032.1:0-7344 GCA_963640645.1 uncultured Phascolarctobacterium sp. | reverse complement strand
GGGGCTCTTTTGGCGTCCCAGAGAGGAATCGAACCCCCGGCCTTCCCCTTAGGAGGGGGACGCTCTATCCTACTGAGCTACTGGGACAGGACAAAAATGTAAAAATACAAACAGAATTATACTCTAAAAGACGCCCCACGGCAAGGCGGAGGCGCCCAGAAAACAGGGCGGCCCCGGTGGCTCGTCCCCAGCAAAGCGGTGCCAGCCAGCAAGGCCCCACCACCCCGGCGCCCTGCCACTCCACCACCTGTCACATTTGTGCGGAAAGCACGGGACAAGGTGTCCTGTATTCCGCATATTTGCACCAAGATAGCAGAAAAAATGCATAATTGACAAAAAACAGACAATTAAAATGGACAAAACGGCATGATTTTGTCGATATAACAAAAACAAATGTGAAAAATATTCATAAATTGTTTAAATTTACATTAAAAATAGGCTAAAGTATAAGCACAGGGAAATTCCATACCGGATTCCCGTATCTGATTCTCCTACAGAGAATCTACAGAACAGAGGTCAGCCCAATGAATCAGGAAAAACAGCAAAGCCCCGAAGCTTCGGCAACGGAACAAAAGCCGGAGAAAAAGACCACTTCCGTTTGGGAAGATCTTTTTCATCTGCTGTTGAAAGTTCTGATTATTCTGCTGCTTTTTGTTCTGCTTTTTACGTTCCTTTTTGGCTTTACCCGCTACAACAATTTAAGCATGGATCCCTATGTCAGGGCGGGCGATGCAGTCATCTACTACCGACTGGACAAACGTTATGTAGCCACAGACCTGGTAGCACTGAAATATCAGGACGAAGTGCATATCTTACGTGTGGTTGCCGTTGCCGGTGACACGGTAGATATCAAAGAGGACGGATTGTACATTAATGGGCACAGACAGCAGGAACCGGATCAGACACAGACAACCCTTCCGTATGTGGATCAGGTGGATTTCCCCATTACGCTAAAGCAAGGAGAAATCTTTCTGTTAGGAGACAATCGTTCGGCTTCTACCGACTCCCGTGTCATGGGCGCCGTTAAGGCAGAAGACACGCTTGGTAAAGTTATGATGATTCTCCGTCGCAGAAACTTCTGATGTCCAGCCAATGTACACAGCAAATACCCTTACAAACTGTATTAAATTTTCCTTGAAGGAGGAACCCCAAATGAAGAAGACCCTATTAAAAAGATTCACCTCTGTTACCCTGGCAACAGCCTTGATTGGCACCATGGGCGTGGCTGCGTTTGCAGAAGAAGCAACTCCAAACAATTCTGGCGCAGCTGCCGAAAGTTACTTGATTAAGTATCTGGAAGTTGGTGAAGGTATTGCCATTCCGGACGAAACCTTTACCTTTACATTTACGCAGACCAAGTACAATGGTGCAGCTGTAACAGACACTTACAAGGCAGAGATTGCTAATGTCACTATGACAACAAATGACACTAACTGGGTTGAAACCAATGATGCCGATGACGAAGCTTCCGTTTATCAGAAGAAGTCCATGGCAGACGTCCTTGGTAACACCACCTTCCCGGCAGCCGGTGTTTATACCTACACCGTAGAAGAAACTGCAGGTACAACAAATGGTTTCACCTATGATTCCCAGAAGTATGTCCTGAATGTTTACGTTAAGAATGACGGCACCAAGACTGTTGAAGTAAAGAAATCTACGGATGGAACTACTGAAGGCGACAAGGTAGACGTAAAGAAGCAGGATCCGACTAAGGACGAAAAAGAAACCACCGGTGACGGCACCGTAACCGTACAGGGCTTCACCTTTGACAACCAGTATAAGAAGACCAACACGAAGACCGATGATGACACGGAAGGCTTCCTGAACATCTCCAAGACTGTTGAAAGTGACTATGGTGACAAGACCTATGGCTTTGAATTTGCAATTACCCTGACCGCTCCAAGACTTGCTGCAGAAAACGCAGTAGCTAAGTACAGCATTTATAATGCAGATGGAACAAAGGCAAGCGGTGGTGAAATGGCATATGGTTCTGCACAGAACTTTGCACTGAAACATGGCCAGACCCTTCGCTTCTATGAAATTGAAGCAGGTACCAAGTACAGCGTAACTGAAAAACTTGCCTCTTCCGGTGTTACTAAGGCAGAGCAGTATACTGCTTCCGCTACTGCAAAAGTAGCCGGTAAAGATGTAACAGTTGGCACAGTTGAAAAACATACAGACCTTACCGTTGAAACTTATGTAATTGATGATGACCTGACAACTGATGATGACGTTGCTTACACCAATACATTTGACGATACTTCTGTATCTCCAACCGGTATCCTTATCAACAATGCACCATACATCATTCTTGCTCTGGTTGCTGCCGGCGGTATGACGTTCTACGTTGTTAAGAAAAGAAAGGAAAACTAAGCGCAATAAAGCGAACTAAGTTTTAACCTTGTTGAACCTGGGGCTGGGACCGATGGAGGGACCGGCCCCTTAGGTGCACACAGCTGAATCGCAGAAAAGGAAGGGAGAGCGGCATGAAGGACATTTCGTCTGTTTCCAAAGCGGAACTGTGCGGAAAGAAAGCCGTTCGTTTTCTGGATAAGCTGACAGACGCCATAGTGCTTGTTGTTCTGGTGTTGCTGATTATTGTGGCAGGGTACGCCTGGTATGACTCTAACAGCGTGCATGAAAGTGCGGACAAAAGTCAGTTTCAAATGTATAAGCCGACGCAGGAGGATACTGAATCCTATGACGAACTGGTGGCCATTAACCCCGATGTTATGGGGTGGCTGACCCTGTACGGCACGGAGATTGATTATCCTCTGGTCCAATCTAAGACAAGCAATGACGAATATCTTTCTTTAAATGCAAAAAGAGAAGTAACAGCTTCCGGGTCCCTGTTTCTGGACTACCGGAATGCTGCTGATTTTACTGATTTTAACACGCTTATTTACGGGCATCACATGGCCGGGGAGGTCATGTTCGGCGGGATAGACGACTTCTTAAACCAGGAGTACTTTAACACCCACGAATATGGCAATCTTTTCTATGGCGGAAAAGACCACGGCCTGCAGATAGTTGCCGTTTTGGAAGTGGATGCGTATGACAATACCATCTACAGCCCGGCGCTTTCCGCGGAAAGCAGCCGGCAGAGTTACCTTTCGTATATTATGGAAAGGGCAACGTACTCCAGGGAAGTGGAGCTAAGTACGGAAGACCACATTGTGGTCATGAGCACGTGTTCCACGGATATGACCAATGGGCGGTCCCTCCTGGTTGGGAAAATTCTGGACGAATCTGTTTCAGACCCGTTCCCGGAAGAGGAAAAGAATACCGGAACCGGTATTGACGTATACCACATTACCCAGTGGCTGGAGAAGATCCCGAAATGGGCATGGATTTTAATACTCCTTATTTTTATTTTGTTGCTATATCTTTTTTCACGCCTACTTGATAACCGCAAAAGCAAGAAAAGCAAGGGCGCGTTATCAGAGAAGGAGACAGAACATGAAAAACAGATCTAAATTATTATCTATTCTGGTGGCGGTTGTCCTGCTGCTGGGTGCATTAGCTGTAAGCGTAAGCGCTGCTTATGTGGAGGCCACCAAGTGCCTGGTTATTGTGTCCCAGCATGTAACGGGCAATTTAGATACTGACACCTATCAGTACCTTCTTGTCCCCGATGATACAGACACACCCATGCCGGACGGCACCGGTAAAGATGGATATGTCTTTTCCCTGAAAGGGAATGACAAGGTATCCATCTCTATTACCTATGCCAGGCCCGGCGTGTATGACTACAAATTGTATCAGCTGAAGGCGGACGGCCAGCCGAACCCAGAGGCCGAAGTGTATGACTTTGGCATGATTGTAAAAAACGGGGAAGGAAGTACACTGGACTTGACCCCGTATACTTGTGAAAACGATAACCTTGTTCTTCACGAAAACGGCGTTGAATGTAATTACGCCATTCAGGGGACAGTTGCCCCTGAAACCACTACAAAAAAACAGACATCCGTAACGCAGAAGCCGACGCGTACGAATGTCAACACCAATGATGATTCCAACATTGGCCTCTGGCTTAGCCTGCTGGCCGTCGGCTTCATTGGCTTCTTTGCAGTCCTTTTCTTACTGTTAGGGCGGAAAAAACAATCAGGAGGGCGCAACGAATGAAACATTCTTTTTCTATGACAAACAGGAATAAGCGGGACAGGTCTGCCCGCTCTCCGCAGAGCCATGAAGCGCTGAAGCGTGTCCTGGCTTTCTGCCTTTGCGCCCTCTTCGTTATTTCCGCCGTCCCTGTCGGCCTCCACTTTGCGTCGGCCGACGACAACCTTGCGGATGCAAGCACTACCCTTAATTCGGTAGACGCTGAAGAAACCACCACCGCATCTGAGGACACCACTACTGCGGACACCACTACTGCGGACGAAGACACTACGGAACCCACCAGTGCAGATGCATCTGCCACGGAACCTGCAAGCCAGGCCGCTGATGCGGAGGACAATTCTTCTGCTAATGGTGTAGCGAATGCGCCGGCACAGGCTCCAGCTAAAATTGACCTTGATGATGGTGATACGGTTGATTCTTTAAGCAATGCAACCGTAGCTGTTCGGGTAAATAACGTAGATATTACGGATTCCGTAAGTGTAAAGCCCGGTCTGATTTCTTCCAATCAGGCAGAAGCAGTACAATCTATTAAAGACAAGCTGGGAAATGCACAATATATTAAAACCGTTATTCGTAAGGCCGATGGAACAGAAACAGAAGTATTCCGTGTAGCAGGTTATAACGGTGCAACGTATTATTCCCTGCACAGTTATGACGACACCGGTGTAAAGCTGAAAGATGGAGAATCCATTATTTTAGTTTACGCTGATATTTTGAACGTCAATTGCACCATCCTTCCGAGCAGTGTTGCAGGTACCGCAACGTATCCAAGCACAGTTAACCGTGGAGACCAATTAACGGTTCAGCTTAACCCGGCCCAGGATTATAAAATAACTACGGTTACATACACCACTCCTGATGAAGGCTCTGCTGCGGCTACTGTTGAAAATAATGTGGTAAAGATTGACACTTCCAATCTGACCGGAGATATCCAGATTACTGTTAACTGTGAAATGGTAAGTTCTTATACCATAAAGCCGGATTCTTCCATGTGGACCAAGCAGGAAGATGGTAAGGACTGGGAAGATAACGGACATGGTGGTATGGCCAGAAACAGATTTGGCTTGGAAAGTGAAATGTCTTCTCCAGGGACGCAAACGGTAGAATACTGGGGAAAATATCACTGGACTAACCGCTTGTATGATATGCAACAAAAAGTAATTGATTTGTCCGATACGACCAAGTTCCCCAATATTTATACAGCAACATCTTATTCGTCAAAAAAGGAAAATTCAGGCGAATATTTAATGGCAGAATATTATTACCGTAGAACAGGTGGCGTAGGTTATCCGGATGCCTATGTTAGAAATTATAAAATGTGCGATTTGGAAACGACACCAGGATCCAATGCACAGTTTTTGGTTTATTCTCAGAGCTATAAGGGAAGCACAACATGGGTATTAACCACTTTAACTATTAATAATGAAACAATTAATGTTCCCGGATTAAATGTAGGAGACTCTGCAACCACACAGATGGAAGATGGCACAAAGGTGACAGTAACCTATGTCTTAAAGGATGAAGGCTTGTATTGGCAAGATGATGACGTTGGGTATGGTAACGGAAAGGCCAGTTGGGACAAAAAACGTAGCTTCTATCTTGTTACCATTGAAGACGTTCATAAGGATTACAATGTGAAATGGTACTTCCAAGATGCCAGTGCCCATAAAATTGCGGTTGTTGGTAAGCGTGGAATTGCCAAGGTGGCTTCTTCTGTAGAAAACAGAACATGGCAAGCTGGCAGCCCAGTAGGGTACCATTATTACTATACTGTAACGGACCATAACACCGGCGGAGAAGATGAGGCACAGGATGTTTTTGTTGCTTATAATGAAGAAGACAAAAACAATCAGTTGATTATCTATGCCACTAAGCCGGGCTACAATCCTTATACTGTACAAGCTATGGTTTCCTATGATGGCGGACCATATACCAATGATTTCAAATTTACCAGTGTTACCGGTTCGGTAGAGGAAGTGCTTTATTCTGCCGGAGGCCGTACCAATACTAGATATCGTCATTGGGGCAGAAGTACTAGCTTACGAAATACGGCGGATACCTATAACAAGAAAACGTTGCTCTTGACGTCTTTACAGACGGATGCTTCCTATAATGGATATAACTGGTTTGGTATTGCAATGAACAATGCGGTAGACAGTAGTAAGAACTTCTATACCACGCAGCGTCTGTTGCTCAACGCAACCCCATATAAATATCATGCAGAATATGATTTAAATGGAGGAAAGTTGTTAGATACCAAAGACTTAACCAGTAACTTTGTAGTAAGCGATGGTGGAGCAACCCTTACAGATAATTCGGATCCACAAACCGTAGAGAATGAAGATCCTTCCTTTACCTTGCCGATTGGCACACCTGTAAAAGATGGATATATTTTCCAAGGGTGGCAGTTAGTACAAAAGGAAACCGCAAAGGTTACCATTTATCAGGACTACACCACCAAGAAATACTATACGGTAAAGGCATCCTCGGATTCGGAAAGCGGATACGTAAAAGATCAGGAGTTTGCAACTGAAGAGGAAGCAAGAACGGCTGCAATAAAAAATATTGTAGATACCAAACAGGCAAACGGCTGGTCATACTCTTCTGATAATGATGTACGGGAGGAAACTCCGGGTGGTGAAAGAACCGAAGAAGTAGAAAAAGAGGATGGGTCAACTGAAACTGTTATAACAGTAGTAGACACCTCTATTTCCTATACACTGTCTTTCTTCCAGCCAACCGGTGACTTATATGCCGGAAATGATAAAGTTGAGTTGACAGAAGAATTGATGCAGTATGCGTTCGGCAACGAAAAGACGGACGATGGCATGAGCTTTACTTTCCGTGCCAAGTATTTATCCCAGGATCAAGCGGAAAATACGGAAGTATCCTATGAAATTTATACTGAAGTTTCTAAAGATACTACAGGTACAGATGAATACCCCGTTGTAGAAAAGAACGGGAAGTATTATCAGAGAGTATTTGATACCGTAGAAGTTCAGCTTGTTGGTGAAACTGTTGTTCTGAATCAGTACAAACCAACGAATGCAGAATATTATACCTACAACACGGATCTGTCTAAGGTTGTTACCACAACCGTAAAGATGACTGGGACGGATATTCCGGAAACGAATAAGCTGTATGTATACTATGACTACCAGTATCAGACCCTGACTCTGGATGAAGATACCAGAGGGGATTACGCCAACTACCTGAAGGACT
>CAVHZY010000031.1:0-8086 GCA_963640645.1 uncultured Phascolarctobacterium sp. | reverse complement strand
ATCTATTGCTGCTTGTATCATTTTCAAATATGTAATTCTTTCTTCTTCCTCTGTCATTTTTTCTCCCTCTCATTTTTTAATCTATGTATTTTTTGCACCAGCTCAAACTTCTTCTTCGGCTGCTTTTCAGCCCGTGCCTGTTTTTCCAGCTTGGCGATCTCTTTTTCGATTTTCTGTCGGCGCTCATCGGCTGCAATCTGCTCATCAAGGGTATTGCCGTCTGCAATGCTCACGCCGCCGATGTCCACCACGATGTTTTCCCACACCTTATCGAGATTCAAGCCCCGCAGTTCAATGGTACAGCTTTCAGTGGGCTTCCAATCTGTCTGCATCAGCTTGGTGCGGTAAATCGCAAGTTTGCTTTGCTCCTCAAATTCAAGAACAAACAGGATGTTCTGTGGAATGAGCTTTGACAGCATAGCAATGGTTTTTTCACTGAAATCTTTCTTTTTTAGAGATACAAGCAGTACAAAAAAATTCTTTACTTCTTCACCGGCGGGGATGTTTACCTTGTCCGGTGTTATTTCATTTACAATGGTAATTCTTGAAACATCGGCATCTATTTTTTCTTTTGCTGCCGTGTTCATGTGGAACTTTGCGTAGATTGTTTTCTTTGGAAGTTGCTTGCTTATCTCTGTTGATTTTGGAAATCCAAGCATACCATCACCTCACCGCACTACTAGGAAGCAAATCAATTCAAAATCATTTAATCCTTTTATTTCGTTGCTTAAGAAGCTTATCTGGTTGCCATTTAGGAAACTATCCATGTCACTTTCGTCTTTGACCTCTATGATAGAGGCAATGGCGTCTCCAAGAAGTTTGGAATACTTTGTCATGCTTCTTCCGTCTTTGGTCTCCTTATTAAACGGCTTGTAAACTTCCGGAATTGGTTCTGCTTTTCCCTTGCAGAGAAAGCGCATTTTATCCAGCATCTGTTTTGGAGACAAATGATCACAGATAACTTCTCCATTGTTGCTGATATACACCATATAAAACGGATGCAGCTGATTTTGGTTGTCCACGTTTACGCTGTTGGAGCGATTTTTCAAAACATAAAATACTCCAGCAGGCGCGTCTCCCTTTGCAGGAACAACGGAGTGCAAACCAAACGGAGCTTTGTCTATGTCCGGATGCTGCTTGATATAATCCAGTAAATCCAGCCGGAACTCATTAAGGCCTAAATCCATAATGGAAATACCGGTGGTCATATCTTCAATATCAACCACTTCATCCTGTAAGCGTTTCAGCTGTGCTTTTCTATATTCAAGGTCTGTCTTTTCTTCATCGCTAAGGAGATTGTCGTCACCGGTTGCGGTCATATCCACAATCTTCATTCGGGTTTCCACTTTTGCTTTCAAGTTGATGTAATCATCAAGGGTTACATCCGGCCAAAAGTTTACAAGCTGAATCACTTTGTTACGGCTTCCAATACGGTCAATACGACCAAATCGCTGAATAATACGAACCGGATTCCAGTGAATGTCATAGTTGATAAGGTAATCGCAGTCTTGCAAGTTCTGTCCTTCTGAAATGCAGTCGGTGGCAATCAGAACATCAATGTTTTCTTTCGGGATACTATCAAACAAATCCCGATCCTTTGAAATAGGAGAAAAACAAGTCAGTACCGTATTCAAATCTGCACGGAGCTTCGGACAGGTAGTACGCCCTTCAACAGAACCGGATACCATTGCCGTATTCAGCCCGAACTGCTCTTTAACGTGACGTCCTACATTTTCATAAAGATAACCAGCAGTATCTGCAAAGGCGGTAAAGATAATTATTTTTTTGTTTCCGTCATTGATTGGATTCGTAATTTTGTTGTCAATTACTTTGAACAGCTCCTGTAGCTTTGAATCGTGCTCCGGTGTAATGTCTCCGACCAACAAGGTCAGCAATTCAAGCACTTCGGCATCTTTCGCCAGGCTGTCCCGCCACGATACATAGTCCATATCGGCAAGGTCAATTTTGACCTTCCGTCCGAAAGAGAACAGCTCGTCCGAGTTCTGATCCTCGGCATCAAACTCGTCCATATCCGAAATATCCGTCAGATCGAGGGTCGTACCAGAGTGCTTGTCAAAGCGGTCAATCGTTTCTATCGTGCCGTTGATCAAATCCTTGATGCGGGTCAGCGTCAGGTTGAACGAATAGACGGAGCTTTCCATGCGCTTCATCAGATTGATGGCGGTCAGGCGACGGATGCCCTGCTCACGGTTCGCCTGCGTAAAGCCGACATTAACCTTGTTGTCACCGTACAACTCGGCATACTTTTCCATCTTACTCGGCAGAATGTAGTGCGTTGGCGTATAGATTGTCAGTGTCAGGAGCATAAGCTGCTCAAAAATCTCGTTGTAGTTGATTGCTTCCTTTAGGTCAGTAAGATGCGGACGAAGGGAGATCGGCTTTAGCCTTGTCGGGAAGGTGCCGATGTCTGCCATATCGTAATACTTCTGAATGTGCTTTCTTGAACGGGCAATTGTCACGCTGTCCAGCACTTCAAAGAAATCAAAGTCCAGCATTTTAAGCAGATTTTCAGTCGTGCGGTCACAGGGATCCCATTTACTCCAGGTATTAAATGCCCGCTGTGCATTCTTAAAAATTTCATCTATGGAACGCGTCGTATTGAGTTTTTCATCTATGTAATCTGTATGTCCTTCATACGCAAGGGCAAGCTGATTTTTCAGATCATTAAAGCGGTTGTTGACCGGCGTTGCAGAAAGCATCAGCACTTTTGTTTTGACGCCTGCTCGGATAACCTTTTTCATCAGGGTAACATAGCGGTTATCCTTGGTGTCATCATCCGGGTTTTCTACTAGTTTCCCGCCATTGCGGAAGTTGTGGGATTCGTCAATGACAACAAGATCATAGTTGCTCCAATTTACCATGGAAAGCTCCAGCCCGTTTGAGGTGCCATGGGTACGGTTTAGGTCAGTATGGTAAAGCACGTTATAGCGCAATCTATCGGCAGCTATGGGATTGTTGACATAGTTGTACTTATAGGTGTTCCAGTTGTTGGTCAGCTTTTTGGGGCAAAGAACAAGAACATCTTTGTTGCGATTTTCATAGTATTTAATAACGGCAAGTGCGGTAAAAGTTTTACCAAGTCCTACGCTGTCTGCAAGAATGCAGCCATTATATTTCTCCAGTTTGTTGATGATGGCAAGGGCTGCATCCTTTTGAAAGTTATACAACATACTCCAAATTTTGCTTTCTTTGAATCCGGTTGCTTCGTCCGGAAGTACATCATCTGAAATATCTTCAAGGAATTCATTGAAGATGTTGTAAAGAGTTACAAAGTAGATGAAGTCTGGGGAATTTTCTACATAAGCAGAAGAAATACTTTCTATTACTTCATCCGTTACTTCCTGCAGTAAATTGCTATCATTCCAGATTTCATTAAAATCCGACAGTAATTTTTGAGACAGACTTTCGTCTTTTACAATGGTTGTGCTGATTACATTGCCGTTTTCAGATCCAAGTTCTACCGTTGTAAATTCATTTATTGGAGTATAACCGATGTTATTTGCAACTATTCCGCCTTGGATAAACTGGTCACTGATGTTGGAACGAAAAGTTACTTTTTGCCGAATCCAGTCTGCGCATTCTTTTGCAACCGCTTTTTGCGTCAATTCATTACGAAGTTTAATTTCAAATTCTGTACCATACAGGCTACGTTCTCTGGTTAGACGCGGAATATAAAATTCCCGCTTTTCTTTTTTTACCTTCTCCGCAATAAACGTCGGTGAGGTAAAAATAAAGCGCAGCTCATCAATCTGGGTCAGCTGTTCTTTTAATTCCTGAAAAGCATAAATGGAGAAGCAAGCCGCCGCAATAGACAGTTTGCTTCCCTGCTTTATTTCCTTTTTTAGATCTTCGCCAAGGGTTACGCTTTGGTTATCAATACACTCCATAATCCAGACTCATCCTTAAGACAATCTCTTATTTCACGAAAATAAACTACGTAAATTATACCATTCATTCAGCACAAGTGGTAGGCTACGTGGTACCAATGGTTGGACAGTGGAAGCTTTTATGCGTAAAAGGGCCCTTGGTGCGAAGAGCACCAAGGGCCTTGTGTGTGGAGGAGTTGTGGATTTGGGTGGAGAGCTGAATCGCCGGGGAAAAGGAAACGGAGTTATTGAACCCGCACGTATGCTGTGGATGGTCCGGCACCGACCTTTGCAATGTAACCTGTCTTGACTAACTCCGTCAGGGTTCGTTCCACAGTAACCCTGCTTATGTCCGGGCAAAGTTCCATGATTTCTTTCTTTGTTATTTTCATTTTCATGCTAGCCAATGGAACTTGCCTGCAGGGCTTCATAGTAAGTTTCTTTGGTTTTTTCAATTAACAGTTCTATGCTGACATATTTCCCCAAAATATATCCGGCTTTATAAAGAAGCAGGAGAGTCAGCAGACGACTCATTCTGCTCAAAAGTCCGCATAGGAATCGCCGTCCTTTCGATAGTTGTCTCCGTCATTTTGCGCTAAAATGATGGAGATTGCTGATTAAGTGGAGGTGTGGATTGCTGGGAAAAAAGAGTGCAATGCGCTTATTCCGATATTGGTGCCGTTGGTTTTGCTGAGGCTGCCGCTTATTCCGGTGGATTTGACAGAGTGTTGTGTGGTTTGTAGGATGAAGTTGAACGGTGAGGATGATTGCACTTATCTTGCTTTGCAGTGCAATTTTTGCACTTTTATGTTTACCGAAGTGCAAATTTCCTGTATAGTGTATTCAGAGGTGTTTTATATGGATCAAACTCTGAAAGCTATCCGAAAAAGAGCCAATCTGACACAGGCCGAAGCAGCCAAACTGGTCGGTGTGTCTTTACGAACATACAAAACCTATGAAAATGACGAAAGTAAAAGGGATTCTTTAAAGTACCGTTTCATAACTAATGAATTGGAAAGACAGTTTCTACTGGATGAAGAACATGGAATTTTAAGTCTGGATGAAATAAAAAAAATCTGCCGGGAAGTCCTGCAAGAATACCCTGTTTCCTATTGTTATTTGTTTGGATCATATGCCAAAGGGACTGCCACCGAAGAAAGTGACATTGATTTGCTGATTTCTTCTGAAGTGCGTGGCTTGGCGTTTTATGGTCTAGTAGAGCGGCTCCGCGTGGAGCTGTGCAAGAAGGTAGATTTGCTCAACAGTGAACAGCTAATTAACAACCCCGAACTTCTGGAAAATATTTTAAAGGATGGAATAAAAATTTATGGTGGAAAGGAAGAACAAACCTGACAGTTACTACCTTGAAAAAATACGAATTGACATGGAATTCATCTGCATTCATATGCAGCAATTGTCTTACTCTCAGTTTACAAAGGATGAAGTTCTTTGTGATTCCATGATGTTTCGTCTAATTCAGATTTCCGAAAATGCAAAAAAGATTTCGGAGGCCTATAGAGCTACTCATTTAGAAATACCTTGGAATGAAATTTCTGGATTAAGGAATAGAATTGTTCACGACTACGGTCATGTTGCCTTAAATATAATTTATGAAACCTTAACAGAAGATATTCCAAAATTGCTGGAGTTACTAATTTAAATAGTAGAATAGTGTAATGGCCCTTGGTGCGAAGAGCGCCAAGGGCCTTGTGTGTGGAGAGCTGAATCGCCGGGTTACTTTTGGTGGTTGTGGTTGGAGAAGGCGTCTATGCCGGTGCCGAGCACATTGCGCTTGGCCTTGTTAATGTGCGGATGGCTGGTGGGTTCCAGATTGTCGGACAGCTTAGGGATAAGGTCATAAGCGTTGGTGGTGAAGAGCATTTTCTTTTCTTTGCTGGTAAGGTCGGCGCACTTTTCCAGGGAGCCGGCAAGCGCAATGCACGCGAAAGACGGCGTATAGGGGCAGTCGGAGCCATACAGGAAGTGACTGGTTGGAATGTCAATCTTCATATCGTGGATCTGCTTTGGAGTAGAGAAGCCGGCGGCGTCAAAGTAGCAGCTGTTCAGGGCACCGAAGTAGTCCAGCGCCCGGTCCGAGCCATTCTTTTTGGCTTGGACCGCAAAGCTGGCAAAGCGGTCAGACAGGATAGTCATAAACGATGCACCATGCGGCCAAATCCATTTAATGTTCAGGTACTTATTGAATTTGTCTTCCCAAACCATGTTGGTAAATGCACGGGTGGTATCCATAAGGAAGTCCATAATCGGGATAGGCATACCCTGAACAGCGTCTCCCGGGAGCGCCGCCGGCATGCACGGATGAACGTCTACGACTGCCCCATGGGCGTCCAGTACTTCCATCAGCGGATCCAGCTTGTCACTGCCAAGATAAATGCCACTGTAGTTGGTCAAAAGGCCAATGCCGTCCACGCCTTCTTTGGAAAGCATGTCTTCTGCCATTTTGGCGGCATTGTCCACGTCCGGCAGTGGCAGGCTGGCAAACAGTCCTAATCTGTCGGGGTGTCTGGAAACTACGTCCAGAGCTTCCTCGTTCATGGCCGTTACATACGCAAACCGTTCATTCTTGGTAGCCTGAATCGGGTGCGGACTGGAAACGGACATAGCGGAATATGCTACGCCCAAAGAATCCATCAGCTTCAGGTGAGCCTTTTCGGACCACTCCGGCGTGGCAAAATTGTCCGGTTCCGGACCTTCATATTTGTCTAGATAAGCATAATAAGACGGTGTTAAAATGTGGGCGTGAAAGTCAACTTTATTGGTGTATAACATTTGAAAAACTCCTTCCGGTTGTTTTGTTCGACTGCATCCTAGTCTCTTTTACTGGGAAAGCCAAGAAATTTGGAAGAAGTAAAACATTGGAGGCCGTAAATGTATCATATCAAAGCAGATCCGCGTCAGAAGAAGTCCGCCGATTTAATAACGGAAGGCATGCTTTCTCTCCTGTGCGATTCAGCTCTTCCCCCACAAAAAACGCCTACCATTGCCGACATCTGTCGGCAGGCAGGCGTTTCAAGAGCCACATTTTATCGGCTGTTTGACAGCCCCGATGATATCCTCTCTTATTACTTTGACACCATTTTTGACAACATTCTGGAATGCTGCGCCGACAAGAAAAAAGCCGGCATTCCGTATTCTCCGGCAGAAGTGTACAGCACGTGGTTTACAGAGCATCAGCGCAGCATTGCAGGAATGTTACGCCATGGCAAAATCCACATTTTAATGGAAGCACACCGCAAAGCCCTTTACCGGCACGCCGATACGTTGTTTCCGGAAATGGATAAGGATTCCGATGAATTTACCTTCTTTTCGGAAATGCGCACCGGCGTGCTGGCGGGCGCAGCGCGTGCCTGGTTCCGCACAGGAAAGCAGGCCGGCCCTGCGGACCTGATTGCCTTCTGTGACCACCAGCTGCGCTTCCACTTTTAGCAGTCTCTTCCCCCACATAGCGCCATGGCCGGGGGCCACGCGGCAGCCTCCACAACTGGGCCCGACGCCCTCCCAATTTTAGTACGCATTCTTTTTAGCACGTCTGCTTTTAGTACGCCCACTTTTAGTATGCCCGCTTTTCGTATGCCCGCTTTTAACGCCCCTTCTTTTAGCAGGGTGCTTTTAGTGCGTCTACTTTTTCTAAATCAGAAAATAAAAGCAATTCGACCATTATGGACAACAAAATTGGCTGCCTTGGACCCTGACTACGTGTGATTTCTCCTTTTCCCTTTAATAACACGTAATTGGAGCCCCAGATTACGTGTTATTTTCATTTTCCAGTCCAATCACACGTAGTTCCGGGCCGGAAAGCCTTTGCAACTGGTGGTCCAAGCCACCTGACTACGTGTGATTCCTCTTTTTCCTCCTAATAACACGTAATTGGAGTCCCAGATTACGTGTTATTTTCATTTTTCTATCCAATCACACGTAGTCCCTGCGCCAAAGCCTTCCGCCGACAGTTCCTCCGGCCCTGGTCGTGTGGCAAATCTGGCTCTGCACCTCTGTTTGCCACACAAACTCAATTTTGGTGTGGCAAATGAAGCTGTAACCCAACATTTGCCACATTAAATAACAGCCAAAAGTCAGTCCTCTGCTGTTCCAACCTTTCTCGTGTGGCAAACTTAGCTCTGCACCCCTGTTTGCCACACAAACTCTATTTTGGTGTGGCAAATGAAGCTGTAACCCAACAT
>CAVHZY010000030.1:0-8099 GCA_963640645.1 uncultured Phascolarctobacterium sp. | reverse complement strand
GAATATATCTCGTTGCTTAAAGGAAAGAAAATAAACAAAAATACGTTGCTTATCTTTGATGAAGTGCAGGAATGTCCTAATATCATTTCTTCCCTTAAATACTTTTGCCAGGATTTCAGGGAAATCCCTGTTATTGCAACCGGCTCTATGGTTCGAATTAAGCTCCAAAGAGAAACCCGGAAAAGAGGGGACACCCAAAATAATAAGTTCCTTTTCCCTGTTGGAAAAATCAATCAGCTTACAATCTATCCGCTGTCCTTTGATGAGTTTCTAATGAATAGCAATAAAGTATTGTATGAAACAGTCAAAAGGGCTTATGAGGAAAAGAAACCATTGGATGCCAAAGTTCACGAACTGGCTATGGATCAGGTCTATCGGTATTTACTTGTTGGTGGTATGCCGGAAGCTGTGGAAGTCTATGTAGACGAAAACGATCTGCTTGAATCCAGAGAGGTCCTAAAGGTTTTGTATGACAACTACCTTTCTGACATGGAACTTTACCAGGCAAGTCGGGAAGCTGTTCTGCGCTCTCGTGCTTTGTTCCAAAACATTTACAGAGAGCTGAATAAAGAATCTAAAAACTTTTCTCCCGGACTCATTGAAGCAAAGAGCAAAACAAGAGATTATATGACGTCTATTCAGTGGCTTACTATGGCCCACGTTGTAAACCAGTCATTCCAGATTAAAGAGCATATTACAATGCCTCTTATGGCAGACAATGAAAGTAATTTCCGGCTGTTCCTTGGAGATATTGGTATGTTTTCCTATCAGAGCGGAATCAATGCTGCATCCTTCATATCTAATGAACGGAATAACACTTTGTCCGGTATCTTTTTTGAAAATTTTGTTGCCAATGAATTGATTGCTAAAGGGCATAAGCTGTTTTATTGGCGAGGCAGAACAACGGCGGAGCTTGAGTTTATTATTGAATCCAATAACAAGCTGTATCCGCTGGACGTTAAGAAGGGCAGGAGAACGCTTAATTCTCTTGAAAAGTTTTCTGGCCACAACAAGTTTGAGTGTGCTATCAAAGTTTCTAAAAACAATTATGGTTATAATGCAGAACAGAAACTTCTTACGATACCATTTTACTTTGTCCCATTCCTGGCAGAAGACCTTGCTAATGGAGTCCTGGCAATTTAAGCGGTATAATAAACAAAAACCTACTGAAAGGACTGATATTATGTTTCGCTGTGAACTTAGATTTGATGAAGATAAAGTAATTAAAGACGGTTATACGTTAGAATTGATGTATAAGCACATGGATGACGTTTTCTGCGAAGAGAAGAACCTTAAAAAAGTGGCTGAGGGCATCTATGAAGATCCGGATGCAGATTCCAGTAAAATAACATATGAGATAGGGATTATTTTTTGGACCAATCCTGTCATTGTTCACTACTGTAATTATTTACGCGTTATTGCTCCGGAAGGTGATTATGGAGACTGCTCCCATATGCTGGAAGATTTCAGAAAATATATTCCAATGTATCAATAATGTGGTGAAATATTGTGATTGAAAAAGAATATAGGGTTATACACTTTGACTTGAGTACTCGAAAACTTAAAAAGTTGTATCCTGGGATGGATTATCACAAGGCTTATAAGGATATTCAAAAATATTTGGAAGATAAAGGATTTGAACATCACCAATGGTCTGGTTATATTTCCAAAGAACCTCTTACATATATGGAAGTATCCCGATGTACTACAGAGATGTTTTTAAAATACCCATGGATAAGACCTTGCGCAAAAAAGATGAACGCATCTATTGTTCCAAGAGATGATTTTGATTTACTACAAAATTTTGATGACAACTTGCAACGTAATCCAAGGCTCCGAGACCGCTTTATAGACAATTTTCAGCAGATGGTAGTTGATCTAAAAGATAAACAAAAACGTAGGCCAATAAAAGAAGCTCTAGCCGAAGCGCAGAGATCTGCTGATGAATATAATGCCAAGCTCGGTATCCGGCCCATCTCTAAGGATGACCTGGAATTGTGATTTATATATATCCATAGATAGAATAAAGGACTGTCTTTCGACAGTCCTTTATTCATGTCAGGGTTGATTCATTGATTGCAATTCATTCGTAATTATGCTATGATCAATGGAGAAATCAACAAAAAGAAAATCTTGCCGGATTTTCTTTTTGTATCGACTGGAACACTCGTGCTGTTCACAGACCGACCGATCTCGTTGACTAATTATACCATAGTCAGCAAAATTGTCAATTTGTGCCTACACCATTGTTCTAGTTGGTGTGGGCTTTTTTACGCCATTTTAAGCCTTGGGTTTCGTCCCAGGGCTTTTATTTTTACAGAAAGGAAGTGACCTATATGGACGGTTATGTACGGATCCCAAATACTATTTTTACACCCTGCCGGTGGATGGCTGGGAACAGCAAGTACGGTCCGAAAGCGCGCCACAAGGTGTATCACTTCGTTTCTGTGTACGTAGCCATCGCTGCACATAAGTATGATTCGGATAACCGTCCTATCCGTGTCCGGATGCAGGATATAGCAAAAGAAGCCGGAGTATCTATCCCGGTTGCACAGGATATAACAGATGTTCTGGATGCCTATGGCCTGATTAAAAAGGAAAATGCCATGAAGCACGGCAGACTGACCACCAACGGTTATTTCATGAAATTACCGGAAAAGGATTACTGCAAGATTCCCAGAGCCGTCCTGGAATCCGGATTGAAGTCCGGTAGCATTGCTGTTCTGGTTCTGCTGTCCATCCTCGCCGGTAACGGCCGTGGATCGTTTCCTTCCTACAGAAAGATGTGCTATGCGTCTGGAATTAATACCCGGACCTTAATGCGGTATATGGATAAACTGAAAGAATCCGGTTGGCTTTCTAAGTTCTATCGCTATTACATTAATATAAGGACCGGAGAACAGACTTCTGCCCACCGGTCTAACTTTTATATCATAGCTAAATCCCTGGCTACTGCCGTTAAGAAAACGGTTCAGAAAATGATTCCAGCCACTCCTAAGATTGATTTGGCCCCGGACAAGCACCCTTCCCGGCCCTCGGTTGATAGGGGCCGGAGAAAAAGCCATCGCCCTGTTAACTTGTGGCACCGGTTTTCTTCTTTTTTCTACCGGAGGGTGGTGACAAATATTAAATCCCTAGTTAAACGCACAAACTAGATAATAGAAAAAGAGAAAGATAGAAGTAGTAAGTAGTTGGTTTATATATAAACTTAGTAGTAACTATATTGATTTATACTTACTTCTCTTCTGCTTCGGCAGGAAATTAATAAAAGGAGTAAGTGTATGAAAGAAAAAGAAGAACTGACTTTACAGGAGATGACTAGGGAATGGTTGGATTCCTTTGTTCTGGGAACCGTGAAAGAAGCTACTTATCAGTCTTATTCTGTTGTCCTGAATGTCTTGTGGCGATATGTGGATCCGGAGATTAAAGCAGCTGAATTTACAAGAAGAGATTTACAACAAGTCTTAATCCGGATGGTACAGGATGGATTATCCAAGAGCTGTGTTACTAAGATGGAACAGTTTCTGTCCAGAGCCTATGATGAAGTCCTTGATGTGCAGATTGGAACCTGCCGAATTCCTCGTGGAGCCAGGGAAAAACGAATTGAAGCGTTGTCTGCGGAAGAACAGAAACAAGTTGAACTTGCTTGTTGCCAGGTTAAGTACGGAGAGCTTCTTCTCTTCTTACTTGATACCGGTATGAGAGGATCTGAATTGATGAATTTATCCTGGGAAAACTTTGACGGAAAGGGAGTATGGGTCCGGAGTGGAAAGACCAGGGAATCCGATCGCTATATTCCTTTGACCAGTAGAGCCAAGGAAATCATTGGCAGCCAGGAAAAGAAAAGAAAGAATCCTGCTGACAAGATCTTCCTGCAAAAGTCCGGAGATCCGATTACCGGGCAAATCCTGAAAAGAGCCTATTGTAAGGTCCGGAAAATGACCGGCATTCAAACCTTTTCGGTCCGGGTATGCCGACACAGCTTTGCAACTCGGCTGTTTGAACAGGGAGCCAGTCCGAAGGTGGTTTCTGAACTCATGGGCCACACTTCCGTGGCTTTTACCATGCAGAGATACACCTCAATTACAGCGGAAGCCCTGGAAAGTGGTATTAAACTAATAGAACAAATGACGTAACTACGTGGTTTTCCACTGCTTATGTTTCATAAAAATAAACAAAAAATAATCCATAGTTTAAGCAATATTTAAGCCTAAATCTATGGACTGATTATGTTCTATTTGGTATAATTAATACATAAAAAGAGTCCCTGAATTGACCTTGCCGGGTCAATTCAGGGTACCGTCTGAACACTCGTGCTGTTCATCTGGGATTTTTACTCCGTGGTTGTGGCTTCGTCATCTCCATTTCGTGGGTTTTCTTCTGGTAGAACACGCGAAAGGAAACTGACGGAGCTTTTTTTATAACCTACGAACCTTGAAATTTCAGTAGCACTTAGTTACTTATACTCTCAATGATGCAGGTTGCTAAGCCAGTACGCTTTGCCATGATGGATTACACAGATTACTTCTCCGGAGCAAGTAAGTCGTACAGCTGTTACTATGGTGGTAACAGGGCCATGAAACATTGAGTCAGATACTTGATCCTAGAGTGATCGTTCCCACGATGGTGGAGAACCTGGAAGACCAGATGGAATGTGCTAACCACACCCGGCTAAGTGTTAAGGAAAATAAGGAACCAACCACATGAGTGATTGATTCCTTTTGGTGGAAGAGGGTGGATTCGAACCACCGAAGTCGTAGACAACAGATTTACAGTCTGCCCCCTTTGGCCACTCGGGAACTCTTCCATGTGAGCCGATAAAAGCGCATTGTCTTTCACCGGCCGTGGAGCTGGTGAACGGACTTGAACCCCTGACCTGCTGATTACAAATCAGCTGCTCTACCAACTGAGCTACACCAGCACATCTCAAGTGCGCTTGATTACTATAGCACAAGCCCCAAAGAGGGTCAAGAAGTTTTTCAGACTTTTCTGAAAAATCTTCTTCTGAACAGGCTGCCTTTTGCAGCCCCTGCTTCTCCGGGGCTTGCTTTTTCCAAAGAACAGGATATAATTCCAGTATCGGAATAAATCCGTATCCGGGTGTGGCGAAGTTTGGTATCGCGCTTGAATGGGGTTCAAGAGGCCGCTGGTTCAAGTCCAGTCACTCGGACCAAGTAAAGGGGAGACGACAACAAAGTCGCTCCTCTTTTTTATTTTTATTTATCTGTACGGGATTTTGGTTCTGTTGTATACTGAAAGCCCAAAGAAAATTGACGGAAAGGAGCCGCGTTATGAAACAAAAACGCAAAGGCAAAACCAAGGGGCTGCGGTTTGAAACAACCCGTGCTGAAAAGAAGAAAAAAAGCCTTGCTCTCTGGCTGGCGTTTATTGCTGCTGTTATTCTGATTGCGCTTCTTTCCATTGGCGTCTATCTGGAAAAAACAGGATATTTTGAAACCAACCGGAATGTGTCCGGAAGCAATATGCAAAAGGAAGTATCCATTCTGGTGGGCAGTGTAGACAGTGACGGGGAACTGGTTTATCTCAGCTGGATGACCATGAATACCAGGAAGCAGTCATTTACCATTACGCCTATTTCGCCAAAAGGCAGTTATGACGGAAAAACCTATACGGAAATTTATGGTAACAGTACCAAGACGGCGGACATTGAAATCAACTGTCAGAACCTGAAAAAGGCCATTTCAGACCAGTATAACGTAAGTCTAGACCGCTACATTATTCTGCCGGAATCCGCATTTCCACGGCTGCTGAATACCCTAGGTAACTACACTATTAATCTGGACACCGAAGTGGCCTATGACGGGGACGACTTTTCCATTCACATTCTGACCGGGGAACGGACCCTGACCGGTGCCCGCTTCTTCAACTATCTCTGTTATGTCGGAGAAAATTACAATAATGCGGCCCTCCAAAAGCAGGCAAACCTGATGGCAGACTTCCTGAAGCAGGAACTGACAGAAAAGAATGCCGAGAAAGGGCAGTCTTATTTTGAATCCCTCAGCAATTATATTACAACAGATATTACAACTTCCGATTTTTCCCGGTACAGTGACTTCCTCCTGGAATGCAGTGCCCTGAAAAATCTGGACGTTACCGTAAACTAAATCTCCTATCCCCGGAAAGGAAGCTGTTATGCAAAAGGTAAAGAACTTTTTGAAGAACCTGCTTGTGGTTGTGGTCGTTCTTGCCCTTTTACTGCTGCTTCCAATAGACCGGGGATTTGCTTTCGTAACCGCTGCCTCGCACGGATATAAAACGGGCAGCATAACAAATGAGGACAGCCGCTATTATTATCAGAACCTGACCAAAACGGAACAGGAGGCGTACCGCTATATCTGCACACAGATTACGGATTTCCCGGAGCGCATTTACATTCCGAAGCTGAGCAGTGATGAATTAAATGAAGTCTTTGAAGCCGTACTGTATGATAACCCGGAATTCTGGTTTCTTGAAAACTACTGCAATTACGAAAGCCGGGGCGCTTCATTCCTGACGGTTTGCGCATCGTTTATTCCCGTGTATCGTTGCGATTCAGCTGCTTACCAGGAAAAACAGTCCCAGGTAGAAGCCGCAGCTGAAGAAATTCTTGCTGCGGCACCGGAAGGCTCTGACTATGAAAAAGAGCTCTATATTCATGACAGGCTGATTGAACTTTGTGACTACGGGGATCCGGACGAAGGCTCTGACATTTCCACCTTAACCATTTATGGCGCTTTGGTGGAACATGCCCCTGTTTGTGAAGGGTACGCAAAAGCGGCGCAGTACCTGTTAACGAAGATGGGGATTCCCTGTTATGTTGTCATTGGGGAAGCGGTGGATTCCAGTACCGGGACAGCAGAATCCCATATGTGGAATGTAGTTACCATTGGCGGGCAGAAATACTGCCTGGACCTGACCTGGGATGATCACACCAGTCTGGACAGCAAAGGGGACCCGATCACGCCTTCTCATGTCTATTTTAATGTATCAGCGGAGGAGCTTTCCAAGACCCATACAGCGAAAGACAGTGCTGACGTTGCGGAGTGTACCCATACGGCAGCCAATTACTTTGTAAAAGAGGGTTTGCTGTTTGACAGTCTTGGCTCGGCAGAGCAAACGGCTGCCTGTCAGGCGCTGAAGGAAGCGCTAAACCAGGGACAGAGTTCCCTGGAATTGCGCTTCAGCTCCAAGGCGGCCATGCGCAGTGCCGAGCAGGCCTTAGTCCAAAACCGAGGCATTTTCCGTATAATCAGCGCGGCCAACGAAAGCCTCAGCGCGTCAAAGCGCGCTTCCACCTCGTCTGTCCGCTACACGGAAAATGACAGCCTTTTTGTCCTGGCCTTCCACTTCTCTTAAGAAAGTACGGCTCTCTTTGCGGGAAGGTCCTTTACTCTGCAAAGGGGATTTTGAGAGGGTCCCTGACCGGATCCAGGATGGAACACCCGGCAGGGTATCAGCTTTCCTAAAAATAATTAAATTTATTGGTTGACACCTTGGTGCGTGCGTGCTAATATATATCTCGCGCCACACAGAGGCGCAAACACAGGAAACCGCACAGACACGCGGTTTCAAGTACCTTGAAAATTAAACAACGACGAACGAAAGAACCCTGAAATTTCAATTTGAAGTTTCAAAGTACTAGATTCCAGACAAGGAATTTTTGACAGAAATCTGTCAGCAAAAGTAATGAGCTAAAAAGCTTTTACTAAAAAAGATTTGAGCAGCGCAAAGCTGTTTAGATACCATTTTTTAGAGAGTTTGATCCTGGCTCAGGACGAACGCTGGCGGCGTGCCTAACACATGCAAGTCGAACGAAGCTTGAGGAACGATTCTTCGGATGAATTCTGATATGACTGAGTGGCGGACGGGTGAGTAACGCGTGAGCAACCTACCCTTCAGAGGGGGATAGCGTCTGGAAACGGACGGTAATACCGCATAACATATAATGATGGCATCATCGATATATCAAAACATTAGTGCTGAAGGATGGGCTCGCGTCTGATTAGATAGTTGGTGGGGTAACGGCCTACCAAGTCGACGATCAGTAGCCGGACTGAGAGGTTGAACGGCCACATTGGGACTGAGACACGGCCCAGACT
>CAVHZY010000029.1:0-8810 GCA_963640645.1 uncultured Phascolarctobacterium sp. | reverse complement strand
AAAAATCACCCCTCACCGTGATAATACGGCAAGGGGTGGGCTCTGTTACGCAATTATTCAACTATTACAGGCTTTTCAAAAATCCACCTTGCTCCGCATTCGGAGCAATAGAAAGAAAGGTTCTTTTTTGCCTTTGGGATTCCTTTAAGCATGTATCCATTTCCACATGTGGTGCACTTAATTTTTTCTCCATTATTTAATTTTTCTAACAAAATCGAACTGCTCAAAGTCTCCATATCCTCCGGCCTCCCATTCATATTCTGGATAATTATCTATCGCAAGTTTTTTGATTTTTTCCCATTCTTGTTCAGTTAAATAATTTCGTTTTTCCAGATGCATTTTTTCGTAAACAAAGCAAACGGCCTCTGCATGTTGGTTCTGCCCAATATTATGTTGAACCACAGACCAAAAATGGTGCATCGTTCAACAAAAGCGGGGCTGTTACACCTCGCTTTTTGGTGTTCTGTTTTTATACTTGACCTTTCTTTTGAGCTATCTCAAAAGTTCTCTGGTTAATATGGTTTACAAGTTCTTCCCATCGGCCTTCTTCGTATAGCTTTTCACAATAAGCTGTGTCTGCTTCGTCTTCTTCCTGGCCTTCGTATGGTTCATCACTCATAACCCATTCCAGCCCGGCCTTGGTCATTTCCTTAACGGCCGTGTCAAACAATTCTTGCTCTTCTTCCTTGGTCATTTCTTCTGAATAATCTTTAAAAGTTTTCCCATGCAATCCAATCATGATTCTTCATCCTTTCTGTAACTTTGTTTTCAAATTCCACGGCTTCATCGTTATTCCTGGGGTTCTTTCCGTATGGTCGAACATCGGAAATCCGCTTTTCAACAATCTGCATAATTATTCATACAGCATGTAAAGGCAACTTACACAAGACAACACGCGCTTTTCTTGCTTTTCTTCAATTCCTTTCCCGGCTTGGTAAGCATCCATTAGTGCAAATTTTGCCTCGTCTGTTTCCATAAACCGGTCTATATCTTCTTTTGACTCTGATAGCATCTTATATGCTGCTTCTCGTACTTTTTCCGTGAATTGTTCTATTGTCATTTTTCTGCTCCTTTTTTCAGATCGTCGTCCCTTGCTCTTTGGGCGGTGTCTGTTGAACCATAGACCAGAGATGAAGCATCGTGTTGATACCAGCTTATTTTCCATGGTTTTGAATCAATTCCTTGATATGCGAGCTGGCAACTAACAAGGTGCTAAGAGCCACCAACCAGTAAGACAAGTCAAAGTCGCTTGTCACAATTGCAATTACTGTCAGCACCGCAAACAGCACATAATCGGCAATTCTTAAAATTGTAATCTTTTCCATTGTATTTTTTCCTTTCTCATTCAACTATAACCGGCTTTTCAAAAATCCACCTTACGCCACATTCAGAGCAATAGAAAGAAAGGTTCTTTTTGGCTTTTGGGCTGCATTTAAGCATGTATCCCTTTCCGCACGTGGTGCAACAAACCGTCCGAAATTCCCATATCCTCCGCCCTCCCATACACGTAGGCACTATTCAATTTCAGTCTCTTCCAGAATTTTAAACCACCGACGAGGATAGGCGTATTCTTCACCGTCTTCGTCAAGTATAACAAACCATTTCTTTTTAGGATCTTTCTTCAATTCAAAGGCTTCTACTATTTCTCCGGTATCAAATGCATACGGAGTAGGGCCAATATATTCAACTTTAAACTTTTTCAAAAGCCCACCTTCTTTCTGTGGCAAAACCTTTTGTTCAGTGTCAGGGACGTGTCACCTCTAAAACATGGATAACAACATTGACAAAGACAATGCTTGTCGTTAGGAAAAAACCAACCGTCAAAATATTCCCATTTACGGCCGCAAGCACAACATATACAGCAAACAAAACATACAATACGATTCTAGCAATTTTCATAATTCCTATTTACCTCCTTTTCCGTGCGAGTTAGTCACCAACCTAGTTCAAAAGCAAGCACAGGTGCAAACAATCGACATCTGGCATTTTGCCATTTGGCAAAATTTAGTAAAAGGGTGGGTATCTGCCCAAAAACGGCCTTTAGCCATCACAAAAGACCAACTCGCCTGACTTTTTACCCATTAACGGCAGTAGATGATCCAACCTTCATCTTCATGCTACACCAACCCTCCCCGATTAATCAACGAACTGCTGTCCCAAAAACAGGACGACGCGGGTCAAGAAAGCCGCGTGCCAGTAAAAAAGATACCTATTGCACTGTAGTCCTGTACAAGCACCCCATACACCCCATACAAGCACCCCGTACAAACACGCAAAAAGGACCCACTCTGCACAACGCAGAGCGGGTCCTTCCTTATTACACGCTAATCTCTCATTCCAATGGAGCCCTCAGTATTTGCCCTCAGCAATACTGGTCAAAGAACGCTATCATGGTTTTTTCTACGTCGTCACGGGAATCCCTTTCGTTATGGATTTCATGACGGTGACCGGTGTACAGCTTTACGGTGACATCGTGGCCGGTGTTAATCAGGCGGTTAGCAATGTTGTAAACGCCCTCGCCGTAATTTCCGCATGGGTCCTGATCACCAGAAATCAGATAAAACGGGATGCCGGTCGGCACCATGCCGGCCCATTCCGGGCTTTCGTCAAACTCATACAGCTTACAGAAGTTGTAAACCATGTCGGTGGTTACCGCAAATGTATTGAACGGATCTGCTGCATGATCCGCCACAATGCGCGGGTCTTTGGCAATCCAGGCGTTCGGACCTTCGGCAGGATCACATCTGTCAGTCATACCGGAGAAGGCTTTGTTAAACCATTCTGCACCTACACCGTCCGGATCATTTTGGAAAGCCGCTTCAAATTCTGCGTCCTGTAGTGCCACCTCAATTCCGTGCCACTGGGAAATGTTTCCGCCAATGGTAATGGCCCGCAGGTCATCTCCGTAAAGAGCGGCAAGGCCTCTGGCCAGCAAAGAGCCCCAGCTATGGCCGAATACAAAGTAAGGAATGCCCGGATACATTTCCCTGGCAAGATCATGCAGCTTCTTTTCGTCTTCTACAAAAGTTTTGTAACTGCCGGCATGGGGATCTCCTACGTGACCGTTGTCTACGCCGGTAGCTCCGTGACCAAGATGGTCGTCGGCAAAAACAACGTAGCCTGCCTCGCATAAAGCGTCCTCAAGATGCCAGAAACGGCGTGCGTGTTCCCCAAAGCCATGGATTACCTGCACAATTCCCTTTGGCGGATCCAGCGGCGTCCAGTAATAGGCCTTGATGGTATCTCGCTGGTTGGCGGATGGATAACTCATTTCATGATAAGACATAGAAAAGCTCCTTTCTAAACAGGGTTTACCTGATATTCCAAAATTACAAAACTTACGGTAAGGTCCAGAAAATCCACCGACTCCAGGCGCGCCCGATTCTCCGTCGAAGTACGGTAATAATACGGGGTCATGGAAAACAGCGTTTGCAGGTCCTCCCGGCCAATGGAAACCACGTCCGTTACCGTTTTGCGGCTGACAAGGTCAAGTTCTTTACACTCCGGTGCCTGTTCATCATTCTCATAAGGGGTGTCATAGACCACCTGCTTCAGCTCCCAAAGGTGCTTCCGTCCGGGAATGACCGAATACAGCACCCCGTCCGCCTTCAAAACGCGGGAAAACTCCGCCCCGTGAAACGGTGCAAACAAGTGAATGGACGTGTCAATAGATGCATCCCGCACCGGAATCCGAGCCAGGTTGGCCACCATATAGTGGTAATTCGGCTCCCGATGCCGTTTAGAGGCCAGTCGGACCATTTCCTTACTAATGTCAAAGCCGTAGAATTCACCGGCATAGTCGTCGTAATATCCTTCGCCGCAGCAGATGTCCAGAACCGTTCCCTGCATACACTCCGCAATGGCGTCCTTCAGGCAGGCGTAGTACCCCTTGTTTAAAAAGTCGTGCCGTGCCCGGGCGGAAGCGCGTGAATCGCCGCGGTTTTCCCCGCTTTTTGACCCAATCAGCAGGTTCACGTAGCCTTCCTTGGCGCAGTCAAAAGAGTGCCCGGATGCACAGACGAACTGCCGGTCCTCCCGATTCAGTTCCGCGCCGCAGTTTGGGCAAAGGAGCAGAGACATACCATCTTCCTTTCTTCCTTTTTCTTTGCGATATAGCATATTTCCTACCCACACTATACCACAAAAGAATTTAGTGGAAAATATGACGGTGCAATGCTACTATATCCCTATAGTACGGTTTCTGGACGGAACCCATTTGAAAGGAGTTTTGATTATGCAAATTGACAGAATTGACCTGAAGGAAAACGCCAAAGCAGCATTCAAAGGAAATTACTCAAATAGCGTAATTACAGCAATTGTTTTAAGTATTGCAACCGCGGGACTTATCTCCTCGAATGTTAACGTGAACCTGAACAATACTGATGCTGATGTTTCAACGGTCGTTTCCGGCACAACGGTAATCCTTGGACTTATTTTTACTTTGCTTAATGTGTTTGTTCTTAATCCGCTTAAAATCGGAGGATATTCTTTCTTTAAAAAGAACAATCAGGAAAAGGCCGAACTGGGCGAGTTAATTTCCGCATTCAAAAACAATTACGCCAACAGCATTGTTACCACACTGTTAACAGACGTATTTGTAGGCTTGTGGACCTTATTATTCATTGTTCCGGGTATTGTAAAAAGTTATTCTTATGCCATGGTGCCATTCCTTCTTGCAGAGAATCCTGATTTGCAGCCCATGGATGCCATCCATAAGTCCTCTGAAATGATGAACGGATACAAATGGCAAACCTTCGTTCTGGACTTATCCTTTCTTGGATGGGGAATCTTGTCCTTATGCACTTTAGGATTACTTGGCATTTTCTATGTGAATCCGTATTTCTATCAGACAAGAGCAGAATTATATGAGCTCTTAAAAAGCCAAGAAGCTGTAAACGCTTAAGGCCAATAAAAAGGAGAAATGAAAATGAAAAAAGTAAAGAAAACAGTAGTGGCTCTGGTTATTGCACTTGCCATGGCCGTTTCCATGGGCGTAACTGCTATGGCAGCAAATGCCACTACAGAAAAGACTACCACTACCATGACGAACGCAACGGAAGTGTATACCAGAATTGTAAGAACGCACCCGAATTTTGGCGGACCAATTGGCATTGTGGAAGGAACTCTGACTCAGGGCAAGAAGAAAACACCGGTTTATCTTATCTGCCTGCATGGAACAGAAGTGGGATTGAACGGACAAGCGGTGCAGATTTCTACAGACCTGCTCTCCGGATTTGCACAAAAGAACTCCTATGCCATAGATGTTCTTAAAACCATTCGCAAGAATATTCCGAAAAATTCCAACATTCTGTTTGCAGGCCATTCCCTTGGTGGTATGGTTGCGCAGCAGGTTGCCGCTATGGACGAAATCAAAAATCATTACAATGTAATCAACACTGTCACTTTTGGTTCTCCCTTAATCAGTGAAGACGGCGAAGGAACCTTACACAGATTGTGTGATGCCTCCGATCCGGTACCTTACTTAAGTTACATGACTCTGTCTGATCTGGAAAAACAGCTTGATACCAGAACCACAGAAGGAGAATCCGGCCTTTCCTTTAAAGCTCATAACAGCAGTTACTTTGACGAGGATATGTGGGGCACCTACGATGTCCTTGGTGTCAAAGACGGCAACGCAACACTGAAGCTGGACGAATCCACCGCCAAAATCTACAATGCACCTTTAATGCGGGTTACTCTGGTCGGTTCCTACTATGCCGGCATTGAAATTAATCATAAGGTGTATGGTGTATCCTTCGTTCTGTAAGGGAACAATAGCAGGTAAGGGAGAATTCATATGGAGCCGAAATTAAATCCATCCGCAAAAAACAAAGCGCTTGGCGTGGTACTGCTTATCCTGGCGGTGTTCGGATTTTTGATCTTCGCCCACCGTCTTTCCTACTACGTTTATGAATACGACCCGCAGTACAGCCCCATAGACTACGGAAAATACAACATTCTGTCCTACTTCACTGTACAGTCAAATTTTTTCTGTTATGTCTATCTGCTGTTTGCAGCTCTTGGTATTTTCGGCTGTAAAAAGGCACAAAAGATCGGCTTTAACCCGACGTTCGGCGCATTAATCACAGTCTATGTATTAATTGCCGGCATCACCTATTGCGGAGGAATTCCGCTGGGTATGACCCCTCCGTCAAAGTGGGATACGGCGGCACATGCCATGTCAGGCTTCATACAGATTTACTATCATATGATCATGCCCGTAGTTGTGCTGGCCTTGTGGTTTTTCCCGTTCACCAGTCAAAGAATCGGCAAAAAATGCCTTGCCCTTTCAGGAATTTATCCGCTTGTATATTCGGTATTTTCCATCATCCGCGGCGCCTACTCCAGTCCGCAGTACTACCCCTACCCGTTTTACAATCCGGAATTTATCTGGGGTCTGTTTTTCGGCGAGTCGCCAATCAACCTTCCCGCAGCATACGCCATTATTGCAGTACTGCTTGTTTTCGGCATTCTGCTTTTTGTTGGCGTAACAGCAGTTATTGTGTGGATACATAACAAACGGATACAGAACTAAAAAGAAACCTATTAAAAAAGGCAGGGAAAAATCCCTGCCTTTTTGCTTCCTCCTTTAAAATAATAAGCACCGGTTTCAGTCGTCACCATTGCCAAAAAGCTCATCATAAGCAACTATTTCATCACCCCATTTCTGTCCTATCGTTCAACTCAGGAAAGTAAGACGAACTCCCTGACCTCTGGAGATCAAACTTCACCAAAATTATACCAAAATATTCCCCAACGCCAACATCTAAATGGTTTTCTATGCCTTCTTTGGATACAGTAAAATCTTTGTAAAACGTACCGTGCAATTCTTGACTTTTTTATTTCTGGATGTCAACCTGAGATTATTAAGGAGATGGTATTTTATGCAGTTTACAAAATGTAAATTGCAATAACAAGTTGAACATTTTCATTATTTTTTAACAGCGCAGGTAATTTATATGTCTATTCAGCAGGGCGATTATTTAAAAGAATTAAGAACAAAAAAAGGTCTCAGCCAGGAAAAGCTTGCCGAGCGGCTCGGCGTTTCAAGGCAGTCCGTTTCAAAGTGGGAACAGGGCTATGCCGTGCCGTCGTCCGATAACGTGCTTGAGCTTTCAAAGCTTTACGGAATTTCGGCAGACGCAATTTTGAATTGCGAAATGCCATCGGATAATTCGGCTTCGGCAAACGCCGATTTAATGCAGCCGGCTAAAAAGAAAAAGCACAGCTGGCTTTTTGCGGTTTATCCGTGCATTGCGGTTTTTGTAACCCTTGCACTCGGTGCTTTCAATTCGTCGCTTTGGAAAACCTCGTGGATTTTTCTGCTCACAATTCCAATTTATTACACCGGCTCAATCGCAATAAGAAAGAAAAACGCCCTTATTTTTTGCTACCCTGTCGTTGCTCTTATTGTGTTTTTGTTGGGCGGATTTTATGCAAATCTGTGGCATCCGCTTTGGATTGTTTTTGTCACGATTCCGATTTATTACACTGCCGCAGCGTATACTTACAAAAATCGCAAGCGTAAATAACAATTCAATATTGCTTTTTAACCGCACGGAATATCGCATAACCGTGCGGTTTTTTGGTATGTAAACCGAAGTTGCGTCCCAATGTAAACCGAAGTTGGTGGTGGTTTAATCCCGAATTTGATATCCCTGAATCACGGCAAAGGAAATGCCTAAAAATTTACATTTCATTTTTAGGAGAATAAAGTAATGGCAATTTATAAAACAGAGCATTTCGGAATCGCAAGAAAAATAGTTTCAAATATGACCTCAGAAAGCTGGGAGCAGATTCCTCATATGTCGGCAAGCTATGAAGCAGATGTTACCGAATTTATTAAGGAATGTAAAAAGCTTAATGCAGGCGCAGATAAGAGTGAAAAAATAACGATTAACACCGTTATGATGAAGGTGATTTGCGAGGGTTTAAAAGCAGCTCCCAAAATGAACACCACGCTCGATTTCAGCAGAAAGCTCGTCAGGGGCACGCTGAATTATCATGATCAAATTGATATCTCAATGCCCACCATGCTTTCAACGGGCGAGATGATGACTCTTAATATGCACGATATGGGAAATAAAACCTTGGAGGAAATGGCAACTGCCGTAAACGATACAATAAGGCGTGCAAACAACAGCGATATGAATGAGGTTATGTTTGAAGTGTCTATGGATAACACCTTGAAAGGCTTAAAGCAGGGCAAAATCAAACAAACTCTTTGCCGCCTTTTCGGCTCGAAAATGCCGGGCAAGCACAAGGTGCACACTCTTTCGGGCAAGGCAAAAAAAGATTATTATGCAATCCCAGAAAAAGACAGACTAACAAAGCACGATATAGAGCAGGGCACAACCACCGTTTCAAATCTCGGCTCGGTTTGCCGCAGCCAAAAGGGCATGTGCATGCTGCTTGAAATTATTCCGCCGCAAACAACGGCATTTGCAATCAATGCAATTCAGGAACGTCCCGTTGTTGTAACCGATGAATTCGGCTGTAAAAAAATTGAAATTCGCTCAATTTTACCGATAACGATTGTCGCAGATCACCGCGCACTTGATTTCGGCGATTGCGTGCCCTTTCTTAATAAGCTTGATGAAATTTTTGCAAATCCGCAAATTGTTTATGAATGGTCGGGCAGGGATTTCGGCACTGAAAAATTGGAAGAGGCATGCTGATAAATCATAGAACTGTAACAAAGATACGAATCTATTATTTGAAACTTCTTGACCTTTCCTGTGAAGCATGATATAACTCCATTGTTCGCTCGGAGGGCGAGTTGTTCAGAGAAACGACAGCCGGACAAGAGA
>CAVHZY010000028.1:0-10995 GCA_963640645.1 uncultured Phascolarctobacterium sp. | reverse complement strand
CGAAAGTCAAAAAGTTGCTAGCGATTTTGCTTTCGTTAGCACTGTTTGTGGGTGTTTTTGCATCCACGGCAAGTGCAGCATCCATTAAGGTGGCAATGACAGAAATCAAAGGTACCGGGTGGTCCTCTCCGGCGTTGTCATTACGTAATGGATACAAGTTCTCCGGACACAGTGCGTTCTATGCCAAAGCACAGAACACGGCATCCGGCAAGGCGGTCTATTGTATTGAGATGGCTACTAATATTAACCACAATCAGTCCGTCTCTTCCAAGAGTGAAGGAACGTTGCAGGATCAATTGAAAAACAATGGTGCCTTAAACTCTAAATCTCAACTTCGAATTCTTTCCTATGTTCTGTACAACGGCTATAAGGGCAATGTTAGTTACAGTGCTTGGAAGAACCAGAGCAGTTCCAACGCCGACCTTGCTAAGTATGTGGCAACACAGTTGCTTGTATGGGAAGTGCTGATTGGCGAACGTGATGAAAACTTCAACTACATTTCCAAGTCCCAGACAGGGGCTACCAATGCAGTGAAGGAGTATGTACGTTCTAACAATCCGCTGAGAAGTAAGATCTTTAGTTATTACGACTCCATCGCCTCAGCAATTCAGAGTCAGTTGAAGATTCCAAGCTTCATGGCAAAGGGAGAAAGCTCTGCATCCACGTATGAGCTGACCTACAGCAATGGTGTGTATTCCGTTTCTTTGACGGATACCAATGGCGTTTTGGGTAACTACAGCTTTTCTGGGGCTGGATTAAACTTTCAGAAGAACGGCAATGTTTTGACGGTTACTTCCTCGCAGCCGTTTGATGTATCTACCATCTCGGCTACAAAGACGTCCAACAATCAGACTTCTACCTTGCTGATCTGGGGTGATGGAAGTTATTCCTACAGCGGTTCCGGGGTACAGGACGTTGCTTGTGCCGGAGACAACAAGACTGACCCATTGAACGGTTATGTGAAGTTGGTGGCGAAGCAGGCAACCGGCAATCTGACCATTACCAAGACATCTGAGGATGGCAAGACGGATTTCAGTTTCCGTGTCACCGGTCCGGATGGGTATGACCAAACCGTAACTACTTCCGCAGTGGATGATGGCGCCAAAGGGGCCGAAAAGATTGGCAAAATTTGCGAAAAGTGATGGCTATACGGTTATTTTCGGGCAATAACCACCCCTGGGAGCAGAGCTTTTGCTGTTGAAAATCCGCTTTAGGGGTGGTTGTTGGACAGTTTTGGGCTGATAGCCACCCTTTTGGAGAAAGTTTTTGCCGTGCAAAGCCAGGTTTAGGGGTGGCTATTGGGCAGTTTTTGGCTGATAGCCACCCTTTTGGAGAAAGTTTTTGCCGTGCAAAGCCGGGTTTAGGGGTGGTTATTGGACATTTTTTGGCTGATAGCCACCCTTTTGGGGAAAGTTTTTGCCGTGCAAAGCCAGGTTTAGGGGTGGTTATTTGCTGATTTTGGGCTAATAGCCACCCTTTTGGAGAAAGTTTTTGCTGTGTAAAACCAGGTTTAGGGGTGGTTATTGGCCAGTTTTAGGCAATAGCCACCCTTTTTGATAATTTACTGTGCCACAAGGTCCAGGAAGTAAGAGTGGAGGCGGGTATCAGCGTCCAGCTCCGGGTGGAAGGCCAGGGCAATTTGGTTCCCATACCGCACGGCAACAATGTTGCCGTTGACAACGGATAAAACCTGCACTGGTTCTTTTACGGATGCAATGTAGGGAGCCCGGATAAAGGTCATAGGTACGGAACCAATCCCCTGGACTTCCGCCTGGGTGTGGAAGCTGCCGAGCTGGCGGCCATACGCGTTGCGCTTGGCAATCATGGGAATAGTGCCGAAGCAGGGCTCTTCCAGGCGAGGTAGCGCTTCGCTGCGGGAAGGCTCTTCGCCACTGTCAATTTCTTCGGCCAGAAGGATAAGCCCTGCGCAGGTTGCCAAGGTAGGCAATCCATTTTTAATTTGCTCTTTTAGTGGCTCCAATAAGCCCAGATCCTGCAACAGCTTTCGCTGTACAGTGCTTTCGCCGCCAGGGAGGACAAGGCCGTCCAGGCCTTGCTCCAAATCCTTCAACTGGCGTATTTCAAAGCAGTCGGCACCCAGCTGTTGCAAGCGCTGTTCGTGTTCCAGAAAGGCACCCTGCAGCGCTAATATGCCAATTCTCATTATTTGCCTCTTTCTGCCATCAGAATTTCAATTTCCTGTTCGTTGATACCAACCATGGCTTCGCCCAAATCCTTGGAAAGCTCGGCAATCAGCGCTGCATCCGTGTAGTTGGTGACAGCCTGTACAATGGCGGCGGCGCGTTTTTCCGGGTTTCCGGATTTGAAAATGCCGGAACCGACAAAAACGCCCTCGGCGCCCAATTGCATCATCAGGCTGGCATCTGCTGGGGTGGCGACCCCGCCGGCGGCGAAGTTCACAACCGGAAGCTTCTTATTATCATGCACGTACTGTACCAGTTCGTACGGCACCTGCAGTTCTTTTGCCACTTCAAACAGCTCGTCTTCCCGAAGCCCTGCAATTCTTGCAATTTCGGTATTCATTTTCCGCATGTGCCGTACGGCCTGCACTACATCGCCGGTGCCGGGCTCGCCTTTGGTACGGATCATGCTGGCACCTTCGTTTATGCGACGCAGTGCCTCGCCCAGATCCTTGGCTCCGCAGACGAACGGAACGGCAAAGTCACGCTTGTTGATGTGGTATACGTCGTCTGCCGGAGACAGCACTTCGCTTTCATCAATGTAGTCAATTTCAATGGCCTGCAGGATCTGCGCCTCGGCAAAATGGCCGATCCGGCATTTTGCCATAACCGGAATGGAAACCGCTTCCTGAATGCCCTGAATCATTTTCGGGTCGCTCATGCGGGAGACGCCGCCGGCGGCGCGGATGTCCGCTGGAATCCGTTCCAGCGCCATGACCGCGCAGGCGCCGGCCTGCTCGGCAATCTTTGCCTGTTCCGGTGTGGTAACGTCCATGATGACGCCGCCTTTCAGCATTTGGGCCAACTGTTTGTTTAATTCATATCTTTCATTACTCATGGGAAAGAACTCCTTTACATCTGTGTTGCGGCCTATTATACTAGCGTGTGACCATATTAAAATATTCAATTTTAATATATTCAGTAAGGTCAGAAAGGCGGCAAGCCCCGGAATGTTAACCTATAATCTTACCGGAACAGGGTCAGATTCCCTGTATGAAACTCTTTACCTTTGCATAAAAAACGACATTCTTACAGGAAATCTGAAGGCCGGGGAGCGTCTCCCGTCCAAGCGGCCCTTTGCAAAAAATCTGGGCATAAGCGTTATTACCGTAGAAAACGCTTATGCCCAGCTGATAGCGGAAGGCTTTATTTATTCCCTTCCCAAAAAGGGGTTTTATGTCAGTGATTTTAATCAGTTAACCGCGGCCACCGGAAAGCCCACCACGGAACAGGTAACTCTGACGGGCGGCGAAACCTCTTACCTTGCTGACTTTACCAGCAACCAGACAGATACAGAGCTGTTTCCGTTTACCACCTGGACCAAAACCATGCGGGAAGTGCTGAACGAAAATCAAAAGCAGCTGATGACCAATCCGCCGGCCGGCGGCATCATGGAACTTCGGCAAAATATAGCCGCCTACTTACATGACTTTCGCGGCATGCACGTAAACGCACAGCAAATTATAGTTGGCGTCGGCACCGAGTACCTTTTCGGCCTTCTGATTCAGCTGCTCAGCCCGGAAACCGTATACGGCCTGGAAAATCCGGGGTACCCAAAAACGGCGCAGATCTGCCGTAGCATGAATGTGCCGTACCAATATGTGGATATTGACCGCTACGGCATATCTGCGGAAGCGCTGGAACAAAAGCGGATTGATGTCATCCATACGTCCCCGTCCCATCACTTCCCGACGGGCATTGTCATGCCGATTTCCCGCCGTTATGAGCTTTTGGGCTGGGCCGCCAAAGCAGAAGGCCGCTACATTATTGAAGACGACTATGACAGCGAACTTCGCCTGACCGGCAAGCCCATCCCCACCCTCCAAAGCATAGACGTCCTGGACAAAGTCATCTACATGAACACCTTCAGCAAAACCCTCAGCTCTACCGTGCGCATCAGCTACATGGTGCTGCCGCCGGCCCTTGCCGAAAAATTCTATAAGCAGCTGTCCTTTTACACGTGCACCGTCTCTAACTTTGAGCAGTATGCCCTATCCAAATTCATCCAGAACGGCAGTTTTGAAAAGCACCTGAATCGCCTGAGAAATGAATACCAGAAAAAGCGGGACTGCATCATTGACTCCTTCACGCGCTCCCGGTTAAAAGACTCCATCCAAATCATGGAGGAGGAAGCGGGCGTCCACTTCCTGATGAAAATTTCCTCTCCCTCGGGCGAGTCAGCAATTCTCCGCCAGGCGCTTGCCAAGGGTATTAAACTAGTCAGCCTGGCTGACTACTACCATGGCAACCGCCCGGAGTACCAGAATGTTTTTGTTATGAACTACTCTTCCATAGACATTTCCCGTATGGAGGAAATTACGCAAAAGCTGTATGAGTGCATTTAAAAAGAAAGCTTATCCATAAAATCAGACACAAAACGAAGAATATCTTCGGTTGAAACCTGATCCTCATGATTGGCCCACCAACGATACAGATACCACTGCGCACCGGCCATGATGTTCAGTCGGAGCATTACTTCGTAGGTTGGAATGGAACCGTCACAGTACAAAACAATCCCTACGTTTTCAGCTCGTTGCAACAGCTTGTCCTGAAAACTGCGGCTTCCATTGGGCCCGGAAAGAATGCGAAATTCCCGAAGATGTTGACCTACATATTCAATTGTTGGGCGGATAGTATCTTGCGTACTAATCCGCCCGCTTTTTTTTACGCCAAGCTTGTAAATGGTGGCATATTCGTCGGAAATTCCACGGATAAACTCATTCTCCAGATGGTCAAGGACGGAAAAGACCGAATCAAAATAAAAGTAGAAAGAGCTGCGGGCAACCGTTGCGCGCTTAGCAAGATCATTTGCCTTAATTTCCGTGAACGGCGTAGTTTCCAACATATCCAAGAAAGCGTTGCAGATCTTTTGTTCTGCGGTCATAGTAATTCCTCCTTTTTATTCTTATCCCTATTTGTATTATATGCTGACAGACAAAATCCGTTTGCACATATTTTTAAATTTGTCCAATCACAACGGCAAAATTGCGCAAATGCAGTTGCCGGTTCTGTTCTTCTTCCCTTTTTTCTGCTGTGCTTTAATGAAGACGAAGTAGATGGGATGATCCGCGGTACCCATCGTAAAAGTGAAACCAGAAAAAACCAAGAAAAAAGGAGATTAAACGTATGGATATCAAAGAATATCGTGAAAAACTGAACGCAGTTGGAGCCGTAGACTATGAACATTTTGAGTCGTATCAGGAACGCTTCAAGGAGTTCTTCGTTTTGAAGCGCGAGAACGGAATTATTGAAGCCAGAATGCATTTAAACGGCAAAGAGGCCGGTTGGTGCTATGGCATCCACAATGGCTGGAGCCGCCTGATTCGTGCAATTGCACAGGATCCGGAAAATGAAGTTCTTATTATTACAGGAACCGGAGACAAATTCATTGCTCCCATTACCCACGCCACAGCAGCAGTTGCTTTTGAGTGTGCAGAAAATGATCCGATTGAATATGCACGCACTATGTATGATGACTGGTATGTAGACGGTCAGCAACTTCTGACGGATTTTGTCAACAGCATCAACATTCCAACCATCGGCGTAATTAACGGTCCTGCTCCGGGTCACACAGAGTTTCCTCTGGCTTGTGATATTTGCCTGGCTGCGCCGGACGCCAATTTTGTGGAACCGCACTTCTCTGCCGGCCCTGGCTTTGTCCCGGGCGATGGACAATACCTTGCTTTCCAGCATCTTGTCGGAACCCGTAGGGCAAATTACATGGCCTATACCGGTGTCAATGTAGATGCAGAAACTGCAAAAGAATGGGGCTTGGTAGACGAAGTCCTTCCACGGGAACAGCTGCTGGATCGTGCTTGGGAAATTGCCCGCATGATGATGACCAAAGACCGTATTGTACGCCGTCTGACTCATGATATTGCACGGCAACCGTGGAAAGCGGCTCTTGACGAATTGAAGTTCAGTCAGCAGTTTGCCCTTGAGTGCTGGGGTGCCGGTCTTACTACGGCAGCCAACCTGAAAAAGGCAACTTCTACCCTGATGGACAAAGACTAAGTCCAAAAGGAGTGTGTAACTATGACGAAAGGAAAATTGGCTCGCAGCGTATCCATTATCGGTGCCGGATATACTCCATTAGGGAGTGTCAGTGACTCGCCGGAAATGAAGGATATGACAGAACGGGAGCTTTTTGCTTGGGCTTGCATGGAAGCTATGGAAAACGGCCATGTGAAGGCAAAAGATATTGATGCTTACTATGTGGGCGTCAGCGGGCCGAACTATGATTCCCGATTTAAATCTGCAGCCCCGTTCTTTGGTGACTGGATTGGAATGCACGACAAACCGACGTTGTTCCATGACGAAGCCTGCGGATCCTCTGTTTTTGGCCTGGAACAGGCTGTTCTGGCGGTGGCCTCCGGGAAATACGATTGCGTTATCTCTGGAGCTGTTAACATTAACACCAGCGTGCCGAAGGGGTGTTATCCTCCGTTTGTTCGGGAACAGCTTGACAACGAGACTTTATGGAATGAAGTTTATTCAGCCATAGATTCCGCTTATGAAAAACCAACCTATGGCAGTGTAGGGCCTGTGGAAGCTCTTCTGGAAGCGTATGCCATTAAATACGGCGTTACCAGAGAAGAAATTGATGATTGCTTTGTCAATTACATTATTGGTAAGCGTGCAGAAGCAATTAAAAATGATAAGGCAATCCTGGCGTATAGAACCTACGAGGAAGAAATGAAACGGTTCCGGTTTGATGACGTCAAAACCTACCTTTTAGATGACCGATTCAATCCGCTGATGGGCTCACTGGTGCGTGCCCGATTCCTTGGAACCGGGGTGGACGCCGGTGCAGCTATCATTGTCTGTGCTACCGATATTGCGGAGAAAATATCGGATCGTCAACCCATTGAAGTGGCGGGGATTGCCACCATTGGAACCAATGATACAACCTTCTGCGAATATCCGCTGAAATCGGATGAAATTATTTTCAAAGAAGCGTATGCCATGGCGGGCATTACCGATCCCCTTCATGAAGTGGATTACATGGGAATTCATGACTGTCCTGCATCTATGGTTATCCCTGTTTCCGAAGCGGCCGGGTATATTGAACCCGGTCAGGCGTGGAAATATATGCGGGATGGCGAAATGAACCACGATGGAAAGAAGCCCATTAATGCCACGGGCGGAAGAACACAATCCGGACACCCGCGTTCTCCGGCATTTGCCATTGAAGTGGCAGAGGCCGTAAGTCAAATGCGCGGGGAAAGCGGAGAGAGGCAGGTTCCGAATCCGCCGAAGACCAGCGTAATCTGGGGTGGCGGCGCAGGATACAACATAGGTACCTGCGTACTGAAGACACTTTAAGGAGGATTTACCATGGCTAAAATGGAACCAATTATTAAAAAATGGTATGACTTCCTGGCAGAAGGAAAAATAATGGGAAAAAAGTGCCCGGATTGCGGTGCAATCATGTTTCCCCCTGTTCCGGTTTGCGGGGAATGCTCCTGCATGGACCTGGAATGGACGGAAATGAGTGGGGAAGCGGAAATACATTCCTTAACCTTTTCTCCTATGGGCGTTTATCCTTTCAACGAGGAGCCCTGCCTGTCAGGCTGGGGCACATTAAAGGAAGGCATGCCCTTCAACTCCATTATTATTAATCCACCGGAGGGCGGAGCCGATGAATTGCGAGAACGGCTGCGTAAAGGCCCCATCAAGGCAAAAATGGTCATAACTCCGTTGGATGAAAACATCAGTTTCCCATATTTAAAAATAGAGGAGTGAATTCTAATGAAAGTGTCTGATTCGTTCTTTGGCGAGGTAGTTGCTTTCTTTGATTCAGCAGAAATTACGCGGGAAACCGAGTTTGTTGCTGACCTGAATGCAACTTCATCTGCCTATATGTATATGATAGCCACTATTCAGAGCTTAACCGGGAAAAAGGTTCCCTACGCTAAGATGAAGGCTTATAAAACCGTTGGGGAGGCCTGCGATTTCTGCGACGCCCTGGCAACAGAATAAAAGGAGGTAAAGAAAGTGATAGATGGTATCTATGATATTACCGTAGTGGCCATGGGACAGGAACGTGCCGGCACCATTACGCTGAAAACTGACGGAACCAAGTTGACCGGCGTCTTGGACGCACTTGGTCACACGTTTGAAATTGCGGATGGCACGGCAGAGGAAAATTCTTTTCGCTTTGCTTTCCGTGCCAACGGACAGAAGCTCTCTCTTGCCGCAACTGTTGCAGAAGACGGAAGCCTTGAGGGAGATGGAAAATTCGGTTTTATCCCAATGGTTGTCCTGGGGAAAAAACAGTAGTAACGAAGGTGCTTTTCATGAGTAAAACGGCATTTGTCTTTCCCGGGCAAGGGTCACAGTACGTTGGCATGGGAAAAGATCTGTATGACAAGTCTCCTGCTGCCAAAGCAGTGTTTGAACAGGTGGATAAGACGTTAGGCTTTTCGTTTTCTTCTCTTATTTTCGAAGGAAAAGAGGAAGAACTGACCCGCACTGCAAACGCACAGCCGGCATTGCTTACCATGAGCATGGCCGTTTTGGCGGCTCTGGATGAGCGTTGCCCGGGCATTGTTGCAACCCCTGCCGTTGTGGCCGGACATAGTCTTGGAGAATATACGGCACTTGCTGCATCTGGTGCCCTTACGGTTTCGGATGCAATTTATTTGGCCCGACGCCGTGGTGAACTAATGCAAAAGGCAGGAGACAACCACCCCGGCGGAATGGCTGCCATTATTGGTCTGGATACGGAGCAAGTTGAGCAGGTTGCCAAAGACTGCGGGGTCTACATCGCCAATTATAATTGCAAGGGACAGATTATCATCAGTGGCGCAAAGGATGCAATTGACATGGCTTGTGGTGCTGCGGAAGAGGCCGGGTGCATCTATGCGGTTCCGCTTAATGTCAGTGGTGCGTTCCATTCGCCGCTTATGAAAGACGCGCAAGAGGGGCTGAATAAGGAATTGGAAACGGTTGCCATTCAAGCCCCAAAGATTCCTTTGGTTGGTAATACGGAGGCCAAGGTGTTGTGCTCGGATACCTCTGCAATCCGTGCGGAATTGAAAAATCAGCTCTGTCATAGTGTTTTGTGGGACACTTCCGTAAGCAAAATGACGGAACTCGGCGTGGACACCTTTGTTGAAATTGGCCCGGGTAATGTTTTGTCCAAATTAATTGGACGGATTTGTCCGGAAGCAAAAACCATGACATTGGGGACCTGGGAGGAAATATATGGCTTTTCCATCAATTGAAACGAATCGCTTTGTAAAAGGCGAAGATCTAAACCATCACGGGACCTTATTTGCCGGCCGTAGTGCAGAATGGTTTGTGGAAGCAGGCCTTATGGCAGCCTCTCTTTTGCTCCCATCGGAAAATATTGTTTGTGTCAAGATCCATGGCATGGAGTTTACTTCTCCTATCCCTTTGGGTTTTGTGGCAAAATTTGTTGCTACTGCAGTAAAAGCCGGGCGATCCAGCCTGACGGTTAATATCCGAGTCACTGTGAATGACCGGCAGTGTATTGAGGGCTTTATTACTTACGTAAATGTAGACAAACAGGGACGGCCGTTCCCTCACGGAATTGAGCTGATTCCGGAAGCAGAAGAGGAGCGGGAGCTTCAGGCACGTGCCGCTGCACTGCCACGGTAAGACGTGCCGCTGTGTTGTCACAGTAAGACGTGCTGCTGCGTTGCCACAGTAAGAATAAAAAAGACAGGAGCGGGAAGCTTGGATCCTGCTCCTGTTTTTTGATTGATTGTTTTTGTGTGGCTGTTATTGCACAGTTGCACTTGTACGGATGTCCTTTCGTGGCTATCTTTGTGCCAGGACAAACGCCTGAGCATAGTCGTTTTCATTGGTAATGGAAACTAAAAGTTCTGTTACCCCGGCTTCTTCCATATATTGCTTCAACTCTTCGGTTGGGTGAATATAAGGCGCACCATCCTCATGGTGGAGCGTTTCTACGCAACGAAAATCCCAAACCTTCTCTTTGGAATGATGTCCCAGCGCTTTAAAAACTGCCTCTTTGCTGGCAAAAAGCCCGGCAAAGTATGTGGCCTTTTGGCTATCCGGAATCCGCTCTGCACACCGGCGTTCTTCGTTGGTAAAAGTATGCGTAAAGAAGGTGTCTCCAAGATTCTTTTGGAAGCGTTCTATTTCTGGAATATATACCATGTCTACGCCAATGCCAATAACCATGCCGTGACCTCCTGTATAATTGTGCTGTTTGTGGTTGTACTGCTATTGCTTAGCCTGACCGTGCTTACTGTTCTTAATTCATCTTATACGTTGTCTGAATTCGGCGCAAGTTTTAGATGCTGGCTAAGTTCAAGACTGGCCGAGCGCAAAGCTGGCTGAGTTCAAAGATGAAGATTCTCCAAAAAGGGTGGTCATTGACCCAAAACCGGCCAATAGCCACCCTTGAACTTGGATTTACACAGCAAAAACCTCCTTCAAAAGGGTGGCTATTAGCCCAAAACCGGCCAATAGCCACCCTTAAACCCGGCTTTGCACGGCAAAAACTTTCCCCAAAAGGGTGGCTATTAGCCCAAAACTGGCCAATAACCACCCCTAAAGCGGATTTTCAACAGCAAAAACTCTGCTTCCAGGGGTGGTTATTGCCAGAAAATAGCCGTATAGCCATCACTTTTCGCAAATTTTGCCAATCTTTTCGGCCCCCCCTTTTTTTTGGCGCCATCATCCACTGCGGAAGTAGTTACGGTTTGGTCATACCCATCCGGGCCGGTGACACGGAAGCTGAAATCCGTCTTGCCATCCTCAGATGTCTTGGTAATGGTCAGATTGCCGGTTGCCTGCT
>CAVHZY010000027.1:0-11103 GCA_963640645.1 uncultured Phascolarctobacterium sp. | reverse complement strand
GACTACGTGTGATTCTTCAAAATTCTCCCAATAACACGTAAATCTTTCTGCCAATTACGTGTTATTCCGGCTTCTTTTCAAAATCACACGTAGTCTGCCGCCAGAAGTGTTGGCTGTTGGGGCGCAAAACGCCAGAGACTACGTGTGATTCTTCAAAATTCTCCCAATAACACGTAAATCTTTCTCCTAATTACGTGTTGTTCCGGCTTCTTTTCAAAATCACACGTAGTCTGCCGCCAGAAGTGCTGGCTGTTGGGGCGTAAAACGCCAGAGACTACGTGTAATTCTTCAAAATTCTCCCAATAACACGTAAATCTTTCTCCTGATTACGTGTTGCTCCGACTTTTTTCAAAAATCACACGTAGTCTGCCTCCAATAGCCAATAATGCCGCCAACGACTAATAATGCCGTCAACAGCCAGCTACTCCGTAAACGCGCCCTTCGGAGTAGTTATTTCTTTTCCATTGTGCAGTGGAACGGCCCAAAGCTGCCCTTTTTTAAGATCAGCTCCATGCCGGTGACGTCTATAACCTCAGCAGTGCTTAACAGTTCATATTGTCCGGATGGATCAAAGACCTGATAACCGGAAAGATGGAAACCGTTGCGTTCGTAAAAGCGTAAGCGGCTGACTCGCTGGGCATAATTCTTGGCGGATTCATCCAGCGGCTCTATGCAGAGGCACAGCTCCTGCCCGGCATAAGTGTCCTTCAAAAAATCCAGAATGCGGGAACCATTGCCTTGTCCGCGCAACTCCGGGTTTACGGCAAGAAAGATGACAAAAGCCGTGTTTTCTTCCTGCGTCAGGTGAGCAAGCCCTAAAAATTTTTCATCATCATAAAAAGCCAGCAGCTCTGTGGTTTCTTCATAAGTAGTGGCTTCCAAAAGCCAAACCGGCATTCTTTCGTGCAACGGAAAGGCCTGGCGATACAGCTTCCCAACATCCCGATACGCTTTGCTAAAATACCTGACTTTCCTGACCTCCATAAGAATCTCCTTTGTTACTTATTGCGAACATTCTATCATATTTGAGATTGAGGTTCATTTAAATTGATAATGGTAGAATTATCACTGCTATTGTAACACAGAGTAATGTCCAAAAGAATGGACATTACTGTACTCCGGTGGTAGAGTTAGGGTAGGTAATTTATCTTGGGGGTGACAGGGTGAATAACGAAAAAAGAAATACGAAATTGAAACTGTTATATCTGCTGGGAGTTCTGAAGGATTTAACAGATGAAAACCATGCTTTGAATTCCGACAAAATTATTGCACAGTTGAAAGAACGGTCCGGGCTTCCGGCGGAACGGAAGTCCATTTATTCGGATTTAAACGCTTTGCAGGAGTTTGGGTATGATATTGTAAGAGTCTCTTCCGGGAAAAAAGGTGTCTTCCTTGGAGACCGGACGTTCCAATTGCCGGAAGCCCGGCTGCTGATAGATGCGGTCCGCTCCGCCGGATTCATTTCAGCTGAAAAAACGAATACACTGACAGAAAAAATCCTGTCGGATTTTAGTATTTATGATCGGGAATTTTTAAAAACATCCGTATACTTTAGTCCGAATGCTAAAACCACAAATAATAAGACGTATTATTATATTAATGATCTGGCGGCGGCCATCCGCAGAGGAAAGAAGGTAAGGCTGAGTTATTATAAATTCCGCTATGTATCCGGAGAAGCACCGCATCGCGAAAAAAGAATATTTACGCTGACGCCGTATGCCTTAATCTGGTCTAATGACCGCTACTACGCCATTTGTAACAGGGAAACCCATGACAATTTTATGCAGATCCGGGTGGACCGAATTGTAGGGGTAGAAATTTTAGAGGAGCCTGCACGGGATTGCGCCGAGTTTAGCAATTATAAGGACGGCTTTGATGTGGTAGCGTTTACCGAACAGAACTTTAATGGATTTTCCGGTGAGCCGGTTAAGGTGGAACTGCTTTGCAGTAATGTGCTGCTGGACGAAGTAATAGATCGGTTTGGCCATACTACGCCGGTTTCTTTTCGGAAAGGAGACCGGTTTGTGGCAAAGGTGCAGGCCTCTGATTCAGAGGGTTTCTTTAACTGGGTAAACCAGTTTGGAGACATGATGCTGATTTTAAATCCTCCGGCAATGAAAGAAAAGCTGAAGGCAAGGGCTACTGCCACACTGGAACTTTACAAAATGCTGGAGGACCCATCGGAATGGAAAAAATAAATTACCAGAAGCAACTGGAACAGGTGCTGGCAGGGCTGACGGGCAAGCCGCGGCTGCTGCTCCACAGTTGCTGTGGACCTTGTTCCAGTTATGTGCTAGAGTATCTGGAACCCTGGTTTGCTATAACGGTGTTTTACTACAATCCGTGCATTGCTCCGGCAGAGGAATATCTCCACCGCAAGGCAGAGCAGCAGCGGCTCATAACAGAAATGAATGCCGCCGGTTCCGCCATTTCCTTTGTTGAAGGGGAGTATCACCACGAAGACTACCTGCAGCAGATTGTGGGCTTAGAGCGGGAACCGGAAGGCGGCAACCGTTGCCATGTCTGTTATGAACAGCGGTTGCGCGGCGCAGCAACCTATGCCAAAGCCGGCGGCTTTGACTGGTACTGCACCACGCTCTCCGTCAGCCCTTATAAAAATGCTGCCCTCCTGAATGCCATCGGGCAGCGCTTAGGAGATCAGTACGGCGTTCCGTTCCTGCCATCGGACTTTAAAAAGAAAGACGGTTACAAACGCTCTATTGTACTTTCAAAAGAACATGGGCTGTATCGCCAGGATTATTGCGGCTGTGAATTTTGCAGCCATGGAGGTTAACAAATGAAGACGAAACCAAATCGGGAAGAATTTCGTAAAATGATTATGTTCTTCCTGGTCATTTCCATATTGGCATCCCTGACTGTGGCTTTTGCTTACGCCTGGATTCACTACTTTAACGTGGGCATTATCTGGGCCTTTGACCGCAGAGGTAACTACTTAATTATTGCTTTGTACTTTGTCTTGCAATATCTGTTTTCCCGCATTTACGGTGCTTTAAAAATAGACCAGTACAAGGTGGGCAACATTGTGTACTCCCAGGGGCTGTCCACCGCCATTGTAGACGTAGTAATGTACTTTGTTATGTCTCTGGTTGCCCGTAAAATGGTGGCCCTGTTACCGCTTTTATTGCTGTTTATTGTGCAAATGGGCATCATTATTATTTGGGCGTATCTGGGCTCCTATCTGTATAATAAGCTGTATCCGCCGCGCAACCTGGTAGTTCTGTATTCGTATCATTCGGCAACCAACCTGGTGCGGAAAATGTCGGTTCGGGACGACCAATTCCATATCTGCGAGGCAGTGGACGTGGAACAGGGACTGGACTACATAAAAGAGCGCATAGACCAGTATGACGGTGCCATTATCTGTGATATCCAGGGTTCTTTACGCAATGACATTTTGAAGTACTGTTATGCAAACGGAAAGCTGACCTACGTTACACCAAAGCTGTCAGATATCATTTTAAGCGGCTCAGAGGAAGTCCACTTATTTGATACGCCGTTAAACCTGTGCCGCAACAGTGGCCTTTCCTTTGAACAGCGGGTGTTTAAACGGCTGATTGATATTATTGTTTCTCTGACAGGCTTAATTGTTACCGGATGGCTGATGGTTATTGTAGCCATTTGCATTAAGCTGGAAGACGGTGGCCCCGTGTTCTTCCGTCAGGACCGGGTTACCAAAGATGGTAAGGTGTTCCGCATTATCAAGTTCCGCTCCATGATTGTAGACGCGGAAGCGGATGGCAAGGCCCATCCGGCCGAAAATGACGATGACCGCATTACCAAAGTGGGCCGGATTATCCGTGCCACCCGCTTTGACGAAATGCCGCAGATCTTTAATATTTTAAAGGGTGAAATGTCCGTGGTTGGCCCGCGTCCTGAACGTGTGGAACACGTGGCCAAGTATACGGAAGAAATTCCGGAATTTAAATACCGCTTAAAGGTAAAAGCCGGCTTAACCGGGTATGCCCAGATTTACGGAAAATACAATACCACCGCTTATGATAAGCTGAAGCTGGATTTAGACTATATTGAAAAGTACTCCGTCAGCACAGACTTACAGTTAATTTTCCAAACTGTTAAAGTTCTTTTCATGAAAGAATCTACAGAAGGCTTTGAAACGGATAGTGTTCCGGACGCTACCGGAAAGCCGCAAAGCTAAAAGAAAATATAAAATAAAAAGGACAGCCGATTGGCTGTCCTTTTTCTGTGTGTGTTTATTACTTATGTAGGAATGGAATTCTTGTTAAATGGTGAAGGACTGAACCAGTGGCAGTGCCATATAGTTACCGCCAACTAAGAATGCGGTAGCAACATACTTGCCTGCTTCGGTAGGAGCCTTGCTGGAAACGTAAGGCTTGTTTGCGGAAGTAAGACCGCTGTAAATAACCTTTACACCGTCCTGTACGTGACCGGCTTCGCCATTGTACATAACAACTGCACCCTTAGTCGGGTCGTTGTCTTTCCACTGAAGGGTTGCACCCCAACGTTTCTTGACTACCAGAGTGCCATAGTCCTGGGCACTTTCATAATTGCTGCCGGTTCCAAGAGCAACTACGGCATAAGTGCCGGCGCGGTTCGGAGTACCAATAGCAATGCGGGAATCATCAATGATGGTGGATACCAAATTGCTGTTCAGAATCTTCAGAACGGCTTCAAATCCGCTGGTGTCTACACCAAGGCCATTCAAAACTTTCAGTAAGGCTTCATTGCTCAGGAATGCTTTGAATTGCTTTACGGTCATGCCTTCGGCAAGGCGTTCTTCCAAAGTGTAATGATCGTCATCAATCAATTTCCAAGCCTTGGCAACCAATTCATTACTGATAACGGAAGAAACCTGTTCCGGAAGGTCAACATACAATCCAATGTCAGCAGAAGTGTTGATACCGGCAAAGATGGTGTAGGTGTAAATATCCTTATCTTCCGGAGTTACGGTTACATAATCCGTCAGCTTTTCGTCACAGTAAACGCTCTTGAAGAAGGGAACATCTACTTTCATGGTAGCCTTGGTAACGGTTACATAACCGGAGTTGGTAGTAGTGATATATCCATCTCTGGATTTAAAGGTAAGGGTAAAGAGCCTCTTTTCCCCTGCGTTACGGTCAACCATAGTAAAGATGAAGTCATCAGCAGAGACGTCTTCAGGCAAGTTGGAATTCTCTTTATCTACTACGGTATCAAGAATTTCCTGTAGCATGACGCTTTTTTCCTGATTGTAAGTAATAGATTGATTTTCCTTTAATGCAATCTTTGCAATGCTAAGACCTACTGTTGTTGGAGTCTTTGCAGAAGCTGCAAACGAACTCAGGCCGACAATGTTGAAGGAAAGAACCAGCACAAGCACTAAAAGGGTACTGATAATCCTTCGCGTAATTTTTTTCATACGAATATACTCCTTTGCGTAAAATGTGTACGTCTATTGACGGCTTTATTATAGTCTTTTAACTAATCCTGATAAGGCAGAAAATAGGAAAAACACAAATGTGCGCACATCTGTGTGAGCCACAACTCACGCTGCTATGCCGTTTTTGAAAGCTTGCTTGTTTGCTTTCTTTAAAACAAGTTTAAAAGACGGCGAAGAATAGCCATTTTTGGAACGCAGAAAAGTAGTATCGGTAAGACCGGTTGGCACATTTGTCCCTTTTGTTGGCTTTTAGACAAACCAACACTTGCACATTTGTCCAAAAACGAAATTTAAAAGTGTTGGTTTCTTATTCTTGCAATCTTAAGAAATGGTGAAGGACTGAACCAAAGGCAGTGCCATGTAATTGCCGCCGGCTAAGAAGGCAGTAGCAACATATTTGCCTGCTTCGGTAGGTGCCTTAGTGGAAACGTAAGGTTTATTTGCAGAAGTAAGACCACTGTAAACAACCTTTACACCGTCCTGAATATGCCCGGCAGTGCCATTATACAGAACCGTTGCACCTTTGGTTGGGTCGTTGTCTTTCCACTGAAGGGTTGCACCCCAGCGCTTCTTTACAACAAGGGTTCCATAATCCATTGCAGTTTCATAATTGCTGTCAGATCCAAGAGCAACTACGGCATATGCACCGGCACGGTTGGGAACTCCGATGGCAACGCGGGAGTCATCAATAATGTAAGAAACTAAATCGCTATTTAAAACGTTCAGAACGGATCGGAATCCGCTGGTATCCACGCCGACAAATTCCAGCGCACCCAGGAAGGTTTCATTGCTCAGGAATGCTTTGAACTGCTTTACGGTCATGCCTTCGGCAAGACGTTCTTCCAGGGTGTAGCCGTCGTCATCAATCCAGGACCAAACTTTGCCAACGTACTCGTTGCCGATGACGGAGGAAATCTGCTCCGGAAGGTTTACATACAGTCCGACATTGGCAGAACTGTTAATGCCGGCAAAGATGGTATAGGCATAAATGGCGTCGTCATCCGGGGCTACGGTTATGTAATTGGTAAGCTTTTCATCACAGTAAATGCTCTTGAAGAAGGGAATGTCCACCTTCATGGAAGCTTTGGTAATTTCAATTTCAACGGATTCATAGGAGGTGATGTCATAGCCGTAACAGAGATAAACCGTTGTGGTGCCGACATCGGAATCCATAATCAGGTAACTTAAGTCGTCCCACTTGGTGTTTTCGGGAAGGACGGATTTCTCATGGTCTACAACGGTGTCAAAGATTTCCTGCTTCATGACATCTTCATCTTTGTTGTAGGTAATGGATTGCCCTGACTTTAATACAATCTTGTTGTCATTAAACCAGGAAGCGGTGGAGGGTGTGTTTGCCGAGGCTGCAAACGAACTCAGACCGGCCGTGCTGAAGGAAAGAACCAGCACAAGCGCGAAAAGGGTACTGAGAATTCTGCGTGTCATTTTTTTCATACGAACTGCTCCTTTGCGTAATTTGGTTTTGTCTTTTGACTGGATTATTATACTATCTTAATTAATTCCGAGGGGGCGGGAAAAGGCAAAAACACAAACGTGCGAATATTGGTGGTGTTTGGAGCTTACATGGCTACGGTGACAGCAAAAAAATTTAATTGATTGCTTTTTTTGATATGGTCTGTAAATAGCATAGAATAGCCATTTAGAGGGAGTGAAAGGGAAATAAAGTTGGTGCATTTGGTCCTGCGTTGAGTGTGCCTGACAAACCAACAGCTGCACATTTGACAAAAAATGAAAACTGCAAAGTGTTGGTTTATAAAAAAGGGCATAAAAAAAGAAAGGAGCAACTCCGCCAAGTTGCTCCTTTCCCGTTGCGTTTTGAGTTTCTAAAAGAAACTCCTGCACAGAAAGGATAGGGTGTATCCTCAATTACATGATACCTGATTCATAGGCAAATGTATACAGGTTTGTTGTTTTGTCACACTTTTTCAGTGACGAAATTTCTTCGGTTTACGGCGATTTTTTTGTTCGCAATTTTGTGAACAAGTTGCAATTTTGCTTGAAATAGTAAAATTACAGCTTTTCTACAATATCTCTGGTATCCCGGGCAATCATCAGCTCTTCGTTGGTTGGAAGAACGTAAAGGTCTACCTTGGAATCCGCAGTGGAAATCTTGGCTTCTTCGCCGTGTGTCTTCTTATTAACTTCCTGATCTACATAAATGCCAAGGCATTCCAGTTGTTTCAGGATGGAAAGACGGGCAGTGGAATCATTTTCACCGATGCCGGCGGTAAAGCAGATGGCGTCACAACCGCCAAGAGCAACGTAGTAAGAACCAATCAGCTTGGCAATCTGATAAGCAAAGATATCCAGAGCCAGCTGTGCGCGTTCATTGCCGGCCTGTGCGGCGGCTTTTACATCGCGCATATCGGAAGAAACGCCGGAAACACCAAGGAGACCGGATTTCTTGTTCATCATGTCGGAAGTTTCTTCCGGATTCAGACCTTCCTTGGACTGAATGTAGGTAATGGCAGACGGGTCAACGGCGCCGCAACGGGAGCCCATGATGAAACCGTCCAGCGGGGTCAGACCCATGGTGGTGTCAATTACCTTGCCGTCTTTAATTGCGGAAAGAGAGGAACCGTTGCCAAGGTGGCAGACAATAACCTTCTTATATTCCGGATGAATTTTGGCCAGACGGGCGCTGACAAAACGGTGGGAGGTACCGTGGAAGCCATAGCGGCGAACCTGGTACTTTTCATAATATTCATACGGCAGCGGATAAATGTATGCTTTCGGCGGCATGGTGCTGTGGAAGGCGTTGTCAAAAACAACAACCTGCGGTACGCTTTCGCCGAACACAGCCTTGGCTGCCCGAATGCCCTGCAGGTGAGCCGCATTGTGGAGCGGGGCTAAATCGATTAAAGATTCAATGCCTGCTTCTACTTCGTCTGTAACCAGAACGCTTTCTTTATAAAGAGCACCGCCCTGAACAATACGGTGGCCAATGGCGGTGATGTCGTCCAGAGAGTCAATGACTTTGGCTTCTCCTTCGGTCAGATTCTTCTTTACTTCCAGGAAAGCCGAAGTGTGATCCGGGAATTCCTTGTCATATTCTACTGCTTTTCCGTCTGCTGTTTTGCTGCTGATGTGGCCGCCGCTGATGCCGATGCGTTCCACAATGCCCTTTGCAATGACGGATTCATCTTCCATGTTGATCAGCTGATACTTTAAAGAGGAGCTGCCACAGTTAATTACCAAAATGATCATTTTCAAAACTCCTTGTCTCAAATTCGATTGATTTTAACATAACGGCGGACGTAAGAAAAGGGGAAACAGGCCGAAAACAAGGCATTTCTGCTGTTTATTTCTTGTCAATCTTGTTGCTTTTTTGCGATGCAGTTTCCGCCAAAATAGAGTACACTGAAAATGAAGTAAATTGGAATGCAAAGGAGTGTACCTACGCAAATGAAAGTAACCGGAATTGTTGCAGAATATAATCCGTTCCATAAGGGACACGAAGATATGATTAACCGGTGCCGCAGCGGCGGCGCTACGCATGTTGTTGCGGTGATGAGCGGAAACTTTGTACAGCGGGGCAGTGTTGCCATTATGGACAAGCGTAGCCGTGCCGCTGCGGCACTGCAGGGTGGCGCAGATTTAGTGGTAGAGCTGCCGGTTCCGTGGGCAGTTGCCACGGCGGAACGCTTCGCCTATGGCGGCGTTTCGGTGCTGAATGCCCTTGGCTGTGTGGATTTGCTGCAGTTCGGCGCAGAGTGTACGGACCGGCAGCAATTTTTAACAGTGGAACAGGCGCTGCGCAACCCTGCCACGGATGCCCGTATTAAAGAAGAACTGGAAGGCGGAATCAGCTATCCGGTTGCCAGAGCCAATGCTGTGGAAGCACTTCTTGGTGCAGAGCAGGCCGCTTTTTTAAATGGGCCCAATAACATCTTGGGCCTGGAATATGTAAAAGCACTACAGAAGTTGCAATCCAAAATGGACTTCTGCCCGGTGCCGCGTTCCGGATCGGAGCACGATGCATTAAAGATTACCGGAGAATTTGCCAGCGCTTCTGCGCTCCGTATCCGCTTGGAACGCGGGGACAAAAGTGCTTATGATTATATGCCGGACGCTTCCGTGAAGCTTTTTGAAGAGCAAAAGCGCGTTGGTCGTGCACCTGTAGTGCAGGACGAATCCGAACGGGCTATCCTGTCCCGGCTGCGTATGCTTTCCGCCAGGGATATTGCGGCGGCTCCGGATGTTAGCGAAGGGCTGGAAAACAGAATTTACAATGCCATTCAATCCGCTACTTCTTTGGAAGAACTGTATGACATCATTAAAACCAAACGGTATACCCATTCCCGGATCCGCCGCATTATAACGGCACTTTACTTAGGCCTGACGGCAGACGTCAATCAATTGGAAGTGCCGTATATCCGTGTCCTTGGCTTCAATGAACGCGGCCGGGAACTGCTGAAAGTAGCAAAAGAAACAGCCACACTTCCCATTGTTACTAAGGTTGCCCAATTTAATACACTGAGTCCGGAAGCCAGACAGGTGTTTGACTACGAATGCCGGGCCACCAACCTTTACAACCTTGCCACCCCGCGTATTCTTCCCTGTGGCACTGAACTTTCCGATGAACTGATTATTATTTCCTGATAGGAGGACCTGAAAATGAGTAGAAAAGAGTTTGGAGCAAAACCGTACAGCTTTCCGCAACCAGTATTTATCATCGCCTCATATGATGAGAATGACGTACCCTGTGCCATGAACGCCGCCTGGTGTGGCATCAGTGGTGCAACGGAAGTAACCATGTGTATTTCTGCAGGCCACAAGTCAACCAAAAACATTTTGCAAAAGAACGCATTTACCATTAGTATGGCAGATGCCGGGCATGTGGCCGAGTGTGACTATTTCGGAATTGCTACCGGCAATAAGGTAAAAGACAAACTGGCGGCGGCAGGGCTGACTGTCACAAAAAGCAGTCATGTGGACGCACCCATCATCAATGAACTGGCTGTTTGCATGGAGTGCAAACTGATTTCTTATGATCCGGAAACCTGTATCATGAAGGGCGAAATTGTCAACGTCAGCGTTGACGAATCTGTCCTGACAGAGGACAAAGTAGACGTCAGCAAAGTGGCGCCCATCACCTTTGACCCCTTCAACAACACCTACCATGTCATAGGCAAACAGGTCGGCGATGCATGGTCCTCCGGCAAAAAGTTTCTTTAATTTCCGCAGTCCACGCCTTGCATTCCCTATTACCTCATTCTTGGCCGCTGCCAGTTGTCTGCGGTAAATCCCACTCCCATTTACCGCATATTGGTTACGACCATATAATATGCGGTACTTTACGAAAATAACTTTCGCCTCAAGACAGCGGCTCTTACCTAATTTACCTCATTCTTGGCCGTTGCCAGTTATCTGCGGTAAACTCCTTTCCCATTTACCGCAGATTGGTCATAACCCCATAATCTGCGGCGGCTGGACTTTCAATGGCTTGTCTTGTAAAGGAAAGGTTTGCACCAAAGAGTTGCACAAAAAAAGATCATTTTTAATTTAATTTCTAATGCAGAAAATAAATGCGCTCATTTTAGACGAACTGCCTTAAATGAGCGCATTTATTATCCCAAAAAGCCGCACATTTGGCTCCTCAGACCAAAATGAGCGCAATTACAAGATACTTATATTTTTAAATTTTCTAATATAGAAAATTGATG
>CAVHZY010000026.1:0-11856 GCA_963640645.1 uncultured Phascolarctobacterium sp. | reverse complement strand
TACACTCAACAAGGAGCTTTATGCAGAACCGGAAGCCTTCTGCACGCAAAGGGGCAGCTGGCGCGGCGAAAGCAGAGCCGCGCAATGCAAAAAGGTCGGCAGAGATAGGTGAAGCACTATAAAAGAAGGGGCCGGCTGCGCCGGATTTTCAGGGTCACTTATAGAAAAGCAACCGCCACTGTAAGAGTAGCACCAAGATGTGCGCCAACGGCGCACCACCATACTACACTCAACAAGGAGCTTTATGCAGAACCGGAAGCCTTCTGCACGCAAAGGGGCGGCTGGCGCGGGAAGTGTCTTATAACGAAGCACCCATCTTACAACATCCTAAAGCAACGCCCCCTGCCGCGTATGGCAGCAGGGGACTTTGTATCTTTAGTATTCTACTTGGATGGCTTAACCTGAATGGTTTTCATTCGTTTGCTTTGGGTTTCGTGGTCAGCTTTGGAAATATCAGGGTGCTGACTCGCCAGGAACAATGGTTGCATCTACGGGAGCCTCATTTTACGGGCGTGACTTTTTGACAGCAGGCGTTCTGCGCGGGGTCCTTATTTTGCCAAAAAGGGGTTACTTTGCGTCAGCAAGAGAGCCTTCGGCTTCAGCGCCCGCGTCGGAGAGGACATCTGCAAGGGATGTATCCGTCATGAAGGTGTTGACGTTGTACAGGTACAGGATGTCAGTGATGTTGCGGTCGGAAATGACGCGGTCTACATCGTCATAGTAGTAGCGGGCGTCAATCATGGTAATGGAGCGGAAGTACGGCTGCAGGAACTGAATCATGCAGTTGGCGTAAGAATCTTTGAAAATAAGCAGGTTTCTGTCCGGCGAGGTAGGGGTATCAATGTCTACCCGGGCAAAGTTGCCGCCAAAGAAGACCTCATATTTGTCCTTCTGTTTTAAAGCAGAGCTTTTGTAGATGGAAGCGGTCTTTTCCCCCTGCTCTACGTAGTTGACCAAGGTGTCCGGTGCGCCGTCTTTGGGAAGGTATACTTCAATGGTGTCTTCGGAGCGCGTGTATCCACTTTTAGAGGACAGTGTGCCCTGGAAGGAATGGGTTACCGGGTAAACCGTGTACTCAGACGGTGCATTGGTAATTTTCAGTTGCGGTGCAAGGGCTTCAAAGGCATACTTTGCGCCAAGGCTGGTCCAGTGATGGTCTGTCTTGTAATAAATCTGCTCTTTCTTGTGGGACTTCATGGTTTCGGTTAAATCAAAATAAGTAATGTTGTCCCCAAGGTTTTCTTTTACCAGTGCTATGTCTTTGGACTGGTCGTGAACCGGAGCATTATTCGGACGAAGCTGGTCGCAAATATAGCCGGCGTTCGGCACCAGAGTAATGGTCTGATTCAGGGTTTCGTGTTTGTCGGCAAAGTCCGAAATGGCCTTTGCCGTCTTAGCTACATTGTCCTTATCATAGTCATCCTGGATTTCCAGAAGATTCTGCTTTTTGCCAATGTAAACACCGTTAGATTCTCTTTTGCCAATGGCTAAGTCTTCCGTAGTCTTTAGCTTAATCCACTGGTTCCGAAGGAAGAACTGGTCCGTAATGTAGCTTTCCATGTCAGACATATACTGTCCGCTGGACAAGCTGCTCAGGGTCAGCTCCGGCTTTCCTGCCAGCACCCGGTTTTCCGTTTCCGAATAGGTTTTATCCTTTTGGAGCACGGACCAGAGAATGCCGATGACAATGAAGCCAAGGATCAGGAACGTAATGGCGCGGTAGACCACAAACCGGCGCTTTTGAATCTGCACCCGGTTTTGTGCCCGCTTTTGTTCCGGTGTAAGTTGTCTTTGTTTCATGGTTACTCACTCTAACTTTGTTACTGTTAAAATCTGAAGTACAGGAACGGATTATAGGTTGCATTTACTAAATAAGCTACGGACAGAACAAACAGGGCAACGTACGCCGTAACGGCGGCCACCTGTCTTGCTTTGCCGGGCTTTAAGAAAAACTTCTGCAGCTTTTTGAACGGGCCCGGGCCGGAAAAAGCAATGCACAGAAGAATCAGTACGGCGTTGGTTGCCAGGTAATACAGGCCCGTGGAATCGGCAAAGCCGGTTCCGCCGACGCCGAACATATTGCCCAAATAGGAACCCAGGTCTGACAGCGATGTGCTAAAGAACATAACCCAGCCAATCATCACAATCAGCACCGTATACAAAACGCGGACAAAACCGGGCAGCTTGTCCAGCAGCTTCTTCAATACTTTCTTTTCTATTAATAGTATAATTCCGTGGTACAGCCCCCAGAAAACAAAGTTCCAGGCGGCGCCGTGCCACAGCCCTGTCAACGCCCAGACAATCATGATGTTCATGATTTGTCTGCCGTTGGATACCCGGTTCCCGCCCAGCGGAATGTAAACATATTCCCGGAACCAGGTGCCCAGGGAAATGTGCCAGCGCCGCCAGAATTCAGTCAGGCTCTTGGACGTATACGGGTAATCAAAGTTTTGTACAAATTCAAAGCCGAGCATTTTTCCAAGGCCAACGGCCATATCCGAATACCCGCTAAAGTCAAAGTAAATCTGCATGGTATAGGCCAGGCAGCCTATCCAGGCGGTCAGGACGGAACGGTCACCTGCATCAATGGCATAAATGGCATCAAAGACCGAGCCCATGTTGTTGGCCAGCAAAACCTTTTTGGCCAGACCGCGCAGGAACCAGGCCATGCCCTGGCCAAACTTATACATGGAAAGCGTGCGTTCCTGCAGTTGTTCTTCAATATCCTGGTACCGCACAATAGGGCCCGCAATCAGCTGCGGGAACATGGTAACGTAGGCACCAAAAGAGATAAAGTTTTTCTGCACTTCCGTATTGCCCTTGTACAGGTCAATTACGTAGGACATGGTTTGGAAGGTATAAAACGAAATACCAATTGGTAACGCCACCCCTTTATACGGGATGGTAACCGGCAGGATGGCATTAATGGATTCCACCACAAAGCCGGCGTATTTAAAGAAGCCCAGCATCAGCAGGTTTACCACAATGGTGAACCAGAAGCTGAGTTTTAATTTTTTCTGATCTCCAATCTGCTTCAGTAAGTCAATCTGCAATCCACCAAGGAAGTTAAACAAAATACTGAAGAGCATTAAAAAGACGTAAACCGGCTCGCCCCAGGCATAAAACACCAGGCTGACCAGAAGCAGTAAGGCATTTTTGAATTTCCAGGGAACCAGATAATACAGGAGCAGGGTTACAGGCAAAAAGACAAATAAGAAAAATACGCTACTAAAAAGCAACTGAAGCCCTCCTCCTTATAAACTGTTTTTAAAGGCCTGATCCGCCTTGCTTGCGTCTGCGTGTACCACGTACAAAATATAATTTCCTTTTACATCCAGTACGGATTTTTCCAACAGGTTATACTGCTCTACCCCGTACCCGTCAAAGGTGTTCTTCTGGGTTTCCAGGCGGCTTTGAATGGCGCTTTCTACCGCGTCCGCCTGCGATGTATCTTTCAACTTAATAATCAGCAGCTCTTCCGCATCCATGTTGCTTACGGGTGCGTAGTAAACCACGCCTTCGTAGTCAGATGCACTTAAGCCGTAATATTTCTTTAAGTCTGAGTGGGTGCCTTCCTGCACGCTGGATAAATCCAGCTGTGCCGTAACGGCGGCAGCCACATCGTCTATGTCTGCCGTGCTGGTTTTGTCCCCGCGCTGCAAAACAATAACAAAGGCCAGCAACGCTACTACCATCAGGATACGAACTCCACCGATAATCTTTGTTTTAGTCATCATATTCCAATGTCCCCGCTATAATGGCTTTTGCCCAGTAAGGATAAAATGCCCGTTGCATATGAATACCGTCTGCATCGTACAAATCCTTATGTGCATTTACCGTATCCGTAATATCAATGTATCTGATGTCAGTATCCACAAAGTGTGCTTTCATGGCCTTATTCCACTCCGGAATGACCTTCCAGGAAGAGGACTTTTCATATGCTTTATCCGTGGCCGGAATAATGGAAACAATATAAATTTGTGCCTTTGGCAGAGCCTCCTGAATTTTGGCTGCCTGCTCTTCATACTCTTTAATATAAGATTCCGGCGTTTTCCAGAAGCCCATACCCGTATCATTAATACCAAATACCAGGTATACGGTAGATGGATTCATTTTCTTGGCGTCATCAATCCATTCCGGAATCTTGCGAATGGTGGCACCGGAAGTAGCCAGTACGCGATCCTTATCCAAGAACTTATAGTAAGAAAAGCCGACCGCGCGCGAGTCTCCCATGATAACGGAGTCATTGAACATCTTCCAGATATCCGCATCTTCACTGTTTAATGCCGCTTTGCGCTCTTCGGCTTTCTTTTTCTTAATTTCGTCTTCTACTTCGTCGGTATCCCGGTTTTCCAGATTTTCCAGGTAACTGACGCCGGCGCTCAGGTCGGCGTTTTTCTTTACATTGTGCCTGTGGACCACAAAGGCCACAACGCCAATAACAACAGCAACTACTACCACAGCCACAATAACAATTGTGGTTAAACGCCGTCTGTCCGCCGCCGTCATGGGTTGCTTTTTGGCTTTCTGTTCAGCCATGTTCCTGTCTCCCTTTTATCTAATGCTACTGTGGGCCGTTTTGAACGGGCTTTTTCCTTTTGCCCAGACTGCCCTATTTTAAGTTAGTTTAAAGTCCGCTTTATCTTAGCACAAACCGCCCTAAAAAATTACCTTTTTTTCCTTTGGTGACAAATATTTGACAAAACAACACAGGTAATGGTTTTTCCTTTAAAAATATTGTTCATTTAGCAAAAAAGAAAACTACCGCAGATTGGCCGGCAGGCGCAATCTGCGGTAGTTTGCAGTTGTAATTTTTACTTGCTTAGTCCAGATTCAGCTTATGCTCCATAATGTAACAGGTGGCCCAGAACAGGACTGCACAGACAAGAATGCTGACAACAGATGTGCCAATCAGCGTTGTCTGCAACGCTACGCCGGTACTGGTGCTGTAACCTGTAATAACGTCTGCCAGCACTTCGTTTTCAAACCACAGGAAAACAGTGGACAGAATGCTGGACAGAATGCGCAGAATCAGGTAAGCGCCAATGGCGCCAACCACTTTATGATTCTTGGACAGCAGTTGGCCAAAAGCAATGGCAAAGTACCAGGTAATAATGAATCTGGAGAACCAGACTACCATATACAAAACCAGTTCCGTAATAAAGACTCCCGGTTCGGTGCCAAGGGCGTCCTTAATATATTCCTTATCCCCGCTTCTGGTCAGCAGATTGTAAATTTCCGAAATGGTATCCATCAGCTGATCATAGTGGCTAAAGGTAATATACAGGGAAAGAACGGTAACCAGCAGACCAATGACTACCCAGATGACAGAGTTAATAAACTTTGCGGTAACCAGGCTGTAAGACTTGGTTGGCAGCGTCATCATCAGATAGCCTTCGTCTGTAAAGAAGTTCTTATAAAAGCGGTAAATTAAATAAAAAACGGTCAGTACCATTGCCGCAATGAAGGCAATTACGTACAGCACGCTCAGCAACGATGCCATGCCTTCCAAAAGGCTGGCAAAGGAAGAGGACACTGCGTCAGCAATGGATTTTCTGGTGGCAAGCCAGGTGCTGAATCGCCCAAGAAGGGACAGAATCAGAACTACAAGATACGTTGGCACCAGCATTTTAGCGTCCGCAAAGAATTCATGTTTGATTAATTTTCCTAGCATCTGAATTCCTCCCTGAACAGGCTGTCCACCGTGTGGCCCATGGCTTTGACGTCTTCCACCGAGCTGTGCCGCAGAATGTCTCCGTTGCGGATAAAGACAAATTCGTCCAGGACCGGCTCAATATCTGCGATTAAGTGGGTAGACAGTACCACAGTGGCTTCCTTATTGTAGTTGCGGATGATGGTATCCAAAATGTAATCCCTGGCTGCCGGATCCACGCCGCCGATCGGCTCATCCAATAAATAAAGCTGCGCCTCCCGGCTCATGACCAAAATCAGCTGGACTTTTTCCCGATTGCCCTTGGAAAGCGCCTTGAAGCGCTGATTTTCATCAAGGTTTAAGTGCCCCAGCATGTCATAGGCCTTTTCCTTATTTAAATCCGGGTAAAAGTCCGACATGAATTTGATCATGGACTTGATGGTCATGGTATCCGGCAGGTAGTTGCGCTCCGGTAAGTATGCCACAATTTGCTTGGTTTCCTTTCCGGGTACTTTGCCATCAATTAACAGCTGTCCTGCCGACGGCAGCAGCAGGCCGCAGGATAATTTAATTAAGGTGGTTTTGCCGCTGCCGTTCGGCCCCAGCAAGCCAATTACTTTCCCTTTTGGAAGCTGTAAGTCAATATCATTCAAAGCGGTAAAGCTGCCGTATTTCTTACGCAACGCCTTACACTCCAGAATATAATCTGCCATACACATTCCTCCTTCATTTTAAAGTCATGCTCCATTTTAACGGGAGCAACTTAACCGTACTTAAACCATTATAAACAGGGCTTTGGAATAGTCAAACTGCGTTGACAGTACCCCTAAAATTGGGTATCATAATTTTTAGTATTAACAACCGTGGAGGGCAATCTGCGGTGAGAGGGGTATATGAAATGAAGGTAAAAGATACAATTGTTACCGCTGTAGCCACTGTGCTTGGCTCCATCCACGGCGCAATTACCGTCCTTCTTGACGGCGCTCCGGCCGACCAAGTCTCTTCTGCTGCTCTTGAAGATTTCTTTGCTTCCAGGAGAACTGCCGTAGCATTTGCCAAAGACAAGAAGGCCGCTTTGGAAAAGGAACAGGCTGCCATCCAGCGGGACAAAGCCAAGCTGGACAGAAAAATCAGAAAACAGCGCCAGAGACAGGCAGAGCGCATTTACAAACAGCGCATTGCACAGGGTTATGACTCCACGCTTGCCGTTATGGACAACGCAGCACTGCAAAATGCAAAGGCTCGTCGGGACGCCGCCGTCAAGGCACTGGCACAGGATAATGCCGCCGTGGAAAAAGCAACGGCTGCAGCCAAGCACGCCGAAGCTGCCCGCATTAAGGCTGCCAAAAAAGCAAAATAAGCTGTTTACAGAAAGTCATGGGCACTGCAGGAAAGGTTCCTGCAGTGCCCTTTTTATTTTCCAAACCTTATTTTAAAAGTCTTTTTAGCCTTATTCTAAAATTAAAAACTTTTATTCTAAATTTGAAATTTGGGAATTACAGCAAATTGATGAAGTCTTTCATGGATTGGAAGAGTTCTACATCGCCCGGCTTAACCTTTACGTTGGTTCTGATTTTCTGACCGTTTGGGTACGTTACCGCAATTTCCACATTGGTGCCCTCGGTTACGCCGCGGTTTGCAATATCCTTCAAAAAGTCCGGAAATCTTGGGTGATTCCGCTTAAACTGCTCCCAGGCCTGCTTTCCTTTTGCCAGTGCGCTAAAGTCAAAGCCGCCCATGTTTGGAATGTTCATGTAGTTGCCTCCTGTAGTGGTTTCTGCTTAGTGCTTTTCTATACCCATTGTTATAGTTTGTTTGAGCGGCTTTTGCAAGCCCGCCACAAAAAAGGCTTGCTTTTTTCGGGTGGGCCTACTATAATGATAGGGCACTAGGGAACAAGTGAATATATCGCAGGGTAGAGCAGTTGGTAGCTCGTCGGGCTCATAACCCGGAGGTCGGGGGTTCAAATCCCTCCCCTGCACCCATGTAAAAGCACGTAACTATGTTGGTTACGTGCTTTTTATTTATTATTCCAACTCTTATTTAAGGCAAAATGTTCACTTTTTGTTCACCAAGATCGCTTTTGTCCGCTGTTCGGACATCAAAAAGCTGTTGAATCTGCTTTTCTGATATAACGGCCATGTAGCACTTGAAGTAAGAAAAAAGCAAGCCTACATCAACAACTTTCTGTGTTGGTGTAAGCTTGCTCGTGTTTTAGTCCAGGTGTTTTTATGCAAGCATATTTCCTAACATCTGGGCTGCGGTTTTATCTATTTCTGGAATCGCATGTCCATAAACGTCCATTGTTATTGATGCCTTGCTGTGTCCCAAGCGATGTGAAACCGTTTCAATATCAACTCCACTTGCAAGCAAAAGAGTCGCCGTGGTGTGTCTAAGGTCATGTAGTCTAATCATCGGCAACTTATCTTCTTCACGTTCACAGCAGGAGTTATATAATTCCAAAATCTCCTTAAATTTATGTGTTGGAGTGTCTACATCCATCATTCTTCCAGTATTGGTAATAAATATGTGGTTTTTGTCAAAGTTCTTTCCTCTGTGGCCTTCCCACTTGGTACCCAACACCAACGACAGCTGCCGTTGCTCTTTTTTCCATTCTTTCAACTGCTCAATACATAACGAAGGGACATTTACTGAACGAACTGCAGAAGGCGTTTTAGGTTCCTTAATTATTTGTCCTCCTTTGGTTTTGGATGCCGCTTTGTTTATATTAATTACGCATTCTTCCTCATCGATATCATTCCACGTTAAAGCTATCAGCTCACCTCTTCTAAAGCCGCCATATAAAGCCAAGGTAAAGAACACTTTAAACTGAAATGGTATTGCATGGCTGCTGTTGTATCCATTCACCATATAGATTGTTCCATCATTAGCTGTTCTACAGCGATCTTTATAGGAGACTGTGTACTTCATATCAAGAGCAACATTTAAAAACTGCTTTGCCTGTTCCTGATTAAAGAAATGCAGAGACGAATCTTGTTTTAACTTAGGAAGTACACAGCGTGTACACGGATTTGAATCAATCATTTCCATGCGAAATGCGTATTTCATCACGCTATTCAGCACACCATAATAGTGACGAATTGTTTTCGGGGCTTTTCCATCCTCATCTAACTGATTAATGTAGTTTTGAATGTGCAACGGCTTAATCTCCGCCAATTTCAATCGTCCAACAACAGGCAACACATCTCTATTAAGAATTCCGCAATAGTCCTCATAGACACGTTGTGTTAAATTTCGGCTAGCCCAATCCCTTTTCCAATATTCAGAGAAATCGGCAAAAGACATTGTTTCTCCTTCTAAATACCGACCTGCTTTCAGCCGTTCTTCTCGTTCTAACGCCACCCTTTGTACTTCTTTTTCTATGTCAGATTGCCTTGTGGCTTTTGGCTTGTAAGTAAAGCTATTGTAAATCCGCTTGCCCTCTGCATCCCTTCCAAGGGATATTCTGATTAAATACGTGGTTCCACGCTTCTTTATTGATGCCATAATCCTCACCTTCTATTGCTGCTACTCTTTCTTCTTTCCTGTTTGCTCAATCACTGATAGTTTGGATATTCTGATTATCTCCAGTATAGCGAACACACTTTGTTTTAGCACAAGCAAGCAACGGATTGAGCTGCTAGGAAATTGGGCAGAGTTTCCCCCTTTGCAGGGGGAAAACGATTGCAATAACGGCATATCACCGCTGAGGTCGACGCAACAGTTACATGCTTGTTAGCTTCATCCCTGCCCAAAGCTGATGACATGTACCCACTCAGGGAACCACACACTTGATTGTTTTTATTTATTAACTCCTCGCCAGCCACGAGGTAGCACCCTTTTTTAATAGCATCGGTCGGTACAGACCACGGTTTTTGATATGGCTCAAAATCCCGATAGCGTAAAAAAGCCGTTATTTCGCTTGAAAAAGCAAAAGACCTCAGCTAGAATTATTTTGGTGTGGAGCTAGGCCTTGTTTCAAGGTTCTTGTTCTACCGCCCCTGTGCGCCAACACAGGGGCTTTTTCTTTTTAAGACATACTATGGCCACAAAGGAAATCAACAAACAGTGGCCAATTGACGTAATAACGCTTTCCGGATCGAATATAAACAATCGCATTATCCAGACAGAGACGCCGGATAGAGTAATAATTCATTCCACTTCGATCTGCTGCTTCTTGTAGTGTAACCATTTCCGGACGATATCCAGGGTCACAGGTTAAAATTTGTGTCATATTGCTCCTCCTTTAATCATTTTTTGTTGTTTGATGACAAGCACTTGCTTGTTATCTTTCTTACACAATAATACAAGCATTTGCTTTTGTCAAGACGTTCTTTTATTGTTACTTTTACATTGTTTGCATTTTACGCTGTTTTTTTATAGAATGTCTTTGTTGAATGGGAAGGAGTTATAATGATGACACCTAGTGAACGCATTAAATTTATGCGACAGCAGCAAGGTTGGACACAAGAAGAACTTGGTAAGGCAACTGAAACAAGTCAACAAGCACTACATCAGTACGAAAAGGGCATACGAAGTCCAGGTGCAGATCTTGTCAACCGTCTTGCCAAAGCATTTAATTCATCCTCTTTTTTAATTGATGAGTCCAACTGGTCGTATGTCCCTTTAAAAACAAACGCCGACATCACTGGATTGTTGATTCAAATGATCAAGCGAGGCATTATCACAGTAGACGGAAAAAGGAAACCACTTGATAGTCCCATTGAAGTAGGTACAATGAATCTGTACCTTAATCGTCGTATGGCCGAGCTATTTTTAATGAATGAGGATTATCATACGCCGGTCGTTCCAAAAGCGATGAGGAAGAGCATACTGTATACCACGTTGGGTGATAAACAGGCTAACTATTCTTTGTCTTTTGCCAACTCGGAAGTAGAACAGCACCTCCTTACTTGGTATTCTGAATGGGAGAAAGGCAACTATGACCAAGCAGATCGCTATGAACTAAAATTTGCTACTAACCTGAGATAAAAATTTCCTATTTCTACACAATCAATAAGAACAAGAAAAGCCCTCTTTACTACAATCAGTAAAGAGGGCTTTAATTTTTCCCAAATTCGGGAAAATTTCACTTTGCAGGTGTCAACCGAATTTTTCCCAAATTCGGGAAAAATTCGAAAAATAGTCGCTGAAAGTGACTATTTAGGGTCTTAGGGGTGGCCCCTAACAAGTGTATTCGTATGTAGAATTTTCCGAAATTTCGGAAAATATATACGAATACGATACTTGCGACCTGTTTTAGTCGCACTTTTTTCGGAGAATCCGAGAAAAAGTTCTGAACAGGTCTTTGGTTTGCTGGAAACAGCAACCAACTGTTACTAATTGTAACGATTACGAACGTAATCATTCCTTTTTGGTGGCTCAAAATGCGACATTTTGAGCTTAAAAAACGAAAAAAAGAAAGATTTTTCGGTTTTTTTGAAATTTTCCCAAATTCGGGAAAATTTCACTTTGCAGGTGTCAACCGAATTTTTCCCGAATTCGGGAAAAATTCAAATCGGCCGGTTTATTCATAAGCACCACCAATAGAATTTACTTATAAACTTCTCGTCTATGCCCTACGGATATAGCCAGTATAATAAGCTCATTATCATTAATTTCGCATATCAATCTATAATCGCCTATTCTGTATCTCCATTGACCGCTTCTGTTAGCTGTCAACCCCTTTCCGTGTTGTCTAGGGTCGGAACAGCTAACTAGGTTTTTTTCAATCCACGCTTTTATCATTCGTTGTGTGTATCTGTCCAGTTTCTTAAATTCTCGGTCGAATCGTGCTGTAGTTTCTACTTCGTATGTCATAAATCAAGCTCCTTCCAAAGCTCGGATATAGGACGGCTCTTTTTGCCACTGTTGACATACTCCGTATATGCTTCTTCTGCCACTGCAATATCATACTCATCTTCAATTTTTTCAAACAATGCTTGCTTGAATGCTTCTCCAAGTGATAATGAGTGCAGTCTTGCATAGCTGTCAGCTATCATTTTTTCTTGGTCTGTAAGTCTGATTGAAAATGCCATAATATCATCTCCTTCTGTAGTACATTGTACTGCACGCATTGTTGCTTGTCAACATTTTGAATTTCCATATTCACTTTGCAGCTGTCCAGTATTTATTCCATCACGGCAGAGCGGATCTTACCTACACCGGATGGTATGAGACAGACGGCACGGTTTACACCATTG
>CAVHZY010000025.1:10654-11896 GCA_963640645.1 uncultured Phascolarctobacterium sp. | reverse complement strand
GTTGCTGCCCAGGGTACCGCTAAAAAATAAGAAGATGCTATTATTGGTCTCTGGTTTAACGGTCAAAAGCATTTTGGTGCAACGCTGACCGCTGAAGGAGAGTCTACTGTTGTAGCTCCAAATGGGCTCCCGCTATTGGCCCCGAATGGACACCAGCTACTGGAAGATGCCAGGAGTAACCTTACCGGTTATGCCGGCGGCGCAGTCGGATACAAGCCAGTCCTTTGTGCCGAAATAAAAAAAGACTCACAAACAGATGTTTGTGAGTCTTTTTCATGGTCGGAGTGTCGGGATTCGAACCCGAGGCCTCTTGCTCCCGAAGCAAGCGCGATACCAAACTTCGCCACACCCCGATTTAGCGCGCTTGATAATTATATAAGAAAGCGGTTGGAATTTCAAGCTCTTTCTTGCGGATTTTTTCCGCTTTATAATTGTCTGGGAATCCTATTTGAAGGAGCATCTTGAAGGAGCATCGTTATGGTAGATACCGTTACTTTAATTATTAATATTATAGGGACCGTGGCCTTTGCCATCTCCGGTGCGGTGACTGGAATGCGCAAGGACATGGATTTGTTCGGCGTCTGCATTTTGGGCCTGGTTACCTCCACGGGTGGCGGTGCCATCCGTGACATGCTGATTGGCGTTAATCCGCCTACCATTTTTCAGACGCCGATGTATGCCATTTTGGCGTTGGTTACTTCATTCCTTTGCTTTTTATCCTTCATACGAAAGTTTGCCATGCGGCATATGCACACCTGGGAGGATGTCATTTTAATTTTTGACACCCTTGGCCTTGCGTCATTCACCGTCACCGGAGCCAGAATAGGCCACGAATACGCTTATGCCGGACACGCCCTATATTTAATGATCTTTATGGGTGTTATTACCGGGTGCGGCGGCTCCGTTTTGCGGGATGTCTTTGCAGGGGAAATCCCGGATATTTTTGTAAATCACTTTTATGCCATGGCTACCATTTTTGGTGCTTTAATTTATGGATTAACCTGGGGCCATTTACCGGATATCTGGTGCATGGTGCTGTGCTTTTTTACGGTTGTGGCTTTGCGGCTGTTGGCTGCCACCTTCCATTGGGATTTGCCAAAGCCAAGACATCTGACACCCAAGGAGCCGCCGCACCACTTAGACAGCACTTCCGAACAGGAATAAACTATGGTCCTGGCCGAGACAGGCCTAATCGGGTGGCAAATTCAGTATTGCCGCCTCCGTTTGCCACCCAAATTCTAC
>CAVHZY010000025.1:0-10624 GCA_963640645.1 uncultured Phascolarctobacterium sp. | reverse complement strand
ATTTTGCCACCCAATACAGAGGTTGTCGGTCCAGTCCTGGCCGAGGCGGACCTAATCGGGTGGCAAATTCAGTATTGCCGCCTCCGTTTGCCACCCAAATTCCACTTCCGTGTGGCAAACAAAGCAGAGACACCGATTTTGCCACCCAATACAGAGGTATCTGCTATTGATAGAAAAAATCAGAATTACACGTAGTCCGGCAAGGCTTAACGCAGAAAACTGTAGCTCAGCTTCTGGTTGCCAGATTACGTGTGATTCTGGGAAAAAGTAAAAATAACACGTAATTTTGGATAGGGATTACGTGTTATTGATAGAAAAAATTGAAATCACACGTAGTCTGGCAGGACTTAATGGGGAAAAGTGCAAAAAAGAGAAAGAGCTCGCGGCTGCGGGATCTTTCTCTTTTTAGATGAATTTAAAAGGATGGAATTAAAAAGATGGAATTAAAAGGATGAATTTAAAAGGATAGGAACTAAAGGAATAAAACTAAAGGGATGGAACTAAAAAGATGAAATTAAAAGAAAAAATTAAACGGGCAGAATTAAAAAGAAAATTGAAATGAAAAGAAAAAATACAATAAAGAAGACACTTGCAATAAGGCGAAGCAAGTAATAGGGCAAAGTAAAGAAAATTGCAATAAGGCGAAGAAAGTAATAAGGCAAAGTAAAGAAAATTGCAATAAGGCGAAGGAAGTAATAAGGCCAAGTAAAGGAAATTGCAATAAGGAGAAGTGCAGTTAGAACAGCTTGCCGTAAAGGAGGCGGTCTAAAAGGTTATGGACTTCGGCGCGGGAAAGCGGATGGCCTTCCATAAACCACCATTTGAAGATGAGCATGAGGGTGTTGCTGTAGTGCTCGGCAACTAAGGTCTTTGGAATGGCAAAGGTAACGCGTTGTTCCGTTGCCTTGCACATTTCAAAGACACTGCGCTTAATGTAATTGAAAAGGCTTGTCTGCATATAGCCGTCTTCCTTATTGTAAACCATGATGCGGCTGATGTTTTCACCTTCCACAATAAGGTAATCGTAAATGCGGTCCAGCACCGTGTCCACAGTAATATCGTTTGGCTTGTTCAGATTTTCTACCTGGAACTGCTCTGAAAGAACGGACCAGCAGTATTCCAGGAGGTCATATTTGTCATCAAAGTAATTGTAGAAGGTGGCGCGGGGAAAATTGGCTTCGCGGCAGACTTCGTTGACGGTGATTTTTTCAAAAGGTTTCTTTTGCAGCAGGCCCATCATGGTTGTGTAAAAAATATTTAATGTGTTACATACTCCGCGATTCGGCTTTTTGGATAAATCATACTTCATAAAAAATCCCCCAGTGGTATGAACCAAAATTCACATTTTTAATGTCCTTAAAGGTATCATAAATTCAGATGCTTGACAAGTGTCTAAAAGCCTAAAAGCAGAACACCTTTTTGTGCAAAATGTTGGACAGATGTCAAAAGACTTGCACAGGGCCATTCTATTGACTAAGCAGCCGCGTTGTTGTACCATTTATGCATTATTTGAAGCGTAAAAAAACGTTTTTTGAGGAGATATTTCAGGATGAGTTTACAGGGAACTGACTTTTTAAAATTGCTGGATTTTACACCGGCTGAAATTGATTATTATCTGCGCTTAGCTGCAGATTTAAAAGCCAAGAAAAAGGCAGGAATTGCCCACGATTACTGTAAGGGAAAAAACGTGGCGCTGATTTTTGAAAAGACCAGCACCCGGACCCGCTGCTCCTTTGAAGTGGCGGCACATGACCTTGGCATGGGCTCTACCTATCTGAATCCGAAGGATTCCCAAATTGGAAAAAAGGAAAGCATTGCGGACACGGTCCGGGTGCTGGCAGGCATGTTTGAGGGCATTGAATACCGTGGATATGCTCAGGAGATAGTGGAAACTATGGCCCGGTATTCCAAAGTGCCGGTCTGGAACGGCCTGACGAATGAATTTCATCCAACGCAGATCCTTGCCGATTTCCTGACCATCCGGGAGCATTTTGGCAAGCTGGAAGGATTAAACTTTGTTTACATGGGAGACGCCAGATACAACATGGGCAACTCCTTAATGGTGGGCTGTGCCAAAATGGGCCTGCACTTTACCGCATGCGCACCGGAAAAATATTTCCCGGATGCCGCATTGGTACAGGAATGCCGGGCCATTGCAGAGGAGAACGGTGCCACTATTACCTTGGAAGAAGATCCAATGAAGGCCACTAAGGGAGCCGACATCATTTATACAGACGTATGGGTTTCCATGGGGGAACCGGTAGAAGTCTGGGAAGAGCGTATCCGCGATTTAGCTCCTTACCAGGTCAACCGCAGTCTGATGGAAAACGCCGGGCCGCAGTGCAAATTCATGCACTGCCTGCCGGCCTACCATGACCATAACACTGCGGTTGGCAGGGAAATGGGCGAACGCTTCGGCAGGGACGCAATGGAAGTCACAGACGAAGTCTTTGAAAGCCCGGCTTCCATTGTGTTTGACGAAGCGGAAAACCGGATGCACACCATTAAAGCGGTTATGGCTGCCTCGCTGGTAGATCCGGAAACCCTTGGTGTGAAATAACGTATCGTATAGAAAAATACTGACTCGCCCGGGAAAAGGAGGACGCAGGTATGAAGGTTTTGATAGTTGTAGATATGCAAAATGATTTCATTGACGGCGCACTTGGTACGGCAGAGGCCCAGTCCATTGTGCCGAAGGTGGAGCAGAAGCTGAAGGACTTTGACGGCACGGTCATCTTTACCAGAGATACGCATTTTGATGATTATCTGAACACCCAGGAGGGTCGGAATTTGCCTGTCCCGCACTGCCTGTATCAGTCCGACGGTTGGCAAATCCGGGAGGAATTGCAACCGTATATGGGTGACATTGTCATTGATAAGCTGACCTTCGGCTCGGATGAACTGGGCCTCCTGCTGTCGGAACTAAATGATGAAACGCCGATTGAAAGTATTGAATTTATTGGCTTGTGCACTGATATCTGTGTTATTTCCAACGTCATGATTGCAAAGGCGTTTTTGCCGGAAGTACCGCTGCTGGTGGATGCGTCCTGCTGCGCAGGCGTCAGCCCGGAAACACATCACAATGCGCTGGAGGCCATGAAGGTTTGCCAGGTAAAAGTAATTAACGAATGAGAGGTTATCATGTCTCAGTGGGATAAAGAATATATCCATTTGTGTGAACGGATTTTAAGTGATGGTGTGGAAGTAGAGAACCGCACCGGTGTCAACACCATTAAAGTGCCTTCCCATCATTTTCAGCTGAATGTAGGGAAAGAGTTTCCGGTGCTGACCACCAAGCAGCTCTTCTTCCGGCAGGCCATTTTGGAAATGCTTTGGATTTATCAGGCCCAGTCCAATGATGTGCGCTGGCTGCAGGAACGCAACGTGCATATTTGGGACGAATGGGAAATTGCAGAAGACGGCAGCTGGACTGCAACACAGATGGTGCCGGACGGTGCAGGTGGCCTGCAGAAACAGCAGGTGGTACGGCAGTTCGGCCCGGAATGGGCGCATACCATTGGCACTGCGTATGGCTACATCGTAAAAAAATTCCAATTAACCCAGCACCTGCTGGATAGCATTCAGAATAATCCGACAGACCGCCGGATGGTCATGAGCCTTTGGCAGGATGATTACATTCCCACGGCCGTACTGCCCAGTTGCGTCTGGTCCAGTGAATGGGACGTAACAGGCGGCAGGCTGAACGTCTTTGTGCATCAGCGCAGCTGTGACGTTCCGCTTGGCCTCCCGTTCAATGTGACCCAGTACGCAACCCTGCTGTGTCTGATTGCCCACTGCACCGGCCTGCAGCCAGGCACGCTGGACTGGAGTATTAAAGATGCTCACATCTACGTAAATCAGGTGGATGGCATCCGGGAGCAGATCCGCCGCTTTCATGAAGCTGGTGATTACCCGGCGCCAACGCTGTGGATTAATCCGGAAGTAACCGACTTTTTCCAGTTGGATTCATCCTCTGAATTGAAGGATATTAAAATAGAAAACTACCGGCACATGGGAAAAATTGCTTTCCCCATTGCTCAATAACTTTTTAAATTTTTATAGCATAAGGATTTCACGCGCAGATTTTATCAGAGCAGTTTATCTGGCAAATTTAGGAATATATTAAAAAGTGTCAGCACGGGAAGCCACACCACTAGTAGCCGTGCCACTAGTAGTCAGGCACTAATAGTTAGGCCACTAGTAGCCGTGCCACTAGTAGTCAGGCCACTAATAGTCAGCCATACTATACATAGTAAAACTTACTATAAGGAGATTTATAATAGATGATTACCTTAATTGCCGCGGTTGGCGCGGGTAATGAAATTGGACAGGGTGGAGCCCTGCTTTGGCATCTGCCGACAGATATGCGCTTCTTTAAAGAAACCACCACTGGCCATACCATCATTATGGGCCGTAAAACCTTTGACAGCTTTCACGGCAGACGCCTTCCCAATCGGACCCACGTTGTTATTAGCCATAACCCGGCAGCTCTGCCGGATGACATCCTTGCCTTTGGTAGCCCGGAAGCGGTACTGGAACGCTACGGGGATTCCGAAGACGAAGTCTTCGTCATCGGCGGCGGCCACATTTACAACTGGTTTTATCCATATGCTGATAAAATGTATTTAACACAGGTAGACGCCAGCTTCCCCGGCGCCGACACCTTTTTTCCGGCAATTAACCCTTCCGACTGGACCACCCGAACGCTGAAAGCGTTCAACGAATCCGACCTGAACTGCCAGATAGTGGAGTACACCAAAGCTTTCAGTGACTAAACTCCACGTGGTTGGTCCTCTTGCAGCAAGCCCTTCCGTGACTAGGCTTTCGGTTGAACTTACTAACTCGCCAACGGTATCTCCAGCAGGTCCCACGCAAGCAGACAAAAAGCAAACGCAAAAACAAAGTCCTTCCCTGGACACGGAGAAATCCACCGGGGAAGGACTTTTTGTAATTAGAAAACGGTTGGCCGATTGTAAAATCAACTTGAACATTTTTCATGAACGAAAAGTCCACAAGTCATCTGTCTTCCCTATTATCTGGAAACTAGTTGGGCTGATTTAGCGCAGCTGCTTTCAGCTGCGGCTGATGATTATTGTGGCAAACTGGGAGCTGATGCTTCATTTGCCACACAGAAGTGGAATTTGTGTGGCAAACTGCGGTGGGAGTGCCAAGTTTGCCACACGAAAAGGGCTGGAACAGCTGGGTTCTGACTGGTGGCCGTTGATTATGGTGGCAAATTTGGGCTTGCGGCTTCATTTGCCACCACAAAGTGGAATTTGGGTGGCAAACGGAGTGGCAGGGGCAGATTTGCCACCAGAAAAGGGCTGGAAAAGCTGGGTTCTGACTGGTGGCTGATGATTATTGTGGCAAACTGGGAGCTGATGCTTTATTTGCCACCACAAAGTGGAATTTGGGTGGCAAACGGAGTGGCAGGGGCAGATTTGCCACCAGAAAAGGGCTGGAAAAGCCGGAGGCTGACTGGTGACAGTTGATTATGGTGGCAAATTTGGGGCTGATGCTTCATTTGCCACATGAAAGCGGAATTTGTGTGGCAAATGGAGTAGTAGTGGCAGATTTGCCACCAGAATAGAGTTGGAGCAACAATTCCCAACGTGACGAACACTGTTCGAATAAGGACCGGATGAGTTGGAGCTGTTGGCAATAGTTGCCGCAGAGCTAAGTTTGGGCAGACAGTTTAACTGCAACCCGGAAGACCCCTCTGGCAGCAACGTACAACAATACAAATTTGGCGCGAACGGCGCCCCTTCTTCAACATAGCTACCGCTCGTCAGAACGAGTGGTCTTTTTTCTGCTTTTCACTTGGATTTTGCCGATGAACATGCTACTTTAAGGCCAGGAAGAATGACCTAAAAAATCAGAGGTAAAACTATATTCAAAGAAAAGGAGTTGGCCGTGAATCAAATCAATCCTGTAAAGTTAACAAAGGACTTTCAAATAGAAATCAAAGCTGAACAACAAGAGATAAAAAGTTTGAAAAAGAGGATAGCTGCATCGCCAGAGGGAGAATTGCGCGTTGCAAAAAATAGACAAAACTACCAATTCTATTGCAGAATCGGGCAGGGGACGGAGGGCCGTCAGTATCTTTCCAGGAGCGATGAAGCCACTATTCGTCAGTTGGCGCAGAAGAAATATGAAAAAAACTTGCTCGCCGGGTACGAAAAAAATCTGGAGGCAATGACAAAAATTGTCGATTTGCTAGGTGAACTTACGGATCCGGAAACAGTGTATCTTGCCCTGAAAGCGCCACTTTCTGAATACGTGAACCCGGGCTTTGTGACCGCTGCCGACTATGTGAAGGAGTGGATGGCTTTGGGGGCAAAGGGGGAGTCGCAACTGGATTATTATGCGGACGCTCTGGTTTATTCAACGGACCGGGGCGAAAAGGTGCGCTCCAAGTCGGAAATGATGATTGCAAACCTTCTTTATGCGATGCAGCTACCTTATCAATATGAAAAACCACTGAAGTTAGATGGAAAATTGGTCTATCCCGACTTCACGATTTTGGACGTGAATACGCGAACGGAGGTCTATTTTGAACATTTCGGATTGATGGATGAAGTAGATTATCAAACAGCAGCGTTGTTAAAGATGGAGCGCTATGAAATGGCAGGCCTGAAAGTCGGAAAAGATTTTTTATTTTCCTTTGAGTCGAAGCAGGTGCCGTTTAATGTTGGCTTGATTCGGAAGAAACTGGCTGCAAGGTTTGGAAATGGGTGAGCAGCTGAACACGTGGAGTACGGTACTTTTATCTTGGAGAATGATTTTAGAGAATGGAAGATTTCTTATGGGTCTTCTTTTGCTGAGTTTGGATATTGTAATTGGAAAATCTGGACGTTTGAAACCCCCGCGCCACTGCGTGGGGGTTAGCCTTTTTATTGTGGATTTGCTTTGGGGTTGGTTTTATTGGAGGAGTAGGGTGGGATTGGCGTGGGCTTGGTTGGTAAGTGCTGATCATGGTGGCAAATTCGGGATTGCAGCTTCATTTGCCACCACAAAGTGGAATTTGGGTGGCAAATAGGAAAGAAATGGTAAGTTTGCCACCCAAACAAATACTGAGAAGAGCCCATGGCTTGTAGCCAGAGGATGGTACGCGGCTTGTGGCCGGTTGCGCAAGATGCAAGGATTACCTGACGCAAGGACCGCTTGACGCCAAGGTTTTTCGGAAAAAAGCGGAACGCAAGCATTGCTTTCTTGCCAATCGGCCCATCTTTGTGTAATCTGAAACCAGGCTGAGTGAAGCTATGGTGAATAGGGGTATGAGCAAAGGAAATTGTGGCCAAAAGGAACTGCGGACAAAGGAAACCATTGGAAACAGTCCCACAGGCAAACAGGATATAGACAAAACCATAGAAAACAGGACTATAGACGTAAAACTACCTGAAGCAGGGTACAAGAAAAGCAGAGTACAAGAAAAGCAGACTACAAGAGAAATAGTATGACCCAGGAGGTGCACTCATGGATTTTGGCCAGCAAATTAAAGCAATTCGCAAGGAAAAGAATTTAACCCAGGAGCAGTTTGCCATCAGGCTGAATGTCAGCCGGCAGGCGGTTTCCAATTGGGAGAACAATAAGAACCTTCCGGACATTGGAATGCTGATTCTTATGTCGGACGTATTTCAGATCTCGTTGGACCAGTTAATTAAGGGGGAGGACAAAATGAACAACATGACAGAAAAAATTATTCAGGATGGCAGTGAAACCAGGCGAGCCAGATTTAATGCCATTACCATAGTAGTCGGCGCTTTATTACTCTGTCTTGGCATTCTTTTGCTGGTAATCAAGGCTTTTTCAGTGGAATACGTTGACGCAAGCGGCATCCTGCATGAAAACTTCTTTCTGTTGCCGCTGGGCTTCCTGTCTATCTTTTGCGGCCTAATTGCTTTTACAACAGTAGGAATAAAAACCATTGTTAAAAGGGTAAAGGATAAGCACCAAAACAGAAAATAATGAAAGAAACCCAAATACGGACACCCCGGCTGCCAAGCTGTTTTTACACCGCTCGGCAACTGGGTGTTTTTATGCCACGTGTAAGAGCGGGAACGGCATTGCTACCCGTACGGATTTTGCCTGGAATTTTAAAGAGAAAAAAGTAGGAAATTAGGCGGTAGTAACCGGGAAAATGTGATACAATAGCCAGAGTTAATGTCCGAACAAGAAGGAGTAGGAAAAAGAACTATGAAATTAGGCATCGTCGGATTACCAAACGTTGGGAAAAGTACTCTGTTTAACGCTATTACCAATGCGGGTGCGCAAAGTGCAAACTATCCGTTTTGCACTATAGAGCCAAACGTAGGGGTGGTTGCTGTTCCGGATAAGCGTCTGGATTTACTGGCAGAACTGTATCATCCAAAAAGTGTAGTACCGGCCAGTATTGAGTTTGTAGATATTGCAGGTCTTGTAAAAGGTGCCTCTAAAGGAGAGGGCCTTGGGAATAAGTTCCTGTCCCATATCAGGGAAGTGGATGCCATTATTCATGTGGTTCGCTGCTTTGAAAATGATGACATTGTTCACGTGGAGGGATCCATTGATCCCGGCCGGGACATTGAAACCATTAACCTGGAGCTGATTCTGGCAGATGCCGAAGTACTGGATAAGCGGATTGTCAGAGTGCAGAAAGCCATGAAAGGGGACAAATCCCTGGGCAAGGAACTGGCCATTCTGGAACGCTATAAGGAGGCACTGGACAATGGCCTTTGCGCCCGTACCGTGGAAGTAACGGAGGACGAAAAAGAGCTGCTGACAGACTTTAACCTCCTGACCAACAAACCGGTTATTTATGCCTGCAACATGGGCGAAGAGGACTTCCTTGGCGGAATTGACGCGAATGTACGGTACCAGGCGGTCAAGGCCATTGCCGAAGCCGAAGGTTCTGAAGTGCTCCCGATTTGTGCTGAGCTGGAGGCGGAAATTGCCTCCTTAAGCAAGGAAGAGAAAGCCGAGTTCCTTGCCGATCTGGGAATTGAACAGGGCGGCCTGGACCTGCTGATCCAGCGCTCTTATGATTTGCTTGGCCTGATGTCCTTCTTAACGGCAGGCGAACCGGAGGTTCGTGCCTGGACCATTAAGAAGGGGACAAAGGCCCCGCAGGCAGCGGGAAAAATCCACTCAGACATTGAACGTGGATTTATCCGCGCCGAGGTCATCAATTATCAGACCTTGCTGGAGCAGGGCTCCCTGGCCGCCGCCAGAGAAAAGGGCCTGGTTCGCTCCGAAGGAAAGGACTATGTCATGCAGGATGGCGATGTAGTTCTGTTCCGCTTTAACGTATAATTCAGAAATAGGAAGAAGGCTTCTTATGAAAAAGGAAAAAACAAAGCAGATTGCAGCGCAACCTTCCCTTTCCGAAGCACAAAAGGAAAAAATGGAAGATTCCACCGGAGATGGGAAAATCAGTTATAAGCGCATGATCCGCGTTATTATTACCAGCATTGTTGGTATTTTAGTCAATGTAGCACTGGGTGCCATCAAGGTTATTGTCGGACTGGCATCCAACTCTATTGCCATTATTTCGGATGCCATCAACAACTTCAGTGACAGTATTTCTTCCATTGTTACCATTGTTACCATGGCCATTGTAGGAAAGGGCGCCACTAGAAAGCATCCGTTTGGCTTTGGCCGGATGGAATACTTTTCCAGTATGATTATTGCTGTTCTGGTGCTGGTAACCGGTACCGAATTCTTAATTAATTCCGTTCGGAAAATTATTACACCGGAAGAAAGTACTTATACCACAATGGCATTAATCCTGCTGGTGGTAGCCATTTTGGCTAAAATCTTCCTGGGAATTTACACTAAGAAATCGGGGAAGAAAAATAACTCGCCGAATTTAGTGGCCTCTGGCCAGGACGCTTTGTCAGACGCCATTATTACGGGAGTTACTTTCATTGCCGCCCTGGTAACCAAGTTTACCGGCCTGATTATTGACGGCTGGGTTGGCGCAGTGGTTTCCCTCTTTGTGCTGAAAGCCGGTATTGAAATTGTGCTTGATGTTATCAGCAAGCTGATGGGTGACCGTCCGGAGCCGGAACTGGCAGACGAATTAATGGAAAAAATTCGCAATACGGAAGGCATTGAAGGCGCGTATGACCTGATTCTGCACAACTACGGTCCAAACATTTATATTGGCAACGTTAATGTGGAACTGGATGAACAGCTGACCATTCGGGATGCTTACAAGATTATTCATCCGCTGAATATTGAACTCTTTAACGAATACGGCGTATTCTTCTACTTCGGCTTCTACTCCATTAACGTACAGGATGAAGAAGTTTACCATATGCGGAATGCCGTTAAAGCAACCCTTCTGGAGGACCCGGATGTTCTGCAGATTCACGCGTTCTTTGTAGATACCAAAGAAAAGCAAATGAGCTTTGATGCGGTTATCAGCTTTGATATTAAAGAGCCGCTTCCCAAGATCTTAGAGCTGAAGGGGAAGGTTCGGGAGCTGTATCCTGACTATGACGTCACCATTGTTCCTGACAGAGACTACACGCTTAGCAAAAAGTAAATAAAGTATTTCAGGCTGTGTCTTCGGACACAGCCTTTTTGTAATCAGAAAACCCCGCGTTGCACGCGGGGTTCCATTAAGCTATGCATTTGACCA
>CAVHZY010000024.1:0-13261 GCA_963640645.1 uncultured Phascolarctobacterium sp. | reverse complement strand
ATATACAACAATAGCCATAGCCACCCCCAAAAGAAAAGCTGGAAGAAGATCCCGCATTTGTTCGTGCAAGCCATAGTTTATATATTTTTTTAGTTGCAACATATTTACAAAAACACCATAAATATCATAAACGGCCATCGTAACAGCAATTGCAAAAACATTGATGTGAACTCCTAAAATCAACAGAATTACATAAACTGGCTTTTTCCATATTTCAAGTTTAAATACCACATCACTTCGCCCTATAGCTTTGAGGACCTGCAAAGAAACTACTCCAAAAACCCCCACACAATTCCCAATACATAATACCTGTGCATAAGGAACCATCTGTTCCCATTTATCAGTAAAAAGTAGTAAAACCAAAGGTCTCATTACAGCCGCTAAGCCAAGCATACACGGGACTAAAAGGTATGACAAAACTTTCATACTTCTTTTAGCCATCTGTTTAACCTGATTAATGTCATCATTTTCATTAGCAAGCGCAGGGAACATAACCGTCATGATGGTATTTCCTAAATTGCTTGTTATCATGGTTGGGATTTGCTGCCCTTTGGAATAAAATGCCAAATCAGAACTTGTATAAACTTTTCCAATAATGAGGCTTCGTAATTCACCGAAGAAAGTGCCACTCAAATCTGCTATTAAAATTCGAGATCCATATTTTACAAGAGGCTTCGCTGATTCTTTAGAAAAGGTTCGACTTGGATGCCACGGCACAGTAATTTGCATCACCACAGTATTGACAACAGTTGCGGCTAAGGTTTGACTAACAAGAGCCCATACACCCGCGCCCAAATAAGCTAATAAAATACCAATTACTCCGCTCACTGCAGCACTAATGACTGATGCAGAAAAAATCTTCTGAAAATTCATATGCCGTGACACATATGCTACTTGAATAGAATTATAAACACTAATCGGTATTTGTATTGCAAAAACACGTAATAAGAGAATCAGCTCTTCTCGTTGATAAAAGGAGGCAACAAAAGGAGCTATAAAAAAAAGAATTAAATAAAGAAATATCGAAAAAATTTGGCTACAATAATAAATCGTTGAAAAATCTGTGTTGTTGGCATCTTTCTTTTGTATCAAGGCAGTGGCAAACCCACTCGTTATAAACACAGATGCAACATTAATAAAAATGGTAATAATTGCAATAAGACCATAGTCATCAGGTTGCAGAAGACGAGCTAGAATAATTGAAACAACAAAAGATACGCCTTGACTCATTAGACGCTCCCCCATTTTCCAAGCCATACCATTTATTATGTGTTTTCGAGAATAGTTATTATTCATTTGCGCTTCCTATCTATCAATTTTCCGTATTTGAAGAAGATAATCTATCCATGCTTTAACAAGTCGAAGCAAGCGAATATCACATTCCCAAAAGGCTCTACGTAAAATTTCTTTTACCAAAGTATTAATTTCATTACTACTGTCTTTATCTTGCGTCTGACTCAAAAAATCACACATAATCCAAATTGCACCTTGTAAAGTATGTTTAGCAAGTAATGCCTTTTTATTTTCTTTAAAGAAGAAATAACGATCCAGCATAGCATATCCTGCATCCAAAGATTTCTGTGTTCCCACTGAGTTCATGATGCTTCCATCCCGCTGAACATACATATATAGGGGATCTTCAATTACGGCAATCTTAGAGCACCGTGAAAAAATGTGGTGCACAATATATTCATCTTCATGAACATGACCTTTTAAAAACTTTATATTCTTAAATAGTTCTCTTTTATAAAGTTTGTTCCATGCTGTAACGTAAAAGGAATAACCTTCTACCAATGGATCAATCTTTTCAAAAGCCTTTTCTCTGTTAAGAACTTCGGTAACAATGTGATCTTTCCTTTGTTTTTCAGAATCAATATTTCCATAATTATCAACATAGTTATAATTACAGATACTAAGATCTGCCTTGTTCTTTTGAAGAGCTTCATAAAGTTTTTCATACATTTTTGGATGTATGTAGTCATCACTATCTATAAATCCAATATATCTCCCTGTTGCGCTTTCCAAACCAGCATTGCGTGCAGCAGAAAGGCCACCGTTTTCCTGGTGTATTACCCTAACCCTTCTATCAATAGTTGCATAAATATCGCAAATTTGACCAGACCCATCAGGAGAGCCATCATCTACAAGAATTAATTCAAAATCTGTAAAAGTCTGTTCTAATATGCTATTTATACATTTCTCAAGATAGTTCTCCACCTTATATACGGGTACTATTATTGAAATTTCAGGCATCTCTCTTCCCCCACTCTTTATATTTTTTTAGGAGGTTTCAAGTGACGAGCAATCCATAAAAGGGTCCAAAGCCTCTGCTTCATCAAGAAATAAACGATATGGTCCATTTTTCTGTCGCTTCGACATTGAGTGTTTTTCAAATCTAAAGCGAGTGTCCTATCCAAGGAACTTTTTATTAGCTGACGATACTCTATATATCCAAAATTTTGCATAACTTGATCCAAATAGTCAAAATAATGAGTTAAGACATATTCATTAATCCGCCCGGTATAAAAAGGATCCATTTTCTCCTTTAAATAAGTTGCAACATCTTTTATCTGGTTAATATCAGCTTCCTTAAAAGTGTGCATTATTGAATTGGGGTTTTCTCGATAAAAATACCCCATATAATCTGATACCACTACACTATCCGCCTCAGAAATAAAAGGTGCACAAACTGCCAAATCTTCTCCTTTATACAAAGAATCTGGCACCATTTCCTGATAAACCTCATACCTCTCTCTTCTAAAAGCTTTCATACTAACGCCATATGGAATTGCCAACTGGCTCTTCGTATCAAAAATTATACTTTCTCGTACAATTTGCATATTCTTACCTTGGTAAACACCAGGTGCAAGCAAGGGAGATACCAGTTTTTTTTCGTTCCTTCCAAATTCAGTACCGCAAAAAAGAATCACATCTGGAGAAGATGATTCTATTATGTCTTCTAAATGGTTTAGTAATCCATCAGCAAGGTAATCATCACTATCCAAGAAAAGTAGGTAATCACCTTTTGCAACATGCATTCCCTTCTTTCTTGCAGCGGTTGGCCCAGCATTTTTTTGATGGATTACCTTAACACGTGTGTCCAATCTTGCAAAGGCATCACAGATTTCTGGACTTGCGTCCGTCGATCCATCATCCACAAGCAACATTTCAAAATTTGCGTTTTGATGTAACACGGATTGAATGCATTCTTCCAAAAAATCTTGTGCATTATATACCGGTGTAAGAATACTAATCTTTTGACTCATGACTTAATTCCACATCCATTCTTTTCGGCTCAAGGAACCCACAAAAAACAAGTAACAAATAGTACATAGCTGTTGTATTTATAAAAGCACAACTTAAAAGGCCCATTACCCCACTCATCATAACTGTCAGCAAAAAAACTACATAGTATGAAAAACTCATATTCCTTTCTTGATCAAAAAGATTTTTTAATACAAGCCTCAGGCACCCTATAAAAAATGAAATAAGTAGTAAAAAACCAACTGCGCCGTAATTTACCAACAAGTCCAAATAACTGTTATGCACCGCTTTTCCTTGAACAAACGAACAACCTATCCCATAATAGTTTGAGTAATATACATTATTTTCACCGCCTGTACCTAGGATTGGATGTTTTGTATAAAGTTTCAGTGCCTCTTCCCACAGTTCTAATCTTCCGGATCCTGGTACTTCATTAGGTTTATTAAAATTGTTGATTTTATCTAAATCCCGGCCTGTATTTTTATCTTCGCTATCAGAGCTATCAGTAGCACCTTCTTTATTGGCTTCCGAAGTAATTTCATTCTTTGCAACAATAGTAGATATCCCTACCATTCCCTGCCTTACTGCTAACAATGCACTCAAAGACACAACTGCTAAGGAAAGCGCAAGGGCAAACGATAGTATAATTTTTGTTATTTCAGAAAAAGATTTTTTCATATTATTCTTCCAAAGAAAGAATAACAGTGTAACCGTTGTAGCAACAAAAAGGCACAACCAGCCACCACGTGAATTGGCTAAAGGAAAATAACATATTTGCACAATAAAATTTAAAACGGCAAAAATCTTGCCTAAAATATTAAGACTTTTTTTTCGAGTCTTGCTTCGCTTACAGTGATTAAATAGTATTAAACTGTATCCCGCAAAAGCAATGGCATACATTGCCGCATGATTTGTATCATAGTGAACACCAAATAGCAACAATCCTGATTGAGGATTCGTACTATCATATACATACAAGCCGATATGTTCTTTTACTCCAAAGAGTTCATAATAACCATCATACCGAATTATATACAGGATTAAAGAAATAAAAGATGCTATAAAAATAACGACAGCCCCGCCAGACAAAACGCGAAGAAATGTTTCTTCGCGTTTCTCTTTTGGCTTGTCATAACAAACTAAAAAGAAAGCAAAAAGAGGTAAAATTGTTAAAATCCACGCTTTTACATTACCCCAAAAACCAGCTTTCATATTAATAATTGCTGAAATTGCAGTTAGAACAATAAAGGCCAAAATTATAGATTTCCGAGGATATTTTCCTATCTGCCTTCGTACGAAGAGATTATACGTAGAGACAAAAATTGCCCATATAATTAATGCAGGATGAACTATCGGTACAACATTTCGCATAAATTTTATTTCATACAGAAACAAAAAAATACCATAGAAAAATGCTACTGCATCATATGAGCAAATAAATTGTATTAATTTATGCTTATTTACCCACAAATCTATCTTCTCACAACTGGTATAGAACTTTTCCACTGCACTTTTTTCTCCTTTTTTTCAACATTCCTTTGACGATGACCTTCATATTCTTCATGTGCCAAAGCAAAAAGCAACATCCTTCAATTCCCCAAATTTTTATTCCAAATTCAGTAAAATGCCCTATCGGACCAGCAAAGTAGCCTTTACATACAGCATAAAGACTATGCAGTTTATTATATGCTTTTTTTCTTTCTTCTTTACCAAGGACATGCAAATCTAGCATATTACTTAGAAACAATTGTGCCATACGACAACGTATATATGTTTCTTTCTTTTTGTCAAACAGGAATTCATTTAAGAGAGTTTTTTCACGCTCCATAATCAGGAACTTATCCCATATGTGTTTTGGCGTCACCGTTGCAGTAATTGCATCTTTTCGATCTTGTCGGTACTGGTAAAAGTAATAATGAGTAACCAATACTTGTTCTGCTGCACACAACGTTCGAAGAGACCAGTCTTCATCTTCATGATAAATCCCCGGGAAAAACACAAGATTGTTTTTTTGTAAAAAATCACGACGAACAACAAAGCGCCATGCAACCATGTAACAACTTTGCCCATCTTTTGGCATGTTTTCCAAAAAAGTATGAATAGGAACCAATCCTTCCATATTTAAAAGAGCTTCACAAATTTCTGGTTCAAAGGAAGATGTATACTCATAGTAATTACAGTAAAGTCCCAATATAACATCTGCTCCAACAAAGGATTCTTTTAACAAATTATCCGTTTCCAATGGATCAATAAAATCATCCGAATCCAAGAACAAGATATAGTCTCCATGTGCATTTTGAAGGCCTGTATTTCTTGCTTCAGAAAGTCCCTTATTTTTCTGATGAATTACGGTTATTCGACTATCCTGCTTTGCCAGATCATCACAAATACGTCCGCTTGTATCAGTGGAACCGTCATCAATTAACAAGATTTCTATTTCTATTTTTAAACGGAGCACTGATTCCACACATGTTCTTACATATTTTTCAACATTGTATACAGGAATTATGATACTGATCACTAGAAGACCCCCTTAATTAATTAGTTTTCTATGTGCCCACGCCATTCCTTTTACCATAGTGAACCAATGCAAATGTACCAGTTGCAAAAAAAAGACTTTCACTTTTCCCATCTCTTTCATGTATGGATTAGAACGGTAAGACGGAAACTGTTTTTCAAAAGTTTTAACCATTCGCTTTATTTCAGTAGACGTTTTTTTTGCTCGACACATTTGCAAAACTCCACCATACAAAAATGTATATATTGCATGATATTCCGATTCCTGCATATATTCTTTTCCCAACAGGGAATTCATCTCTTCCCAACAGGCTTTTGAATCCTCCATGCCATAAAGAGTATTTGAAGCAGAGGTACCATCTCCTCTTTGGACGTAAATATATAATGGTTCATTTAAAACAGCTATTTTTTCTGCATATTTTACAAGTACAGGTATAACTGGTAATTCTTCTGAAACCTTTCTGCCAACCGGATACTGCACGTTTGCTTTGGTAAACAAACTATATTTTATCAAATGTGTTCCTGAGGTAACCGGGCCCAATGCAATCATATTTTTTTTTGAATCGCCTAGGTTCTTTAGCCTATTATTAACCACCACCCCATAACTATTCAGAATTTTATAGTTACAGACCACAAAATCCGCTTTATTTTCATATGCGCAAGAAAGCATTTTTTCTACAAATGGCTTTTCGTATTGATCATCGCTGTCACAAAAAGCGATCCACTCACCTGTTGCAATAGTTAAGCCATGATTTCTTGCTGCTGAAACGCCTTTATTTGGTTGGTGTAAAACAAGAATGCGTTCATCCTCTTTTGCAAGTTCGTCACAAAGAGTTCCACTCCCATCTGGGGACCCATCATCTACCAAGATTATTTCCAAATTCTTGTACGTCTGGTCGGTCAATGAAGAAACACATTTTTTTATGTATGGTAGCGTTTTATAAACGGGAACAATAATTGAAACCTTATCCTTTATTTCCACTATACTTCCTCCGATATCTGTTACTTTGCAAAAACTGTTTTTATGATTCTTCGCTTCTTTTCAGTTCCCGAATTTTTGGAATATTAAGTAACCCTACCAGCGTACCCAGTCCATATGCCACGTGTAACAACAAAAATAAAAGTGGCATCAGTAGGTGTTGCCATTTAAAGCCATTTTGTGTAACGGCTTTTGCAGTGCCTACAAGTGCAAATAAAGCGTATAAGCTCCACATCAGTGCACTAAACTGCCAAATTCCTTTTCTGGCCAAAAACGTGGTTACAAAAATGGCTAATACAAAGGCGGCCGGAACAAGGTGATAAACCGAAATACAGCCGGGACAAACCGGGAGCGTCAAGCCAATCCAATTTCCATTGGCATATTTTTGCTTCATCATCTGCTTTAAATTACAGCGTGCATATTGAAAGGATACAATGCGCGGATCATAACAAAGCTGATATCCGGCTTTTCGAATTCTGTAATGGAATTCATTATCTTCTGTGCGCAACAAACTTTCGTTGAACAGCCCTACGGTTTCAAGCACTTCCCTGCGGTAAGTTGCATGAAACATGGATTTTACATAGGTCTTTTCCTGACTTCTTCTGGTGGAATTGGCACTGCTGCCAAACAAAGAATTTTCTACTTGTAACAGAACCTCTGCCCAATCCGTTTTATTTTCAATCAGACAGGGCCGAATTCCGCCTGCCACCATTTCTCCTGCCTGAAGATCTTCCATAACAAACTGGGAATACTCCGGCGTTAGTTTTGTGTGTGCATCTATGCGAGCCAGTGCATCGCCCGTAAAATTTTGTATGGCAACATTCCATCCGGCAGCCTGAATTTTTTTCGGATTGTTTAACACTTGGACGGAACAGAAGTCTTTGTTTTGTGCCTGGAATTCTTCCATAATCTGGCGGGTTTTGTCTGTGGAGCAGCTGTCAATCAGCAAAATTTCCATTTTTTCGTGAGGATATTTCTGCCGCTTAACGTCTTCCAATAAACCAGGAAGAAACTTTTCTTCGTTATACGCAACAATTCCAATAGACAAGGTTTCCACTTGTACTTGTTTTGTCATGGCCTTTGCTCCTGGTGTTACAGAACCGCCAACACGGTCTTTATCATTGTCCACAGCTCATGGGCAACATTAAACTTACTTATGCTTGCAAGATTGTATTCCATCTTTTGTGGAAGGATTTCTTCAATGTAGACGCGGTCTGCATCCGCTGGGTCGGTTAGAGCTTCGGCTTCATCTTTGAAGTGGATGCTGGCTTCACTGGTAATGCCGGCCGGAAGTAACAGGGTGGCCTTCATTTCGTTGGTATAAGCGGCCACATACTTTGGAACTTCCGGACGGGTGCCGACAAAGCTCATGTTGCCGGAAAGGACGTCAAATAATTGGGGAAGTTCGTCCAGGCGGTAATCCCGGAGCTTGGACCCAATTGCGGTAATGCGTGGATCAGCTTCTGCCGTTACTGCGGTACCAATTTTGTCGGCGCCGTCTACCATGGTGCGGAACTTATGAATGCGGAAGGTTTTTCCGTACGTGGTGACCCGCTCCTGTCGGTAAAAGACAGGGCCATCTGAATCCTTTTTAATTTTGATGGCAATAACCAGCATGGGAATTGCCAGAAGAATGAGCAAAATGGAAGCGGCCAACAGATCAAACAACCGTTTTAATACTAAGCTGAGTTTCCGTTTGGCAAGCAAATCATAATAGGGTTTGACTTCCGGCACTTGCAATTCTGCGGGAAGGTCTTCCCAGTGTTTCAAAACCATGAGCGTTCTCCGTCTGTTTATTATTCTACTCCGTAGAGGAATTTCTTCAGGTCCTTGGAATTGCGGGTAAAGTCTACCGCAAACAGACTTCTGCCTTCCATTCCTTTCATAGATCCATATGTGCCATCCTGCGGCATGGTTATGGTTTCTATTTCATTCCCGGCAGACAAAACGCCGGGGGCCTGTAACATAAGCGAGGTAATGGTCTTGGTAGACAAATTGGTCTGTACCATTGGAAGAATGGTATTCAGCATCTTATTTAACTGCTTGGTGTTAAGAGTGGTCATCTTGCTGACAGCGGCCTGAATAACTGTCCGCTGACGGCCCATACGGCCCCAGTCGGAGTCAATGTCTCTGCAACGGGCATAAACCATGGCGGTAACACCATTCATGTGTACGGTACCGGTGCTAACGGTTTGCAGTTCACTTCCGCGGCCAACGTCATTGGCTGTGGACAAGCCCTTTGCACTGTTAATGTAATCTGCTTCTGCCTGCGTAATGGTAATGTCTACGCCACCAACAACATCAATCAGTTTAACCAGCATGGCAATGTTGACGCGTACATAATACTGTACATCCAGCAGATAAGCCGTTTGAATTTCTTTTACTACCAGGTCTGCTCCACCGTAACGGAACGCGTGGGTCAGCCAGTCCCATTGGCCCTTGTATTCACCGTCCAGAATGGGAACACCGGTGGCGCGTTCAAAGCTGACCAGCTTAATGGTATTTTTCTTGGTGTCCACGGACGCTACAATCATGGAGTCCGAACGGGCGTTTTCATTGTAATGATTAGTATGTTCATCTGTGCCAAGCAGCAGAATATTAATTACGTTTTTATCCGAGTAAACTTTGCCGGACGGAAGACCGTATCCGCCTTCCACATAGGTCAGGTTGGAAAACTCTGACATGTCAATTTCATCCGCGCCACCAATCAGGCTGCCAATACCGCCTCCGCCGTTACGGTTCAGCAGGTTTAGCTTATCCAGGTAAAAGGAAGCCGGAAGGGTCAGAATAGCGGCAATAATTAGCACTATGGCAATAACCCGGCGGGTAATGGTTGCGGCTTTGGAAGTACTCATAGTTAACCTCTTAAATAATCTTTCACTACATCCCGGAAACCGGCAATGACGTACTCCACGTCTTCATCCGACAGCTTGGTGTGCAGTGGAAGTGTAATTAAATTCTGATAATAGGCATAGGCATTCGGGAAATCTTTGATGTCCCAGCCCAGGTCTTTATAAGCGGTCATCATGGGAAGCGGCTTATAGTGTACGTTGGTGGCAATGCCGCGTTCTGCCAGCTTCCGGATGATTTCATTGCGTTCTTCCGTGGTAATGCCCGGAATTCTGGTCAGGTACAGGTGGCCGGAGCTGGTGTATTCATCCGTATAGTGTTCCAAATGCAAAACGCCAAGTTCATTACACATGGCATCATAACAGGATATGATTTCTTTTCTGCGATTCAGTAATCCGGGATACCGTTCCAGCTGTTTTAATCCAATAGCGGCCATGATATCCGTCATGTTGCATTTGTACCACGGGCCAACAATATCATATTCCCAGGCACCAAGCTGATTTTTGGAAAGGGCATCCTTAGACTGCCCGTGTAAGCTAAGAAGCTGATATTGGTGGTACAAGTCTTCATCATCTATACCGGGAATATGACGCCAGGTGGCGGCGCCACCCTCCGCAGTGGTGAAGTTCTTGACGGCATGGAACGAAAACGAAGTAAAATCTGCAAGCTGACCGGTCATTGTTCCATGCCGGCTGGCGCCCAGCGCATGCGCGCTGTCCGCCACAACGGCCACGTGGCCGATTGCTTCCTGGACGGCACCCTTCGGATGGAACAGGGCCTTCTTCCGCTCTACCGCTTCATAAATGCGTTCATAATTGCAGGGAATGCCGCCCAGGTCCACGGCCACAATGGCCTTGGTCTTTTCGGTAATGGCAGCTTCCATGGCGTCATAGTCCATTTGACAGTTATCCGGTTGGGAATCTATAAAGCGGACCGTGGCGCCGGTATGAATAACAGCCGAAGCGCTGGAAGTATAGGTGTAAGCGGGAACCAGTACTTCGTCCCCTTCTCCTATACCAAGAACGCGTAAATTCAATTCTTCTGCCGCAGTAGCGGAGCTTAAGCAAACCAGGCGGTTTACATGACAGTACTCTGCCAGATTCTTTTCCAGTTGCTTGGTTCTTGGCCCAGTGGTAATCCAGCCGGAGCGAAGTGCCCTGCAAACTTCCTGAATTTCCAATTCGGAAATGTCAGGCGGACTAAACGGAATAACTCTTTTTTCCAAAACAGAACCTCTTTATTTCCTTACGGATGATACGTTGGAACCATGTCTTTAACCTTTTCAATTACCGCTTTTTCATCATTGCGGTAGCTGATAGTCATCAGTTCCCTTAACTGCTGCAGGAAGGCTTCATGGTCCATTTCAATGGGCGAGCCAATGTGGATTAACTGGTTCGGCGTAGTTCGCATTCCCTCTTCTGCCATCAGCTTTTCTTCATACAGCTTTTCTCCCGGTCTGAGACCGGTGTACTCAATTTTAATATCCACATCCGGTTGATGGCCGGACAATTTAATTAAGTTTCTGGCTAGGTCATCAATTTTAACCGGGCTGCCCATATCCAAGACAAAGATTTCTCCGCCCTTGGCATAAACACCCGCCTGCAAAACCAGGCTGACCGCTTCCGGAATAGTCATAAAGTAACGAATAATGTCCGGATGCGTTACGGTAACCGGGCCGCCTTCGGCAATCTGCCTTTTAAACAGCGGAATGACGGAGCCGTTGGAACCAAGCACATTGCCAAACCGTACGGCAACAAATTCCGTTTCCACGTGTTCCGGCAGCGGGTGCTCCGTTACCATTCCGCCAAAGTTGGCGTGGGTATATAAAAGCGGTATCTTTTCCGGCGTCCCGTCTACAATCATCTGATTAAAGATCTGGATAATCATTTCACACAGCCGCTTGGACGCGCCCATAATGTTGGTCGGATTAACAGCTTTATCCGTACTGATTAAAACAAAGCGTTTGCATCCGTACGCGGCGGCGGCATAAGCGGTTTTGTACGTGCCGATAGCATTATTCTTAATGGCTTCGCAGGGGCTTCCTTCCATTAACGGCACGTGCTTATGCGCCGCCGCATGGAAGACAATGTCCGGGTGATATTTTTCAAAGACACTATAGACCCGCTCCGAATCCCGTACAGAACCAATAATGGTTTCCAGCTGTAAATTCGGATATTTCTTTTTCAGTTCCAGCTGAATGTCATAGGCATTATTTTCATATACGTCAAAGATAATCAGGCGGCCTACATTGTGGGCCGCTACCTGCCGGCAAAGTTCAGAGCCAATGGATCCGCCACCACCGGTAACCAGAATGGTTTTATTCTGTAAATTGTGGTAAATCTCTTCCAAATCTACCTGGATAGTAGCTCGCCCAAGAAGATCTTCAATGGACACTTCCTTTAAGGCACTGGTATTAATTTCCCCGTTGTACACCTTATACATGCTGGGCAGCCGTTTAATTTCACAGCCGGTTTCCTTGCAGATGGCCAGGATGTCCCGGATGTTTTCTTTGGATGCGCTGGGAATGGCAATATAAATTTTATCTACTTTATACTTATTTACATTTTCAAAAATGGTGCTTCTGTTGCCAACCACCTGTACCCCAAACAGATACCGTTTCCATGCGTTCGGACTGTCATCAATGATGCAGACCACCCGTTCGTTGGTTTCTTTTTCCTGGTTAATGTTCCGCAGCAACATCTGCCCCGCTGCACCGGCCCCAATCAGCATAACCCGTTTGATCTGGGTGTTTTCGGTTTGTTTCCGCCGAAGCAGATTGACAAAGCGGTAAGAAAAGCGCGGCAACAAAGTCAGAAGAAACTGGAAGAAAAATCCAAGGACGTAATAGGTAATTGGCATCCGCTGGAACTGTTCATGATCCAAAAACAGAACATGCATTCCAAGAATATGCACACTCCAGGTAACAACGGAGGCCACCGTGGCCATCATTAACTCATGCCCGCTGGCAAACTTCCAAATACTTTTGTATAAGCGGCAAAGGGAAAATACCACAATGCAGAAAACTGCGTAATAAGGAATGAACGTCAAATACGGTTGCAGGTAATCTGCCGGGATAGAGGACACCCGGAAATCAAAGCGAACCAGCAATGCCAGAAAATAAGAAAGGCAGATGGCCACCAGATCATAAACAATTAAGTAGGCGCGTATCAGCTTCCAGTGTGGTACGCCAAGAAGCTTACTCAGATCCAGCCTGCCCCTTCCTTTGTTACTGTTCTTTTCCACGTCGGTTCTCCTTTTCGTTTTGCCTGTAATAAGTAAAGATATTCGCATAACATTTTACCATATAAGACGGTAAAATCCAGAAAAGACGCAGTTTCTTGACAAATATTCAAAGAAAATTCATTTTTCTTTTAAGGCTTTTTTCAGACTCCGAAACGTTATTTCTACATTCACCAAAAAAGTGAATTTTTGCTTCTTCTTTTTCTACTTGGCCTTTCTGATTTTTTCAAAAATTCTTTCCCAATCTTGCTTGAAGTTGGTTTTATATTGGCTCCACATTGTTGTAAAGTACTTTTGCTTTACAATGCAAAAGTCGTGATTTTCACCATTTCTTTTAAAATAAACCTGCAACTTTTTGTCGGTCTCTTGCATTTTTAAAACAGATACTGTTATAGTTAAATTGTTAAAAAT
>CAVHZY010000023.1:0-14514 GCA_963640645.1 uncultured Phascolarctobacterium sp. | reverse complement strand
CCCATCATAAAAATGCCAGTCAAAGATGCAGTAATGAAGCAAAAAGGGTGGGTATATGGAGCTTTTCAAGGAACACCCATCATAAAAGTACCAAATCAAGACAGGTATTGGCAGAAAAAAGGGTGGGGACTTCCGGCAAAATGGAATGTACCCACCCTTTTGGTGTACTTTTGTCTGCAGAAGCAGGCGATTTAGGGGTGGGTATTTGCAGAAATTATTTCAATACCCACCCTTCTGGTGCGTTTGGAGCTGCAGAAGCGGCCTTTTTCCACAAGTTAATTTTACTTGGCGGGGGCTTCCAGGAGGTCTTCTATGGTGCAACCAAGGGTAGTTGCAAGCTTGTAGAGGGTTTTGCCCTGGGCTTTGTCAATGTCGTTTTGGCGTTGCTCATACATTTGGATGGACCGAAGACTGACACCGGAAGCCACCGCCAAATCCTTCTGGGACAGGCCGCTTGCCTGGCGCACCGCTTTCAGGTTGGTCATGACCTGGATTTGCAGCATCTTTTGATCCATTGCGCTATAGAATTGCTGCAAATCCATCTCGTGGAATGGCGTGTACATGGCAACCACTTCGGACATTTTTACCTTGGCAAAAATGTCCTGAAAGCGGTACGCACTGTACCACTGGTAAGCGGCCACGGCCCAGCCGGCCCAGTATGCCGGCGTCTTATCCATACGGATGGTTGGCGCAGGCATTTCTTTCTGGCCCCAATAGGTTTTATCTATGATTGCCTGTGCCAACTCGACGCCGGACATCCCGGCCAGCACATATGGGCTTCCGTTGCCGAACAATTGGGCAAAGCCGGATTTTAAAAACAGTTCACTAAACCAATCAATATCAAAATTACAATCCGTTACAGCATAATCAAACATGGCGCCCATATTCCGTTTGGCGTCCTGCAAATAAAATTCATTGTAAGCGTGGATCATCATTCTTCATCTCCTGCCTGATGATATCCAAAACAAAGAGGTCGTCTTTTAACACGGCAGCGGAAGCCACCTCTTCTTTATATTGCCGTCTGGCCTCCTGATCCCTGACTAAAAACTTTGCCGCGTAAAGTTCTTTCTCTATTGGTACCGCCTCTAAAAACTGCAGTCTGGAGAAGGCTTTTTCGGAGACCAGGACCACTTGCTCGCCGAGCTTACCAAGGTGCATGGCCCTGCCAAGGCTCCGCAGAGACAGTGCGTTGCTGACAAACGCCTCTGCAAAAGCAAAGTAGGAGTCATCTGCGCGGTAGCCGATGACTACATCGTACCGGTCTACGTCAATTCCAAAATGCATAATTAAATAGTCCCGCGCGCTGGCAGATACTTCGCCGTCAAGGTTAAAAGTCCGATGCTCCAGCAATACCGCAATCCAATTCAAAATGGTGTTCCCGTCTGCACCAAGATGCAACACCTTCAACCCATTCAGATCCAACTCATAAGCGTTTACAAAGCCATCCGTCCCGTTTTTGCAGGCCCACTCTTTGGCCATCTCCAGTTGCTCTGTGCAGTAAAAGCCCTGCCCGTAGTCATTGTTCTTCCGCCCGACGCCAAGTGCCGGCTGCTCAATAATGTGATCCGAACCGTGAAAAATTTTCATACGATACACCTCCTATCTACTATAACTATATCATCACAATGATACTTTTGCAATTTCTTCTTGTGCGATTCAGCCCAGCACCGTTTTGGACGGTGCTGTTTTCATTTCCGGCGGAGCCCCTTCTGGTCTAATTTGGCGGAACGCCCCTTCTTTTGTAAAAGGTGCAGTGTAAATAGTGAAGCGCTGGTTGTAGTGGCAGTGCCGGCTGTGTCTTTTGTTGCCTTTAAGGGAAGTGGAACGTGGTGAAGCGAAAACACAGGTTGTGCCAAAGGCAGAGCGGTTTCTTAATTTTACTGCTTTGTGATGACTATATGCAGAAATTTCGGCACCTAGTCACCCCTGTTTAGGACTTTGAACCAGTATTAATGAAGACAATGTGATGACAATACTATTGATTTGCCATATCTAGTCACCCTTAAGTCATGCTTTTTATTTCTGAAAAAGAGACTGTAAGGGTGACTATACTGTTGTTTTGCCAGCGTTAGTCACCCAAATGCATCAAGAAAGCGGTAAGAAATTGCATGATGAGGGGTGACAATACCGGTGTTTTGCCAGCGTTAGTCACCCAAAAGCATCAAGAATGTGGTAAGGAATTGCTTGATAAAGGGTGGGTGTTTGCAGATTCTTAAGGAATACCCATCATAAAAATGCCAGTCAAAGATGCAGTAATGAAGCAAAAAGGGTGGGTATGTGCAGATTTTCAAGGAACACCCATCATAAAAATGCCAGTCACGGATGCAATAATGAAGCAAAAAGGGTGGGTATTTGCGGAAGCTTTTTCAATCCCCACCCAAAGGAGGCTGGGAAGTTTGTGCGGAATTGACAAAAAGTGCGGGGGGGGGGTACAATAGCGGATAAGAGCGTACGCAAAAAAAGTTGTAAATTGCAATAACAAGTTGAACATTTTCAGTCCAAAATTCAATTTGGTGCTTGTCTGTAGTACAATGTAAGTGGTCCATGCGGTACTCTCCTTGGTCGTGTTGGTTTGGTCGCTTACATTTTACCAAAGAGATGACGTATGGACTTTAATTTCGATAGCTTCCGTATTCTAACCATTCTAATCATCATCGTCAAACAGCCTGATTAGAATAATGAGGAGAAGAAGCATCACCAAGAGCGCAACGGTATGACAACTGCCTGGATGATGTGGAAGAAAAGGTTTATACAAGGGATTTGTTTAGGAGAGATTGACTTTCCAAATATTATAATTTATTATACTCGTAAGAAAGTAACTCATGAGTCACTTTCTTACGAGTATATTTATTGGAGGGTGGAAGATGAGTCAGTTTTATTGCCGCGAAGCGGAGTTGCGGACGCTGAATAAACGGTACGCAGGGGATAAGTTTGAGTGCATGATTATCTACGGCAGACGGCGTGTGGGTAAAACAGCGCTGATTAACCAGTTCTGTAAGGATAAGCCGACCATTTTCTTCTCCGCCTTGAATACGACGGACAAGGAGAATCTGGAGGCGTTGTCAAAAGCCATTATGAGTTATGAACGTCCGGACATGGAGGTTGCACCGGAATTCAGTTCTTATGATGCCGCTTTAGATGAGCTGACTGCACTTTCAAAGGAAAAACGAATTGTCTTTGTAATAGATGAGTATCCGTATCTGGCAAAAGCAAAGCCCGCCATTTCCGCAATGCTACAGCATATTATTGATCACAAATGGACAGATTCTAAAATGTATCTGATTCTTTGTGGCTCGTCCATGAGTTTTATGGAGAGCCAGGTGCTTGGCAAAGAAAGTCCGCTATATGGCAGACGAACCGGCCAGATTAAACTGGAGCCGTTGGACTATAAAAACACCGCTGTGTTCCATCCTACCCTGTCCGCAGAAGAGAATGCGCTGATTTATGGAATTACAGGAGGCGTACCTCACTACATTAATAAGTTGGATGTAAGAGACAGTGTGGATGAGGCACTGCTGGATAATTTTTTTGATCGGTCCAGTTATCTGTATGAGGAACCTGGAAATCTGTTAAAACAGGAACTTCGGGAGCCTGCCATTTATAATGCAATCATTAAAGCAATTGCAGAAGGTTCCTCGCGGATGAACGATATCAAGCTGAAGGTTGGCACGGAAAATTCGGTTGTATCAAAATATCTGAAAACGCTGATTGCTCTTGGTATTGTTAAAAAGGAAACCCCGATTACTGAAAAGCCGGGGAAAAAAACTATCTATCTGCTGGCGGATAATTTCTTCCGATTTTGGTATCGCTTTGTGCCAGTCAATATGAGTGCTATTGACTCCGGTAGAATTGCAAAGATTTATCCACATGCGGTGAAACAATATTTCTCCGATTATATGGGCCTGATCTTTGAAAGAATGTGTCAGGATTATCTGCTTTATTATGCAGAGCCTCTTCCCATTGAACTGAGTGAAATCGGCCAATGGTGGGGGACGGATCCGAAAAAGAAAAAACAGATACAAATTGATATTGTTGGAACCCCGGTTGAGGGAAAAGACTATATTATTGGGTCATGCAAGTACAGAAATGAGAAAATTGGTGTAGATGAGCTTGACTTAATTCAAGAATACGCATCGGCTTTCGGAAAAGGAAACAATTACCACTACTATATTTTCTCTAAAGGCGGGTTTACGGATGGACTTCTTCAGGCACAGGAGCGTGGCGAAGTTCGGCTGATAACGTTGGAAGATTTATACAAGTAAAGAAAGCAAGAAAAAAGGGCCCGACGTGTCGGGCTCTTTTTGGAAGGTAGGTTTCTGAAAGAACGTTCAGAGAAAAGTCTTTCAGAAAAACTACTGGAACCGGTTTCACATTCTCCTTGCCAATCTGCTTCAAAACAGCAATAATAGAATTAGCAAAGTTACAAATTCATGGTAAGAGCAGGAGGGCTTTTCATGCCCGGAATCAGAGATGTAGCCCAAAAAGCCGGAGTTGGCGTAGGTACTGTGTCCCGCGTCCTGAACAACAGCGGGTACGTGTCAGAAGAGACCCGGAAAAAAATTGAACAGGCCATGGAGGAACTGAAGTATACACCAAATGAGCTGGCCAGAAATCTTTATCACAAGAAGACTGGTATCATTGCGGTGCTGGTTCCTTCCGTAGAAGTTCCTTTTTTTGCAGAGTTGGTGCATTATATTGAAGCTGAGTTGTACAAAGAGGGCTTTAAAATCATGCTTTGTAATACAGATAAGGAATACAATGCGGAGTCGGAATATTTGGACATGCTGAATCGCCACATTGTAGACGGCGTTATTACCGGCGTGCATTCCCTGGATGTAGGGGAGTACAAAAAAATAAAAAAGCCCATTGTTGCGTTTGACCGTTATTTGGGCGAACATATCCCATTGGTGGCAGTAGACCACAAAAAGGGCGGACGTCTGGCTGCGGAAACGTTGATTGCCAATGGTTGCAAAAAGGTGGTCCATTTCAGAGGCTCTTTGGCCATTGAATCCCCGTACCATGACCGGCATTACGAATTTGCCAGAATTATGGCAGAAAACCAGATAGAATGCTTTGACTATGAACTGGCCTGGAACCGTTTTGACCTGGAGTACTACGAAGAAGCAGTGCAGGATCTCTTTGAAAAAATTGGCGACTGGCCCTTTGATGGTGTCTTTGGTTGTGACTTGGTTGCCATTGCCTGCATGAATGAAATTATCCGCAGACATAGGAAAGTGCCGAAGGACGTCAAGTGCGTTTCCTATGACGGAACCTATGTTACACAAATTGTAGAACCTAGCATGACGGCAGTGGTGCAACCAATTGAAGGGCTGGCAAAAGAAGCCACCCGTCTGATCTGCGATTTAATAAACGGTACAGAATATGAAAATAAGCAGGTTATTTTAGACGTCTCCTTAAGAAAAGGGAAAACCACTCTTGTTTAAGCTGGTAGCTGCGGTGGCACTCTTCTGAACCGTTGTGGAGGAGTGCCATCTACTTTTTTACTTTTTGGCTGGCAATTTGCCCAAGAATAGCAGAGAATGTTATAAGAAAATGACGAATTCGTTATTTTTGATAGAAAAATGATTGACTTCTGATTTGCCTTGGGGTATGTATAAGACAGAGGGTCGGGTGCGTAAATCGCAACGGCACAAATTTTTTTGGCACAATGTGGAACCCGTTCCACACGGAAAATAAAACACTTTTAAAATTTTATGGAGGTAGGACAATGAAACACACAAAGCAATGGTTGTCAATTCTTTTGGTAACCGTACTGGTGCTCAGCCTGTTTGCCGGCTGCGGAAAAAAGAAGACAAACAAAGATGAAGACGGAGCTACCGTAATTAAATTTGGTATTCACGTTGCAAACCCGAAGGAACAGGAAACCGTAACGTACAACATTGTAGAAGCATTCAATGCTGCTTACAAAGGAAAGTACAAAGTAGAATTTGTTGCCAGTGACACAGAAGCACATTCCAAGAATATGAAGCTGGCTGCGCAGGATGGTACCCTTCCGGACATTGTTCATCTGGACTCTGCGGAAGCACCGGAATATAACGAAGCCGGATATCTTCTGGACCTTTCCGAGTTCCTAAAAGAGAACCAGGATGTTGACACGGCTTTGAACGGAATGGAAGATGCATTCAAATCCGGAGATACACAGTATGGACTTCCGTATCAGTGTAACGTACAGGGCTTCTTCTACAACAAGGAACTGTTTGACAAGGCCGGAATCAGTTATCTGACAGACGATACCACCTATGAAGAATTCCTGGACATGATTGCCAAACTGAAAGACAGCGGTGTTACTCCGATTGCCATCGGTAGCAAAAACAGCTCTTATGCCATGTGGGAATTCAACGAATTCCTTTCCCGCTATGGTTGGGAAGATAATCTTTCCACTTATACGGCTGCAAAGGCAACCTATTCCAATGCAGATCTGAAAGCCTGCTTTGAAAAGATGAAGGGCCTTGCGGATGCAAATGCATTCCCGGAAAACATGGCTACCATTGAATACTTTGATGCCAAACAGCTCTTCAACGAAGGTAAAGCGGCCATGTTTGGCACCGGCCAATGGGACTGCGCTGAATTTGACACCAACCTGGGTGACAAAATTGGTTTCTGGTGGGGACCGAAATTTACGGATTCTTCCTACAACCAGGATGTTGATATGAAGGTTCCGTCCGCTCCGCTGGTAGTCAGCGCCTCGGTAGGCGAAGATGAAGAAACCAAAGAAGCCGTTTATGCATTCCTGAAATATTATTTCGGAAAAGAAGCAGCCACCCTTTCCTATGAAGGCTCTATTTTCCCGGCAACCAATTATGAAGGTCTGGCAGCAACTGAAACCCAGTATGCCATGAACGCCATGATTAACGCTCTTGGAAACGGCTGGTCCACTCCGGCATCTGCTCCGGATCAGACCGTAAATTCTGCCGTACAGGAAGCTCTGTATGACGCAATGTTCGGCGTAATGCAGGGAACCTATACCACAGATCAGGCTCTTGCCAAAATGGATAGTGCTGCCGCTACCTGATTCTTATGTGGAGTGTAGGACAGTAGAATAAAGAATGGTGTGCCTGGCGTTTCCCCGCAGGCACACCATTCAACCCAATAAAGGAAGGAAATGTATGCGTTGGTTAAGTAAAACCCGATACAAAATAGGCCTGGTAATTCCAACGCTTTTGGTATATCTGGTATTCATTATTATTCCAATTGCAATGGCAGTTGGATACAGCTTTACAAAGTATTCCGGAATAGGAAAAGCAAAGTTTAACGGACTGACAAACTATATCAGATTGTTTCAGGATCCGCTGTTTTGGATGTCCTTCAAAAATACAATGATCATGTTTGTCCTTGCCTTTGTGCTTTTGCTGACCGTCTCTTTTTTCATAGCCTTACTGTTAAACAATAAGCTGAAGGCAGTAGATCTTTCTAAGTCCCTGATCTTTTCTCCGGCAATTATTGCTCCCATTATTGTAGGCGTTATCTGGGTTTATATTTTGGATCCGAACATTGGCATTATCAATGGTATTTTAGATGCCCTAGGTGCACCGGAATTAAAGCAGAAGTGGATTGGCGGAGACACTCTGTCACCGTACAGCATAGCCATTATTTACTTTTGGCAGCAATTGGGATACTTAGTAACCGTATTTCTTGCCGGACTGAAAATGATTCCGGAAGAGGTTATGGAAGCAGTAAAAATTGATGGTGCCAACTTCTGGCAGAAAACGTTCCGCGTAACCATCCCAATGATGAAATCAACCATTTCTACCGTAGCAGTTTTAATTATTACCGGTGTATTTAAGATTTTTGAAATTGTACAGCAGACAACCGGAGGAGGACCAAATCACTTATCAGAAACATTGGTCACCTACAGTTATTCTATGACCTTTGCCAGCGGAGACTATGGCTATGGTATGTCCCTTGCCACAGTAACCTTCCTGCTGTCTTTGGTTATTACCGGTATTTATACCACGTTGACAAGGGAAAGGAGCAAGTAACATGTTGTCAAAAAAGAAAAAGACGGCAATGTATATTGCCATGGCACTGATTACCGGACTTGTGGTTTTTCCTTTCCTTTGGATGATTTTACTTTCGTTTAAAACAAGTTCGGAAATAATGTCAGATCCGCTGGCTCTTCCGGATGCCTTTACCTTAGATAACTTTAAGCGGGCACTGGAAACCCTGGATTTTCCAAGGCTTTATGCCAACACGTTTGAGGTCTGCGCCATATCCGTTGTGTTTGAATTAATAATTACTTTTTGCAGTTCTTTCGTAATTGCACGAATGGAGTTCAAATACCCAAAACTGAAAAAACTACTGTATGGATTCCTGATTTTAGGATTATCCGTTTCCCCGTTTATTCTTCTGTTCCCGGTTTATAAAATTAACGCATTTCTGGGACTACAGGGAAAATGGGCACTGGTCTTTCCTTATGTAGCAAGTTCCATTTCATTTAACACACTTTTGCTGACTGCTTATTTGCGGCAGCTGCCGGCAGAAATAGATGAAGCCGCAGTCATAGACGGCTGTAGCCTCTGGGACTTAATGACAAAGATTACCCTTCCTATGGCCAAACCGGTTATTGCTACCATTGTTATTTTTAACGTTCTGTATATCTGGAACGAATTTCCCTATGCCTCCGTTATGCTGCGGGACGTAACAGATTACACGCTTTCCATGGGCGCCTCTTTCTTTAAAGGCAATTACACTGTGGATTACGGCGGCATAGTGGCTTCCAGCTTAATGATTATTATTCCGGAACTGGTCTTCTATGGCTTCTTCCAACGGAACATTGTAGAAGGTATGACCGCTGGAGCGGTTAAAGGATAAACATTATAAAAACCAACAAAGCAAGCAAAGGAGAATACATCATGAGCAACGTATCAGGATTGTTTAAAGATTTAACCACTGTAAAGGAGGCCAGAAACGGACGCCTTGCCAGCTGGGACCAGCGTGGAAAAAATCAGGATTACTGGGAAATTCCTGCCGGAGAAACCATTTCCTTAGGCGAGGTAGAGGGTCCCGGTTGCATAACGCACATTTGGATGACCTCTTCCTGCAGAAGAGTGGCGGCACCCAGTATTTTGGATCCACAGTTAATGGCTTCTGCCGCGCCCGTAATGGAAATCCATCCGGCACTGGGCGTCATTCGGGATGACTATGACCCGTTTTATTACAGAAAGGTATTAATTAAAATTACCTGGGATGATCAGGATACGCCAAGCGTGCTGGCACCTCTTGGAGATTTCTTCTGTATTGGAAACTGTTATCCGGGAAATTTTTCCTCCTTACCGTTTAACGTTTCCCTGAAACCGGAAGAAGCCGGCAGATATGGTGCCCCGTGTTCCGTATCCTGTTACTTCCCAATGCCGTTCAATAAGAAGGCAAAGTTTGAAATTGTAAATGAGAATGACATTCCGTTTATTCTGTATTTCAACATTGATTATGAAATGTATAAAGAGCCGCTGGATGAAAATACTGCGTATTTCCATGCCAGCTGGAGAAGAGAAAATCCCTGCAAAGGCTGGGGCCCGGATCTGCAGACTAATTGCCCGGAAGTCAACAACGTAACCAATTTTAAGGGTGAAAACAACTACACCGTTCTGGATGTGGAAGGCACGGGACATTATGTTGGCTGTAACCTGACCGTAAAGCATTACCAGGGCAGCTGGTGGGGCGAAGGCAATGACATGTTCTTCATTGACGGAGAAGAATATCCATCTTTGAACGGCACCGGCACCGAAGACTACTTCAACCATGCCTGGGGTATGCAAAGAAATGCGTATCCATTCTTTGGAACCATTGTGCATGAAGGTGATACGGATGGCTTCCAGGTATCATACCGCTTCCATATTACGGATCCGGTTCGCTTTGAAAAGAGTCTGAAAGTTACTATTGAGCACGGACATGCCAACCACCTGTCGGATGACTGGAGTTCCACTGCGTATTGGTACCAGATTCTTCCAACAGCTAAACCACTAACCATACTGCCAATGGAAGAACGGCTTCCGGAAGTTCCTGTATTGCCAACTCGCAAATTAGAAATGCCGGAATTGACCGAAGAAATGAAGGCCGCCAGACAATCCTGGGCAGACCGCTGGGAAAAATATCAACCGGCGCGGGAAGAACAGTTCCGCATTAAGGAAGACAAGGCCAGACGGGAATCCAGGCTGAACACCGAATTTGCCAAAAAATTGCGGGATGAATATAAGTAAGAAAAAAGTGAGTGGGTTAGAATGTCTAAGGAATTAATGCTTAAGAGGATTGCACAGGCCCAGCAAGAAATAGATGCAAAACGCGCTTTGGTAAAACAAGGCACACAAAGACAGGACTACCATTTTATGGCGGAAACCGGGTGGATTAATGATCCGAACGGGCTGATTTACTACAAAGGAAAGTACCATTTTTTTTATCAGTACAATCCCTATCATGGCTTTTGGAGCAGTATGCACTGGGGACATGCGGTCAGCACGGATTTAATTCATTGGGACTATTTGCCGTTGGCACTTGCACCAAGCGAAGCCTATGATGACCATCTGCAGGGCGGCTGCTTTTCCGGAAGCGCTATAGAGCATGAGGGGAAATTGTTCCTGATTTATACCGGGACCAGTAACCATGGCCATGGCTTTGAACAGGTACAGTGTGTAGCTTACAGCGAAGATGGAATTCACTTTGAAAAATATGAGAAGAACCCGGTTATTACAGCTCCTGCCGGGGTGTCTCCGGATCAGTTCCGAGACCCGAAAGTCTGGGAGCATGACGGCACATATTATGTAGTATGCGGCGCCAGCGTAAACGGTTTTGGACAGGCCCTTTTGTACAAGTCAGATGACCTCCTTCATTGGACTTTTGTTAACGTGCTTGCAGAAAGCCGTGGCGAATGGGGCTTCATGTGGGAATGCCCGGATTTCTTTCCTCTGGAAGACAAATATGTTCTGATGTTTTCTCCCATGGGCGGAAAAGAGCGGACCAGCGTTTATCTGGTAGGTGACTTTGACTACGACACCGGAAAGTTTTTTTACACCACGTCCGGTGAGATGGACTGGGGCTTTGATTACTATGCTCCGCAGTCTTTCCTGGCACCGGATGGAAGACGGTTGATGGTCGGCTGGGCAAATGCCTGGGACTGGATGCCTTTCTGGAAGGACTGGGGTCCGACGTATCAGGAGGGCTGGTGCGGATTTTTCAGTGTACCAAGAGAAGCCGTTTTGGACTCGGATGGCATGCTGAAGTTTGTTCCTGTAAAAGAACTGGAACTGCTGCGGGAAGATGAATTTTCCGTTCAGGGAATGGATTTGTCTGCCCCTGCCCCGGGCGATGCAGATACTTTCCCTTCCGGAGAGTTGTCACTCTGCAAGGGCTGTGTCTTTGAATTAAAAATGAAAGTGAATTTGCAAAAAACAACCGCCAGTCAGCTGATTCTGAAGCTCCGTTCCGTAAAGGAAAAATATACGGAAATTGTCTTTGATCTTGCAAAGTCGGAGATTCGCTTTGATCGGAGTCATTCCGATGACTGGAGCATCGGTGTGGCGAAATGTCCGCTGAATCTGTTGGGGCGAAATACACTGGATATTCACGTATATTCAGATAAGAGCTCGGTGGAATTGTTTAGCAATGGATACAGAAATAACCTGTCCTGTAATATTTATAACGCTGATGAAAATCAGGAAAATTACTTGATCGCAAAAGACGGAACCGTTGCGGTTACAGAGTTGAACACCTGGAAGTTAAAGAAAGTCATAGAATAGGAGGCTTCTGACGATGGCAGAGGTAACACTAAGACACATCAAGAAGGTTTATCCTAACGCAGAAAAGAAAAAGAAGAAAGGCAGTGCGGCAAAGACCAATCTGTTGGTAACAGATGAAGGCGTTGTGGCTGTGCAGGACTTTAATCTGGAAATTAAAGATCAGGAGTTTGTTGTTCTGGTTGGCCCATCCGGCTGCGGAAAGTCCACCACGTTGCGCATGATTGCCGGTTTGGAAGAAATTACCGACGGGGATCTTCTGATAGATGGGCAGCGTATGAATGAAGTGGAACCGAAGGATCGGGACATTGCTATGGTTTTCCAAAGCTATGCCCTGTATCCGCATATGACGGTTCGTGGAAACATGGAGTTCCCGCTGAAGCTGAAGAAGATGCCGAAGGATCAGATTAAGGAGCGGGTGGAAAGTACCGCGGAAATTCTGGGAATTACGGAGTATTTGGACAGAAAGCCAAAGGCGTTATCCGGTGGCCAACGGCAACGGGTTGCTATTGGCCGGGCCATTGTCAGGGAACCGAAAGTTTTGCTGATGGACGAACCTCTGTCTAACCTGGATGCCAAACTTCGGAACCAGATGCGGGCGGAGCTGATTAAGTTGCGCCAACGGATTAAAACCACCTTTGTTTACGTAACGCATGACCAGACGGAAGCCATGACCTTAGGTGACCGGATTGTGATTATGAAAGATGGTGTGGTACAACAGGTTGGTACGCCGCAGGAGGTATTTGACCATCCGGATAATCTGTTTGTGGCTGGTTTTATTGGCGTGCCGCAGATGAACTTTTATGATGCTACTCTTCTGGAAGAGGACGGTGTGTATAAAGTTCAGGTACAGGGCATGCAGCTTATTCTGCCGGAAGAAAAACAGGAACGGCTGAAGGCCACAGGTGTAACGTCACAGGAAATTACGCTGGGAATCCGTCCAGAGCACATTTCTTTATGCTCTGCAGAGGACAATGGCCTGACCGGCACTATCATGATGTCTGAAATGATGGGCAGCTCTGTTTATCTGCACGTGAATGTAGAGGAAAAAGATACCATTATCATTGTGCCGACCCTGCATCAGGACAGGCAAAATACGTTTGCTAATGGCTCTGGTATCTCCTTTACGTTCTGCGAAAGTGCAGTTCACCTTTTTGACAAGGAAAACGGAAATAACCTGGAGGTGTAAGATGTTTGATATTGTAGCTCTGGGAGAGCTGTTGATTGATTTTATGCCCAGGGGAATCAGCGAAAGCGGGAATTTCCTTTTTGAGGCCTGCCCCGGCGGCGCCCCGTGCAACGTCCTTTCCGCTGCAACCAAATTAGGAAAAAAGACGGCATTCATAGGAAAGGTCGGAACGGATCTGTTTGGCCGTTTCCTTGGCGATGCAGTTGCTTCTTATCACATAGATACTTCTTCTTTATATGGGACAGATACCGCATTTACCACGCTGGCTTTTGTTGCGTTGGACAAAGAGGGGAACAGGGACTTTTCCTTTTCCAGAATCCACAGTGCAGACACGCTTTTATCTGAAGAGGAAATTTCGGAAGAGCTGATTGGAAGTGCCCGTATTTTCCATGTGGGCACCCTGTCTATGACGGATGAACCGGCAAGAAGTGCTACTATAAAAGCGCTGGAGCTTGCAAAACAGAAAGGCGTTTTGATTTCGGTGGATCCGAATTTAAGGGAACCACTGTGGAATGCGCTGGAAGATGCAAAAGAGGCAATCCGCACCGTACTTTCTTATGCGGATATCATTAAGATTTCAGATTATGAACTGACCTTCCTTTATGGAGACAGGGATATTGCAGAAGCGGCAAAACAGTGCTTTGCAGAGTTCTCTCCAAAGCTGCTTTTTGCCACCTGCGGGAAAGACGGTGCATACGCTTTGACTGTAGATAACATTCTGCATCACCCGTGTTATTTAAAGGTAAAGACAATTGATACAACCGGAGCGGGAGATTCCTTCTGCGGTGCAGCCTTAAGTAAACTGTTGGACTTTGGGTGCAATCTGGATACTCTTACAGAAGACCGGCTTTTTGAAATGCTGCAATTTGCTTCTGCCGCTGCAGCACTTACCACCACACGGTATGGATCTATTGCGGTAATGCCAGATGCTAAGGAAATTGAAAGGCTGATAGCCGCAGGCGTCTAAGCGTAAGCTGCAAGCGCCGCTTACCTTAAATATTCATGATGTTGTGGAAATACGGAAGGGTTGAGTATTGATATTTTCGGGCAAACTGTCTGGGATGCATAGGAATAGTTCCGGAAACATGACCAATGTAGTTCTCTACGTATTTAACAGCCTCGGTAACAATCTGGGTAAGGTTTCTCTGGACTTCATTGTATTCATCCTGATCAACAATGACCTTTGTGCTACTTATGTAGTTGTCTTTATTGATCAGGACAATCTTAGTATAATCAAGTCCAGACTTGCAATGCGTGGATCGTTGAGTGTCGTGAAACAGGAAGGAATTTTTGTGGTTGATATGGGAACGGAAAGGAACGCAGATGTAATAATCATAGTGAGTGTCTACCAAGAGGCAAGTGTAAGGTCGTCCTGATTTGTGCATCAGTTCGGGGTAACTTGCTTTCGGATAATCGTTCATAAAGTCTTGTGTTAATTGATAAACATCAGCAATAAATTCCATACGATTCTTCCTTTCACAGTAAAAAAACGGGGTTAACCTTTCGGTCAACCCCGTTTATTTTCTTCGCTCGGTCAATTTTTATTTTACCGACGAGTCAGAACCGTCACTCGTCATC
>CAVHZY010000022.1:0-18212 GCA_963640645.1 uncultured Phascolarctobacterium sp. | reverse complement strand
GTAGTAAAACCATGTGATATATTTTTTCGCGCCCAATGTAGTTTGAGCGTCGTGTAATTCCATAAGGTAGTAAAACAGAGGAAGCAGACGAGATTGATGAACAGTAGTTTGAGCGTCGTGTAATTCCATAAGGTAGTAAAACCTGGAATACTCAGTTATATGCTGATAACTTGTTTGAGCGTCGTGTAATTCCATAAGGTAGTAAAACAATAAATGTTGATGTGGTTGATCCTGCAGTGTTTGAGCGTCGTGTAATTCCATAAGGTAGTAAAACAGTAAATGTTGATGTGGTTGATTCGGCAGTGTTTGAGCGTCGTGTAATTCCATAAGGTAGTAAAACAAAAGCCCGCATTCTATTTCACTTTTCATAAGTGAATAGAATGCGGGCTTAAAAAATTTGCTTTTTGCCGTTTTTACTTTGTCAGGAAGGAAAAGCTGAGGACAACTACGCCCAGGATGACAAGGATGATGCCGGTGACCCGGTTCAGTGTTTTCGGGCTTGCCTTGTTGGCAATTTTGGCCGCAATGCGGGCAAAAATCAGCGTGAAAACAATGCAGAGGGCAAACGGCAGCCAGGAGGGAGCGCCCCCAATGGCGAAGTGGGAAACGGAGCCGGTCAGGGCGGTAAAGGTCATGATGAACACGCTGGTTCCGACTGCTGTTTTCAGCTCATAACCCATGATGCTGGTCAGCAGGAGGAGCATCATCATGCCGCCACCGGCACCAACAAATCCGCAAATGAAGCCTACCACGGCTCCGGAGAAAACAGCCTTAATTATTTTTGATTTTTTGGAGCCGGCTTTCATGCCTTCTTTGGTGGTCATGACCGGCTTTACAATAAATCTGATACCAAGAAGCAGGGTCATGAACACAGAGAAGTTGCCCATGGTGGCGGCCGGTACCAGGCTGGAAATATAACTGCCAACTACGGTAAAGACCAGCACCGTGATCATCATGACCAGACCGTTTTTAATATCTAAATTTTTGTTTTTGCCGTAGGTGTAGGCTGAAACCGCACTTGCCAAAACGTCAGAAGCAAGGGCAATACCAACCGCTTCATACGGATTTATGCCGAGAAAGGTAACCAGCATAGGCGTAATTACGGCTGCGGCACTCATTCCGGCAAAACCGGTTCCAAGGCCTGCACCTATGCCGGCAAAAAGACAGACAAGAATGGTAATTAAATAATGCATAATCGGGGCTTCCTTTTTTAATTCTAAGGCTATTATGACGGGTGCCAGAGCTTCATGTCAATGAACAGCTTTTTTTCTGAATGTTTACTCTGATGAGGAGGAATGGAATTATGCCACTGCAAATGGTACAGGGGGACATTACCAAAATAAAGTGTGATGCTATTGTCAATGCCGCAAATGAAACCTTGTTAGGTGGCGGTGGTGTAGACGGCGCTATTCATAAGGCCGCAGGGAAAGAATTACTGGAAGAGTGCTTGGACCTATCCTTTGATATTCTTGCCGAAAGTGTATCTGCATTTGCTGCTTGCGGCCGTATTGAAGACAACTGGAGTGAACGATTAGTAAGAGATAATCAGCGGCGCGCAAAACAGAAATAATTTCTTTCTTGGCTTACTTGCTCCTTTACTTACTTACTTTCTTTCTTACCTTCTTACTGCTTACTTTTTACTTTCTGGTGGCTTAGAATCGGCCGGCCAAAGTCTATCTTAGTTGGCGGTTTCAAAATGATTGCTCCCAAGACCATAAACCCCAGGGCGGGTGGCAAAACTGGTGGTATTGCTTGGTTTGCCACACGAAAGTGAAATTTGGGTGGCAAACGGAGATGATAATGCCGATTTGCCACCCAATTAGAACTGCCTTGGCCAGAGCTGGGCAGATAGCTGTTGTATAGGGTGGCAAAACTGGTGGTATTGCTTGGTTTGCCACACGAAAGTGAAATTTGGGTGGCAAACGGAGATGATAATGCAGATTTGCCACCCGATTAGGGTCGGCACGGATAAGGATGGCTAATTGACTGGGATTCAGGATTGACGAGCCCGGATTGGTGACCCGCGATAGCTGTGGCTAACAGCTTTGCAAAAGGTAGAACTACGTGTGATTTCAATTCTTTTCTAAGATAGCACGTAAATGTTGCTGCGGATTACGTGTTATTTAAGCTGCCTACTAAAATCACACGTAGTCTGACCCACGGTAGCTGTGGCTAACAGCGTTGCAAAAGGCAGGACTACGTGTGATTTCAATTCTTTTCTAAAATAGCACGTAAATGTTGCTGCGGATTACGTGTTATTTAAGCTGCTTACTAAACTCACACGTAGTTCGGCCTGCAAGCCTTAATTAGTAGCCCGGTCCTGGCAAGCCCGCCCTGGTTAATAGTCCGGACCCGGCAGCATTGAAGACAACTGGAGTGAACGATTAACAAGAGATAATCAGCGGCGCGCAAAACAGAAATAATTGCTAATTGCAATAACAAGTTGAACATTTTCAGTCCAAAACCAAATCATAAAAAGCAAAGCCGAACAGGGACAAACTCTGTTCGGCTTTTCTGCTGCATGGTTATTTGTTTTCTACAATAGCTTCAATGGTATGGTCATCATTCATGCGGATGAAGCGGTGGCCAAGCTCTTCGGCCAAAGCGTTGTTGTGGGTGGAGATGATAAGCGTTTTTCCTGCCTTTTGCAATTCCTTTAAGAAGGAAACTAACCACAGTTGCGTTTTGGTATCCAGACCGGCAAGCGGTTCGTCTAAGACCAGAACCTCCGGGTTCATGGAAAGGATACAGGCAATGGCGGTTTTCTTTTTTTCGCCACCGCTGAGGTGGTAAGGGGCCCGGTCACGGAGCGCAGTAAGACCGGTCAGCTGTAAAATGTCATTGACCCGCTGCGTGACCGCTTCTTCGGGGAGGCCCATTTGACGCGGCCCGAAGGCAATTTCCTCTTCCACGCTGCCGGTAAACAGCTGCAGGCTGGAGTCCTGAAAAATAAAGCCAACCTTTTGATGGAACTCTTTGGCAAAGCGTTTGTCTTTCAGTGCCTTCTCGGTAATGTTGTTCCCCTGAAAGCGGAAAGTGCCTTCCGCCGGGAAGAGCAGGCCGTTCAGGATCTTGAGCAGGGTGGATTTTCCGCAGCCGTTGGGGCCTTGCAAAACCACGGTCTCTCCGGCAGATACGCTAAAGGTGACCTGCCGCAGGGCGATGTAGTTATCATAGGCATAGCAAAGATTGTTACACTCAATAATAGGTGTATTAATAGGTGCGTTAGACATAAAAAACCTCTTTTTGCTTTGGAAGTTTGTAATCTTTATTTGTGTAAGGAAAGTGGCTTAGCACTTTTGCAGGAGATTAGCTTTTTGCAGGAGCTTATCCTTTTTGCAGGAAAATAAAGAGTATAACGTTAAGGCATAGGATAAACAGATAAGCAAAATCCGCTTTCTTCATGTGAAAACGGTAATTGGTGGTATAGGTGCCATCAAAGCCCCGGCAGGTCATAGCCTGAAACTGTTCATCTGCCATGGCGCGGGACTTTAAAAAGGTAACTCCTAAGATGCCGGAGAGACCCTTGGTTTTGTTCTTGTTTTTTCCTACGGAACGAAGCTTGAGGGCTTCCAGCATGGAGAAGCATACATCGCCGAGGAGAAGGATATATTTCAGGGTCAGGTCCAGGGTAAAAATGAACAGGTTGGGTACACGGAAGAACCGCAGGCCGGCGGTCAGCTGGTTCCATGGAATGGTGGAGTTTAGAAAGCTGATGAGGCCGACAGACAGGAAGACTTTTAGGCCGACGGTAAGAAAGGTGTGCGGGGAACCTAAAAAAACAGCGGTCAGCAAAATCAGAAGAGAGAAGCCGGTGGCAGTCAGTGTGCTGCGGAGGCTCCTTTTCAGCTGCTTGCCCGGTAAAAGGCAAAAGCACGCCAGCACCAACGCCAGAATACAGTAACTGAAAAAGGCGTTGGTGGAGCATGCGGTTAAAATAATCAGTATGAAAATGGTCAGCAGGGCAATGGGAGCATTGGCCTGCAGGCGTCCCTGCGCCGGAATGCTCCGGGCTTTGGACAGGACGCTCATTAGTTTTAACAGGCTTTTTTGTAAAAAGCCGTCCGAGTCTTTGGATGCAGTGTATGGCTCCGACTCCTGCATCCACTCGGGAAGGCTGGTGTTAGGCATTGCTGGTTTCGCTTTCTCCAAAGTCCGGTTTGGACTTCATGGTGGCGGCAATCAGCCGGAACAGCAGAATGGAAATGGCAACGCCGATGATGGCGCTGATTACATAGGCAACCCAGTCCGGGAGACCGGCAAGGCTGTAATCCGGCATTAAAGCGTGCCATTCCCAACCGTTCAGCATGCCTTTCGGTGTGTAACCAAGGACGGTGCCACCGGTAATGACCTCGGCAATTTCATCGGCGCCCCATTCGCCCCAGGCGGTGCCTTCGGCCAGCAGACCAAGCGGGACGGCAATAATTAAGGCAGCCAGTAACAGGTATATTGGAATATGATTCTTAGGTTCTTCATGCTGGTGCATTAAACCGGGTTCGGTCTTCCGCAGGAAGGCCAGAACCGAAGTGGTAAAGACAACTTCTGCCAGTCCCGCAATGGTCAGATGGCCAAGCATCATGGCCGGGATGCTGACGCTGAGACCGTAGGGACAGTACAGTGGCTGCCCGGCGGCGTCATGGAACAGGTACGGCTGCAGGCCGAATTCAATGGCAGCCGCCAGCGCAGCCGCGTTAATGCCTACGTAAGAGCCAACGGCGGCTCCCAGCATCTGTCCTTTGTTGCCCTTGACATGGGCACTGATGGAATGATAGATGGCGTGCCCCAAATAAGGAAGCAGGAACGCCATATTAAAACAGTTTGCTCCGAATGCCAAAACGCCTCCATCGCCAAACAGCAGTGCCTGTACCAACAGGGCAATGGTAACGGCAATGCAGGCCGCATCGGGTCCCAGTAGTAGCGCAATTAAAGTGCCGCCAACAGCGTGGCCGGTGGTGCCGCCCGGCAGCGGAATATTAAACATCATGCCAAGGAAAGAAAAGGCTGCGCCGATGCCAAGCAATGGCATCTTTTCTTTTGGCACGTCTTTGCTGACTTTCTTAACGGCGTGAACCCAAACCGGCACCATGGCAACAGCCATGACAGCACAGGTTTCCGGGCTTAAGTAGTTTTCAGGGATGTGCATTAATTTTCCTCACTCATTCATTAATACGTTACATTCATAACGGCTTCTATTATAAAGAAAAGAATCCCTCCTTTGGAAGCTCCCAGGGGGGATACGATTTTTGCATTCTATGTTATAATCAGAGGAACTTTATTGCAGAAAGGATGATTTTTGTGGATCAGACAACACACCTGGAACAGGGCCATACAGCACATACCCACGTTCATGATCCGCAGGAAAAGAAGCGGCAGATTGCCCGGATTTCCCGTATGATCGGACACTTGGAATATATTAAAAAAATGATTGAAGCGGATGAAGACTGCTCTCAGGTTTTAATTCAGCTGTCCGCAGTACGCTCTGCCATGAATGGTCTGGGCCGGGAAATTATCAATGAGCATCTTTCCCATTGTATTCATCACGCCATTGAAGATGGAAACACGGAAGCCGTGGAAGACTTTGAAAAAGCCATTCAGCAGTATTTGAAATAGGGGACACGTATGCAGAAAATACAGGGCCTGATGCGGAAGGCCATGGATGATTACAATATGATTCAGCCGGGCGATGTAGTGGCCGTCGGTATTTCCGGCGGCAAAGACTCCATTGCCCTGTTATTTTGTTTAGCAGCTCTTAGGCGGTACTACCCGGTTCCCTTTGCGCTGCAGGCCATCACCCTGGACCCCTGCTTTGGCGGGACGCCCGGCGATTACAGCGCCGTGGCCGCCCTTTGCAGGGACCTGGGTGTGCCCTACACCGTGAAGGAAACCAACATTGGCCACATCGTCTTTGAGGCTCGGGACGAAAAATACCCGTGCAGCCTTTGTGCCAGGCTGCGCAGGGGAACCCTGCACAAAACCGCAAAGGAGCTGGGCTGCAACAAACTGGCCCTGGGTCATCACAGAGACGACGTGGCGGAAACCTTTTATATGAACCTGCTGGATCAGGGGGCAATGGGCTGCTTTGCGCCGGTTACCTACCTGTCGGAGGCTGACCTGACCATGATCCGCCCCATGATTTATGTCCCGGAGCGGGACATCAGGGCGGCGGTGGCCAGGCAGGGCCTCCCGGTCCTGGCGTCTTCCTGTCCGGTGGACGGGAAGACGGAGCGGGAGTACATGAAGCAGCTGCTTGCTTCTTTGCAACAGCGCTATCCCGCTTTGCCGCAAAATGTCATTTCCATTTTGCAGAAAAACGGGATCAGCCATTGGGAAAAGCAAAATTCGTAAACGAGTAAATCGCACGAAAAAGAAAGAAAAAAAGAGAAAAACAGAGTTCTTGTACTGGTAAATTAAAATATTGAAAAATATTGGTTGACTCCTGGAAACCGCAGTGTTACTATAGTCGGGCAACATTCATATTATTTATTGGAGGAAACAAGCATGTCATCTTATATGCCAAAAGCCAACGAAGTTGACCGCAAGTGGTATGTGCTTGATGCTGAGGGCAAAACCCTTGGTGCTCTTGCAGTAGAAGCCGCTAATCTTCTTCGTGGTAAGTATAAGCCAATCTTTACTCCGAACGTTGACACCGGTGACTTCGTTATTGTTATCAACGCTTCCAAGGCAGTACTGACCGGCAAGAAACTGGACCAGAAAATGTATTATCATCACACCGGATACATTGGTAACATGAAAAAGGTTAAGTATAAAACCCTCATGGAAACCAAGCCGGAATTCGTTGTAACCAAGGCTGTTAAGGGTATGCTCCCGGATAACACTCTGGGCCGCAAAGCTCTGACCAGACTTCATGTATATGCAGGCGCAGAACATCCGCACGCTGCTCAGCAGCCGGAAGTTCGCGAATTTTAATAGGAGGGCAACATAATGTACGAAAGCAATTATTATTACGGCACCGGCCGTAGAAAGAGCTCCGTTGCCCGCGTTCGCGTTTACCCGGGTAGTGGTAAAATCACCATCAATGACAGAGACATTGATGAATACTTTGGCCTTGAAACCCTGAAGCTGGTTGTTCGTCAGCCACTGGAACTGCTTGGCTTAACCGAAAAGTTTGATATCGTTTGCCGTGTAAACGGTGGTGGCGTATCCGGTCAGGCCGGTGCCATCCGTCATGGCCTTTCCCGTGCTCTTCTGCAGTATGACGAAAACCTTCGTCCGCAGCTGAAGAAGGCAGGCTTCCTGACTCGTGACCCACGTATGAAGGAAAGAAAGAAATACGGTCTCAAAGGTGCCCGTCGTGCACCGCAGTTCTCCAAGAGATAACTGCCGTCCAGACGGTTACCAAAAGGCGTACATTGCGTCTTATTTATGCAGGCAACCCCGGAAACTTCGGTTTCCGGGGCTTTTTCATCTCTCTTTTCTAAAAATTTTATAACAAATTCAATTTTTTTAAGGAAGTGCTAAGGCGATATGTTATAATCCTCCTGCTTTTGACTTGCAGGAGGATTTTTATTTATGTGGCTTGCAGAAAAATACGCGGAAGCGTTTCATGTACAGGACCCGGAATATTTGGAAATTGTCGGCGATTTACTGGCGCAGGAAGGCGTACAGCAAATGGCTAAATATAAACAGCATAGTGATATTACCTTACTGGAACACACCAGGTGCGTCAGCTTTGTGGCTTACAACGTTTGTAAGCGGTTGGGGCTGGATTACCGGGCGGCGGCCCGTGCCGGACTGCTGCATGACCTGGTTTATTACGACTGGCATGATCCGGACCCGTCCCATCGGTTTCATGGGTACCGGCACCCTGGCTTCGCATTGCGCAACGCCAGGGAACTGACTACCCTGACCCCGGTAGAAGAAAACAGCATTGTCCGGCATATGTGGCCGCTGACGCCAATCCCGCCCCGCTACAAAGTAGCCTGGATTATTACCCTTGTGGACAAATACTGTGCCACCAAGGAAACTTTACGAAAATACCAAAGAAAGCCTGTGAACTACCATGGATAAGCTAACCGTCTTAACCACGCTTGCTCAATACTTCCTTTATTTCATTATGTACTCGGTCTTTGGCTGGTGCCTTGAAATGTTATATTGCGGTATTGCAGACAGCATCAAAAACAAGAAACTGACCGTCCATAACCGCGGCTTTCTGTATGGCCCGCTGACGCCGATTTACGGAACGGCTACCACCGTTATGCTGCTGACACTGTCTCACTTCAAGGACAATATCCTGCTTCTTTTTATTGTTGGCCTTGTTATGTGCGATATAGTAGAATACGTAACCAGCTTTCTGATGGAAAAGCTGTTCCATGCGCACTGGTGGGATTACACCGGAAAGTTCTTAAACATCAACGGCAGAATTGACTTCCTTCATTCCCTGGAATGGGGCGTATTATCTGTTGTATTCATTCGGTATATCCATCCGTTTTTCAGCGGACTGGCCATTTTCCAAATGTTTACGGACCGCCAGATCCGTGTCATTGCATTCGGTATCTTTATTTACTTTATGTATGACCTGATTAATACGGTTATTGCTACCATTAATGTACGGAACCTGCAGGAAAAGATGGCTGCGTTCAAGGATACCGTTACAGAAAAGCTGTCTGCCAGTAAGCTTAATCCGGAAGAAGCGTCTAAGACTGTAACAGATATGAAAAACCGTATTACGGCCATGTTTAAAGGCCGCCGTACCCGTCATATCCTGATTGAGTTTCCGGATTATCTGAAGGAAATGATGGACAATATGGACAGCATTCAAAATAACTTTACCGGTCTGAAGGACGAATGGAAAGAGGACTGGAAAGAAGAGTGGAAAACGGAGTGGGACAGCATGAAAGAAAGCTTTTCCGCCTTCCTGGAAAACCATAAACCAAGAAAGTAAAAGATTTGCCACAGCTACTGTGACGGACCGGACGCGCCGGACATTCCGTGGAAGCCCGAGTGGCGTCCAGAAAGTAGGATTTATATGAAAGCAAAAAGCAAAAAGACGTTTCAAAAAGGGAAAAACTTTTTGAATGAAATTTTTATTGATGGCTTGTCCGGTATGGCGCTAGGCTTGTTCAGCACACTGATTATCGGTACCATCATTTCACAGCTTGGCACCTTGATTGGTGGCACGTTCGGTGCTTACCTGGTGGTAATTGCCAACGTGGCCAAGAGCCTGACCGGCGCCGGCATTGGTGTCGGGGTGGCAACCAAGCTGAAACAGGGACCGCTGGTCACGGTTTCGTCTGCAGTTGCCGGCCTGATTGGCGCTTTTCCCGCCATTGGTACACTTTCTGCACCGTTGGAAGCCATTAAGCTTGGAACCCCCGGTGAACCGCTCGGCGCCTTCTGCGCCGCCATTGTAGCGGTAGAACTTGGCAGACTGGTAGCGGGAAAAACGCCGGTAGATATTATTGTTACGCCGCTGGTTTGCATTTTAACCGGTGCCGCCGCCGGCCTGGTTCTTGGCCCGCCAATTTCCACCTTTATGTCCTGGCTTGGCAGCCTGGTTAACTACAATGTAGACCTGCATCCAATTATTGGCGGTATCATTGTTTCCGTACTGATGGGTATTTTCCTGACCCTGCCAATCAGCTCCGCAGCCATTGGCATTTCCATGGGAATTACCGGTCTTGCCGCCGGAGCCGCAACCATCGGTTGCTGCTGCAACATGGTGGGCTTTGCCGTTATTTCGTATCGTGAAAACAAAACAGGTGGCCTGATTGCACAGGGCCTTGGCACCTCCATGTTGCAGATGCCGAACCTGATTCGCAAACCAATTCTGTGGCTGCCGTCCATTATAGCGTCGGCCATTCTGGGGCCAGTTTCTTCTGCAGTACTGAAAATGTCCAGTACTCCCATTGGGTCCGGCATGGGCTCCGCCGGCCTGGTTGGCCAGATTGCCACCTTCCAGACCATGGCACCGCAAATCGGCTGGGCACTGACACTGGTGGAAATTCTGGTTATGCAGTTTATTCTGCCAGCCGCTATTTGCCTTGCCATCTCCGAATTTATGCGCAAGAAAAAGTGGATTAAGCCAGGCGATTTAGCTTTAGACTTATAACGCATCCACACCGAGGAATTACCATGAAAAAAAGAAGCACTCTGACAAAAGAAGGAAAGCAACTCGCCAAAGAAAAGACGGTTGCAGAGTCGATAACGGCAGAGGAAGCAGCCAAAGCAAAGAAGAAAAAGTGCAATAAAATTTTGTTGTTCGTTTTGCTTGGCTTGGTTGTAATTGCTCTGATTGTCAGTTTCATTGCTGGCAAGACCAAAGATAACACCTCTAAGACCTCATCTGCCCGAAATGCGGAAGTAAACCTGCTGGATGGCACGGAAATTCTGGGTTTAAGCCAGGGGGGACAGCAACTCGGCTTTTATGAGGATGGCACTTACAAGGCGGCAGGTTTCCTGATTGTGGAAAATCAGACATATACGTATGAAACCTCCGGTCAGTACACCGTGTCAGACGGAAAGCTCAGCTTTACGGAGTGCAAGCCACTGGAAGTAAGTACAGAGGGAAAGACCACGGAGTGGGAATCTGCTGTGTCCAGTGTTATTTATGAAAGCAAATGGACGGTTACGTTGACCGGAACAGATACATCAGAGAAGACCTATACCTTAGCCCAGTATGATCTGGGAAAGGATGAGGCGGACCAGCTTGGTGTCAAGGGCGTAAAGGCGGTTTCCACGCCGGAAACGTCTTACTTTGACGTAAAAGACTCCGGTACGGACATCAGCAGTCTGTTAAGCGGCTTTAGTATGGAAGATATTGCTGCCATGATGGGTATGTCCAGCTTCCAGACCTCTGGTACAGCGGCAGAAGTAGAAAGCTATGACACCAGCGGAGCGCTGGTTGCGCAGACGCAGGAAGGAATAACACTGGCTTTCTACAAGGACGGCACTTATACCTTAAGTGGTACAGCCACCTACGAAGGACAGAAGATTTCCTTGTCCCAGAAGGATACTTATTCCGTTAAGAACAACAATCTTGTATTGGATAACAGCTCCCAGGCCGTTGTTTCGGCAGATGCGCTGAAGCAATACGGTATGGATAATCTGTCCGTATCCACAGCGCATACCTGCACAAACAACAACGGCACACTGACCGTAAATATTACCTTTGTCATTCCTTCCTACGGCAACCAGACGCTTGGCTCCTACACCATTCCGGCGGAGGATGCCGCCAAACTTGGCGTCACCGGCGCCGCCACAGGAAACGGCAGCTCTAACAATGACAATAGCGGTAATTCCAATGACGGTTCCGGCAATGGAACAAACTCCGGTTCCGCCCTTGCCCGTTTCTGGGCCGCCTTCTTACAGCTTTGTAAGAACCTGTTTTAAAAGAGTTTTAAAAGAATAGATTCTATTTTTGCCTACCGTTTTCGGCTTTCCCTGCCGAAAATGGTAGGCATTTTTGTGCCAATAAGGTTGAGCCCATTTTCGGGATTGGGTATAATGGTGGCATGACTACAAAGGAGGAATAGGAAATGAAAAAAGGAAGCAAACGTTTGCTTGCTTTGCTGTTGGCTCTTACGATGATGGGCAGCCTTTTGGCGGTCGGCGCATCGGCGGCATCCGGCAGCACGGTAAAGCATTATTCTGTTTATGTAAATCTGGGGGATAGCATTGCCTCCGGCTATGGTTTACCAAATGACCAGACGCCGAAGACCATTGTGCCGAACAGCTACGGTGCCCGCTTAGCCTATGCCGTACAGGCAGACTATTACTATGCCTATGCACAGCGTGGATATCGTGCCGCAGAAGTGCGGACGTTGTTGGACAACAACTATAATGGCGATGCTTTAACCGACTCCGCAGAAATGCTGGAAGCAACCGCCAATTATACCACTACCAAAAGTCTGAAGAGCCAGCGCAAGGGATATCAGCAGGCAGTCAAATCAGCTGACCTGATTACCCTGGACGTCGGCTTCAATGATATCTGGCTTCCTATGAAGCACTACGTAAACCAGTGGACGGAAAACACCGTGGGTGCTGCCCTGACCTTCCCGGTACTGACCGCCCAGACCGTCTGGGAGTGGACCGGTGAATTCATGATTAACTACGCCAAAGTAGTAGATAAGATTCTGGAACTGAACCCGGATTGTACCATCATCCTGGTTGGCTCCTATAATCCGTGTGACACCTGGTCCCTGACCGGAATGCCGATTGGTTACGGAAAACTGATCGGACCGGTGTATGACGCCATTAATGCCTATAAGAAAACTGTTGCAGCTCTTCATTCCAACTGCACCTATGTAGATGTCAGTGGGGTAGATGTAGGCACCAAACAACTGGATTTGTCCCAGGGTGGCTTTGAACCGCATCCGACCAGAAAGGGCCACGAATACATGTTTAACCAGATTGTGGCGGCACTGCCTACCGGAAAAAGACGCAGCACTACTTATCCAACGCTGACTAAGACCAGAATTGTCGGCCAGAGCGTATCCGGCAAGTGGAAGAAGAGCAATGACTACTGGGTAGTTCTGACACAGAACGGATTTGTTCGGAATTATACCGGCAAAGCCTGGAACTGCAACGGAACCTACCGGGTAACGCACGGAATGTACAATTGGTAAAATCTGTAAAGCTTTTAATCTTTACATCATAGTCTAGAATAAGCATCCTTTGGCTTTCCAAAGGATGCTTTTCTTTCTGCTTTTTCCACCATCTGTGGAAAAAGCGCGTCTTTGCCACAAAATCTTGCATTTTTTGGCATTCTGTTCTGCTTTGGCGGGACTGCCGGCAAACCTTTTTGTGAAAAAGGAATAAGTGAAAAATTGTAAAGAAAAATACTTTACATGTTTACAAATTATCCATGGACAAACGGACAGGGTTGTTGTATAGTGTAGAAAATCGGATTTGTCTTATTTTGAACAGGAGAACCAGCACCTTGCACCGTTTAAACTACAAAAAACTCTTCTCGTACTACACGGATACGGAACATGCACCGGAATTGTTCCTCTTATTAAATGAACTTTTTTTTGATGGGGAACTGCCACTGGTGGATATCCGCTTTCAGAATTTAAAGCTGAAAGAAGATCCGGATTCCATTTATGTAAATGGGGAATTCCGCATGCATGAAACGGAAACCGGAAATCCAACCCTTTATCTGGATCCGTCCAGTATCCTTTCCTGCCTGTTCAGTAACAACTGGAACCGCAGCTTTCACCAGCTGTGTGGTCATATGGTTCACGAAATGGTGCATTATTATTGCACTCTGAATCACATCCCGGAAACGGACAACCATGGTGTCTTTCATAACCGCAACTTTCGGGATGCAGCGCAGGCCCACGGCCTGACAGCCACCTATTCCATGAGCAATCCCATGGTAGATGGTTACAACAGTACCGCATTAACCGGCTGGGCCGAAACCCTGATTGACCGGAACATTGGTGCCACGCGGAAGGTTTCCGCCTAATCCTTCGGGAGCAATGCTCGAGCTTGCTCTAGCATTAATATATTTACAAACGAATCCCACTGCCGTCTGGCAGTGGGATTTCGTTATAATACAAATTTATACAGGGCTTCGGCCACACCATCGTGGTCACAGTCATGGATGGTGACATAGTTGGCGTGGGCCTTGACTTCTTCCGTGGCATTCTTCATTGCTACAGCAATAGCGGCCGTGTCCAGCATGGGCAGGTCATTGTCAGAGTCACCCATACCAATGGTCTCCGCCATAGGAATATTCAGATACTGACTCATCCATTGGATGGCGGAGCCTTTGCTGACCCCGGCCCTGACAAACTCTACAAATTCCTTACAGGAAAAGAATCCGTTTAAATCAAAGCCGCTTTGCTGCAGGATGGTTTGCCGGAAGCGCTCTAACCGGTCATGATTCTTTAAGTCAATGCACAGCACCTTGTAGGGCAATTCGGTTAATCCATCCGGCAACTCCGGGTGAATTTGCACTGTCATATGTGTCATGCCGGCATAGTACCGCACCTCCGGACAATCTTCCTTTGTTAAAAGGTAGTTGCTGTCATAGGTTTGCGTGTACAAATTAATTTTTGCGGCTTCCTGAAAAAGGAAAGAAACTTCCTCGCCTGTTAAAGGGGCAGAGAAAATGGATTCCTGCCGGTAACAGTCATAAATGACCGCGCCGTTGTAGGCAATAACGTAGCAACCCTGCTTTTCCAGGTCCAGGCTGTGAATGGTTTCTTTCATGGCGGAAAGGGGACGTCCACTGCAAAGGATAATCTGATGCCCCTGCCTGCGGGCTGCTTCCAACGCCTCTTTGTTCCCTTTGCTGACCTGTTTCTGGCGATTCAGCAACGTTCCGTCCAGGTCCAGAAAAACCATCATAAAACCACATCCTTATTGAGAATAGCACAATTATATAATAAAATAGGTTCAGTTATTTTGAAAGAGGTGAACGTTCTTGCGCATTGTTATTAAGCTGGGGACCTCAACCCTGACACACGAAAGCGGGAACCTGAATATTCGCCGGGTACGGGAGCTTTGCACCGTGCTTTCGGACCTGAAAAATGCCGGACATGAAATTATTATGGTTTCCTCCGGCGCCATTGCCATGGGTGTGGGAAAACTGCCGTTGCAGGAACGGCCATCGGACATTCCCGGAAGGCAGGCCGCTGCTGCCGTCGGCCAGTGCGAGCTGATGTATATTTATGACAAGCTGTTTGGAGAATATAACCACGTGGTTGGCCAGTTACTTCTGACAGCAGATGACGTAGTGAATGAAACGCGGCATACCAATTTTAGTAATACACTGAATCGCCTGATGGAAATGGATGTTATTCCTATTATTAATGAAAATGACACTATTTCCACAGATGAAATTGCCTTGGGAGACAATGACACGTTAGGCGCTATTATAGCCAAGTCCGTGCAGGCTGATTTGCTGGTTATTTTAACGGACTGTGACGGCCTTTATACCGCAGATCCGCGGAAAGCTCCGGAAGCCAAACTAATTTCCAGGGTAGATGCCATTACGCCGGAACTGATGACGTTGGGCGGCGGCAGCGGTACTAAACGTGGAACCGGTGGCATGGCTACTAAAATCAGTGCTGCCAAAATAGCAACGGAAGCCGGTATTAATACCATTGTAATTAATGGCAATCAGCCGAAAGTGCTTTACGATATTATGGAAGGCAAAGCGTATACCGGTACGCTGTTTGTAGCACAGAAGTAAACATTGCACGCTGCAGGCAATGCCGCACAGACAGAAACTCGCGTAAGTGCATACAGACAGGCACTCGCGTAAGGCACTCGCGTATGCATTGTCATTAGTGGCAATTACGCACCTAAGCGGATATAAAATGAGGCGTACAATAATACCTTATTAAGTATATATACCTATTGTAGAAACACGCAAAAAGTAGTTCTTGTAAAGGGAAGGAGTAATGAAAATGCTATCTACCACGTTAGAACTTTGTAAAAGATCCAAAGCTGTTTGCACGGAAATTGCAGCGTTGTCTACAGAGCAGAAGAACGCTGCATTGCTGCGGATGGCAGACGAACTGGAATCCCAGACGGAAGCCATTCTGGCTGCCAATGCCTTGGATTTGGCAGAGGCTAAAGACAACGGCATTGGAGATGTCATGGCAGACCGTCTCCGGTTAACACCGGAACGCATCCGCGGCATGGCAGATGGCCTGCGCGCCCTTGCGGAACTACCGGATCCGGTCGGAAAGGTAGAACGGCAGGTAGAACGTCCGAACGGCCTTATCATCCGTAAAGTACGGGTCCCTCTTGGTGTGGTTGCCATCATTTATGAAAGCCGTCCGAACGTTACTTCGGATGCCGCAGGCATTGCATTTAAAGCAGGAAATGCCTGTGTGCTGCGGGGCGGAAAAGAAAGTTACCGTTCCTCTAACGCCATAGTTGCAGTATTAAAGAACGCTTTAACCGAATGCGGCATTTCAGGAGATGCCGTTAACCTGGTTTCCGACCTGACCCACGCCAGTGCGGACGAATTAATGACGGCCACCGGCCTGGTAGATTTGCTGGTTCCGCGCGGTGGCGCAGGCCTGATTAATCGCTGTGTTCAGAATGCCAGGGTGCCCTGCATCCAGACCGGTACCGGCATCTGCCACATTTATGTAGACGCAACTGCGGACGAAGCTCAGGCGCTTGCCATTGTCAACAATGCCAAGACGCAGCGCCCGTCCGTTTGCAATGCCATGGAAGTCTGCCTGGTTCATAAAGATATTGCCCCTGGCTTTTTACCAAAGCTGGAACAGCTTCTGGTGCAGGAGCGGGCAGATGCCGGCCTGACTCCGGTGCAGCTGCGCCTGGATCCGAAGGCCGCTGCAATCATTCCGGGTACCCCTGCCGGACCGGAAGATTTTGATACCGAATTTTTAGATTATATTATGGCAGTTAAAGTGGTAGACAGTGTGGACGAAGCCATTGCCCATATTGCCAGACACTCTACCGGTCACAGTGAATCTATTTTGACCAGCACCCGGGAAAATGCAGACCGCTTCTGCACCTGCGTGGACAGTGCGGCAGTGTATGTAAATGCCTCTACGCGCTTTACTGACGGCGGCGAATTTGGCCTGGGCTGTGAAATGGGAATTGCCACCCAAAAGTTACACGCACGTGGCCCCATGGGCCTGGAAGAAATGACCACTTATAAATACCTGATTCGGGGCAACGGTCAGATTCGGGAATAATTTCCGTTTTTATGTGGCTTTTTATTGCTTATATGGCTTCTTATTGTTTATATGGCTTTTTATGGCCATATGGCTTCTTATGGCTTAATGGCCTCTTATGATAGATAAATACAACAAATACTTTTTAAAAACTTTTTAAAAAAAGGGAAGTAATTTTATGTTTAAATATGGCTTTATTGGTGCAGGAAATATGGCTAAGGCACTGGCTTCCGGCCTGGTGCAGAAGGTGCCTTCGGATACCGTTGCACTGTCAGATCCTACTCCTGCAAAACTGAATGCTTTAACAGAGTCTATTTCTGCACACGCTTCCACAAATGAAACCATTGCAAAATCCAGTAGGTATGTGGCTTTAGCCGTTAAGCCGCAGGTGCTTCCCACGGTTTTGCCAGATCTGCAGGGGCCGCTGTCCGAAAATGACGGGCCGGTTCTGGTTACCATGGCAGCCGGCACCAAAATGGCTACCATTTGTAACCTGCTGGGTAAGGAATATCCTGTTATCCGCATTATGCCGAATACACCATGCTCCATTGGTGCCGGCGTCATTCTGGTAACCAGAAACAGCCTGGTAACAGACGAGCAGTTCCATACCTTTATATATGATTTTTCTGCATGTGGAAAAGTGGTCCCTGTAGAAGAAGAAAAACTGATTGATTCCGGCTCCGTCATTTCCGGATGCGGCCCGGCATACATTTATATGTATATAGAAGCAATGGCAAAAGCCGGGGAAGCCCTGGGCCTTCCGGCGGAAACGGCGGCAGAATTGGCCAAGGCCACCTGCCGGGGTTCCGCCCTTCTGGCTGAGCAGAGTGCGTCGTCTTTGGAAGACCTCCGCATTGCTGTCTGCTCACCGGGCGGAAGCACTATTGAAGGCGTGAAAAGCCTCCAGAACTCCGACTTGAACGGGATAGTGAAAGCAGCACTGGATGCCGCTTATCAAAGAACCCTGGAACTGGCAGGAGATAAGTAAAAAACTGACTGCTTCGGCTGCTCTGTCTTGGCTGTTCTGCTTCGGCTGTTCTGGTTCGGCTGTTCTGGTTCGGCTGTTCTGGTTCGGCTGTTCTGGTTCGGCTGCTCTGCTTCGGCTGTTCTGGTTCGGCTGTTCTGGTTCGGCTGCTCTGCTTCGGCTGCTCTGTTTCAGCTGTTCGGTTTCGGCTGTTCGGTTTCGCCTGCTCTGCTTCGGCTGTTCTGCTTCGGTTGCTCTGCTTCAGCAGTTCTGTTTTGGATGCTCTTTTTTGTTACTCGTTTGAATTCTTCTTTAAAAAATTCTAATATAGAAAGTACTGCGCTCATTTCTAGGTTGAACTGAAAAATGAGCGCATTTTCTTAGCTCAAAAGCCGCAAATTAGGTTTCCTGGACAGAAATGAGCGCAAACAGAGGACCGTCATATTTTGTAATTTTCCAATACGGAAAATATTTGCGCTCATTTCCAGGCTGAACTGAAAAATGAGCGCATTTTCTTAGCTCAAAAGCCGCAAATTAGGCTTCCTGGACAGAAATGAGCGCAAACAGGGGACCGTCATATTTTGTAATTTTCCAATACGGAAAATATTTGCGCTCATTTCCAG
>CAVHZY010000021.1:0-18638 GCA_963640645.1 uncultured Phascolarctobacterium sp. | reverse complement strand
GAGTACTGCTTCCCTGTACCAGGCAGGGTGCCAGCAACAGTTCTGCCTGTGGCCAGCGGCGGCGCAGGACGTTGCAAACATCCTGGAACGCGGCCCCTGTTGGAGAGGTGGCTACTCCGATTTTTTTCGGATAATCCGGCAACGGCTTTTTATGGCGGTCGTCAAAAAGACCTTCTTTTCCCAGTTTTTCTTTTAACTGTTCAAAGGCCAGGCTGAGAGATCCAAGGCCGTCCGGTTGCATGTTGTCAATATAGAATTGGTATTGTCCGTTGGCGGGATAAACCGCAACAGATCCGAAGCAGATAACATTCATGCCGTCTTTTGGCAAAAAAGGAAGCCGTGCCGCGTTGTTACGGAACATAACGGCTTTGATCTGCGAGTCTTTATCTTTCAGGGTTAGATAAAAGTGTCCGCTGCGGATATGGTTGTTGAAATTGGAAATTTCCCCCACCAAAAAAATATGTTTTAATCTGAAATCCGAATCTAAAACGGATTTAATATACGTATTTACCTGCGTAACAGTCAGTACCTGAGGGGTTACGGATTCCATAGGCACCCTCCTTAAGAATGTTCCTGCAAAGCGGCAAGAACAGCAATACCGGCTGCATTATCCGCAGAATAGACCGGCTTTGCAAAACTACAGTCAAAGCGGTTCAGGAAGTCCTGACGGATGATGCTGTTACTCATGACCCCGCCGGAAAATACCAGATGCATTCCGGGATGCTCCTGTAACAGCGCCGTTGCCATGGCAGCCAGAGATTCTTTAATATAAGTCAGGCAATAAAGCGCAATGTCTTCCGGTGATTCTCCTGTCTGCAGCATCTTCCGGCATTGATTTTCCACGCCGGACAAACTGCAGTTTAAGCCTTTTACAGACGGATGCACTTTGTAGGTTTTAGTGGATTGCAAAGCCAGACATTCCAGTTCCGGACCGGCCGGAAACGGAAGGCCCAGCATAACGCCAGTACGGTCAATAGCCATGCCGGCCTTTAAATCAGAAGAGGTACCAAGCAGCGTTGCTTCCAGTGGCGCTTCTGTACCACCCTGTACCAGCAGGCTTTCCGTGGTTCCTCCGCTGACATGAAATGCCAGGAACTCTTTTCCTACCAGATCCAGCCGGCCGGCAGAATACAAAGCTGCCGCAATGTGGCCTTCCTGGTGGGAAAAAGAAAACAGCGGGACACCAAGCACGGCAGCAAGGCTTTCGGCGGTATGCTGCCCCACCGTAAAACAGGGCATATAGGATCCACTAACCCTTCTTGGCCGGTCCGAAACGCCAACCGCTTTTAACAGTGGTCCTGCGGGACGGTCTTCAGGAAGCACACCTGCTGTCCTGCACTCTATCAGCAGGTCCGTCAGCAGGACGGACAGCTGCTGGGTATGATGGAAAACGGCATCGCTCTGGCGAATGCCTTTTTCCCCCGGCCGGACCGGAAGCAGTTTCTTCTTCTGGAAGACCGCCCCGGTTGCGGTATCATACAATGCCACAGACGTGGTGTAATTACTGGTATCTATGCCAAGGAAAAAGCTCATGCTTCTGTCCTGGAAAGGGTTCCTAAAATACCGTTAATGAAGGAACTGTCTTCTTTTCCGGCATACTTCTTGGCTAATTCCACGGCTTCGTTAATGGTAACGCCGACCGGAACTTCTTCAAAATAAAGGATTTCCGTAATAGCCAGCCGGAGAATGGCAAGAGAGACCTTGCTCATCCGGTCCAATGTCCAGCCTACTGCATAGGTTGTAATTTTGTTATCCAGTTCTTCCTGGTGCTCTTTGGCAGCAGTAACCAGCTGTTCTGTAAAATCAGATGGTGCAATATATTCGGAATCCAGTCCAAGCTGCATTAACTCTGCAGCTTCCAGTTCCGGTTGGAACAACAGTTCAAATAAAAGCAGGAAAGCCTGCTCCCGTTCCTGACTTCTGGTCAGCATAGTTTTTGTACCCCCATAAATAAAAAAGCCCTTCAAAACCGGTATTCAGTTTGGAAGGGCATCTGGATTGATTCATTCAGATTTCAAGGTTCTTTGACTTCAAAGGGAAGGTCCGCTTCAGGTTCTTCCGCATCTTTGTCTATTCCGGTAATGGTAATGTCCACCCGTGTTACCAGACGGCCGGTAATATTCTGGATGGTCTTCTTTACCGCTTTCTGTACTTCGGAAGAAACATCCTGAATTTTGGCGTTCGGCGCCAGGGTCAGATAAAGATGAACTTTAATATCAAAATCCGATGAGGAAACTTTACAATGGCGAAGCTCATTGGTGGTCGGCTTAAAAGCAGTCATAAGATCTACCGGGCAATTTCCGAGCCCGGCTACACCGGCAACATCTTTGGCGGCATTGACGGCAATGGCCGCAATGACTTCTTCGGAAATAATGCATTCGGTTTTAAGACCGGAGTTGTAATTCGTTGACATGGCAACCCCTCCTTTTCTTTCCTGAAAACTTACAGACATTTTAGCATAAAGCCTTTCGTTTCTCAACATTTATTGAAGTCGCAGGGCCGTTTTGTTATACTTACAATAATGTTGAATTAAAGTAGGTACCAGTATGAAACAACAAAGTCAAAAAGCGCTTCGGCAGGCTAAGGCCAAGCGGCGCAAAGAAGGAAAATTCTATCAGTTGTGCTTTTCCAACCGGTATGTTTTACTCTCTTTTGCCTGCAGTGTCCTCATCAGCCTGATTGTTGCTTATAGTTACAGCATGTGGCCGTTCGGGGACATTTCCATTCTCCGAATGGATTTATATCATCAATACGGCCCCCTGTTCGGCGAACTGTATGACCGATTAACTTCTTTGGATTTTTCAAGTTATTCCTGGGAGTCCGGCGGCGGCGGACTGTGGCTTGGCAATTTCTTCAATTATCTGTCCAGCCCTTTGTCCTTTCTGGTTTTGCTGTTCGGTCATGCCAAAGTACCACAGTTTGTCGGCTTTCTGATTTTCTTAAAAGCATCTCTGGCAGCCGCTTCCTTTACCTATTATTTAAAGGCCTCCGAACAATTCAAAATGCACAATCCGGTCAGTGCCGGACTGGGCCTGCTGTATGCCTGGAGTGCCTGGTTTGTAGCCTACTACTGGAATGTCATGTGGTTGGACGGCATGATCCTCCTGCCACTTATCATCTTAGGCCTGGAAAAGCTGGTTAATGGAAAAACGCCATGGCTGTATGTTGTTACACTTACGCTGTTAGTCCTTTCCTCCTATTACATGTGCTACATTATTGCCCTGTTCTGCATGATTTACTTTGTTATGTACTACCTTAGTAATCATGAGCTGGACCGGCAGTTCGTACACCAGGCTTTGCGGTGTTTTTTGTATGCATTGCTGGCCATCGGCCTATCGGCCTTTGCCATTCTGCCTCTGTACTTTACACTGAAGGGAACCTATGCCACTTCCGGTACCTTCCCAACAACCGCTTCCACCTATTTCAACTTCTTTGATTATATTGTAAACCACTTCTCCAGCCTGGAGCCGACCATCCGGTCCAGCGGAGACAACGTACTGCCAAACGTATATTGCGGTGTACTGACCATTCTTACGCTGGTGCTGTACTTTTATGTGCCAAGTATTCCGTTACGCAAAAAAGTAGCTCGCATGGTAGTGGTAGCCTTCTACTACTTCTCCTTCAATTTAAACATGCTGAACTACATCTGGCACGGATTTCATTACCCGAATGATTTACCCTACCGCCAGTCCTTCACTTACATTTTCCTGTTACTGATCATTGCAGCAGATACCATCCGGCATATTCATGAAATTAAGGGACGGGATATTCTGACGGTGTCTCTTCTGACCGGTGCATTCCTGGTACTGGCAGAAAAACTCGGTTCCGCCAATATCAGTAACAGTACCATTTTGCTCAGTCTGGTTTTTGTCATTATTTATGCCATTGTACTGGTCTTGTTCCACAATCCGAAATTTAAAGAATCTGCCGTGGCAGCGCTTCTGTTTGTTGCCCTTTTTGCAGAGGTTACCGTCAGTGACGTAACCCACTTTGAAATTGACCAGCCGGTCAGCAATTATGCCGGGCAATACGAAGAAATGCAGCAGTGTCTGGAGTATACGGAAAAGCAGGATAGTTCCGGAACTTACCGGACCGAAATTACCGGACCAACCCGTATTATGGAACCGTGCTGGTATGGATATCGCGGCATTTCCTGTTTTTCTTCCATGGCTTCGGAAAAGGTTTCCAATCTGCAATACAACCTGGGTCTGCGCAGTAACTACGTAAACAGTTATACCTATCATCTGCAGACACCGGTTTACAACATGATGTTCGGCATTAAGTACATCATAAACAATGACGTATCCAATACCACCATGAATACGGATTACTTTGATCAGATTGGTCATACCGCCAACATGGAAATCTGGAAGAACCGATATACCCTTCCGCTGGCCTATGCCGTAAATCAATCGGCAGAAAACTGGAACTACTATTCCACAAATGCCTTTACAGTACAATCAGATTATTTTGAACGTGCCACCGGCGTTTCCGACGTCTTTACCAACGTGCCGGTAGATTCTGTTACCTATGACAATGTCATTGCCTTCACGCAAGATTTAAGTTCCGGCAATTATGTGTATCACAAGGCAAATACCAAAGAAGACGGCACATTTACTGCCAATATTCCGGTCACCGAATCGCAGAACTACTATGTTTATGTTTCCAGCCGTGGCCTGGACACGGTTACCGTTTCCAATGAAAATGAATCCGTATCGCAGTCCGTAGACCCGTCTGAGCCCTATATTGTAGATATGGGCACATTGGATAAAGGAGACACCATCCACGTGGAATGCCCCTGTACAGAAGATTCCTCTACCGTGGAAATCTATGTTGTGTATGTCAATGAAGAGCAACTGCAAAAGGGATATGAAGTGCTGAATGACAACGGTGCCATGCAGATTGAAACCTGGAAAGACACCTACGTCAAAGGTACCGTAACCATTGGTCAGAACGAAGACCTGTTCACCTCCATCAACTATGATGCCGGCTGGTCGGTTTACGTTGACGGAAAGGAAGTTTCTGCAGATAAACTCTTCAAATACGGCGATGCCTTAATCGGCGTAAAAATGGATCCGGGTTTCCATACCGTGGAATTTAAATTCCATGCACAGGGGTACCGCCTTGGACTCCTGATCAGTGGCTTTACCCTGCTTGGAATCTTACTCTTTACTCTGCTTCTTCCGTACCTGCGGAAGAAAACCGGAAAAGACCTCCGGTTCCCAAAACGTAAAGAATCCAAATCCAGAGGAAAATCCAAGAAGAGTACTTTCCATAAGCAGAAACCAATTCCCATGTCAAAAACCCGTGCTGCTGCGTTACAGCAACAGGAAGCACGGAAACAAACACCAAAAGAATAATATTTTGCCTGTACCGTATCAGACATAAGAACAGAGCCCGTTGCTTTTGCAACGGGCTCTTACTACGCTATCAACTTTTCAAAATCAGCTACTTTAATCCTGATAAATTGGATACTTGGCAACCAGTTCTGCAACCTTGGCGGCTACCTCGTCCTTCTTATTTTCAAAGTCCGTGGCTACTGCCCAGATGCATTCGGCAATTGGCTTCATGTCCTCTTCCTTCATACCTCTGGTGGTAACGGCTGCCGTACCAATACGAACGCCGGACGTAACAAACGGAGAACGCGGGTCATTCGGAATGGCATTCTTATTCAGCGTAATGTGTACTTCGTCACAGTTGTTCTGCAGTACTTTTCCGGTAACTTCATCCAGATTGGTCAGGTCAACCAGAACCAGATGGTTTTCCGTGCCATTGGAAACCAGTTTGAAACCGCAATCCATTAAGGCATCTCCAAGGGCTTTGGTATTCTTCAGAATTTGTGCCTGATATTCCTTAAATTCCGGCTTCAGTGCTTCCCCAAAGCAAACTGCCTTAGAGGCAATGACGTGCTCTAATGGGCCGCCCTGGGTTCCCGGGAACACATATTTGTTGAAGTTGTATTTCTTGGCAGCCTCTTCCGAAGCAAGAATCAGGCCACCACGCGGACCACGCAGGGTTTTATGCGTAGTTGTGGTGGTAACATCGGCATACGGAATAGGACTTGGGTGCAGTCCTGCGGCTACCAGACCGGCGATGTGCGCCATATCTACCCAAAGAACTGCGCCGCATTTATCAGCAATTTCACGGAACCGGGCAAAATCAATAATGCGCGGATAAGCAGATGCTCCGGCTACAATCATCTTTGGCTTGTGTTCCATGGCCAGCCGTTCTACTTCATCGTAATCAATGAAGCCTTCGTCATTAATGCCATACGGTACAATGTTGAAATATAATCCGGAGAAGTTTGCCGGAGAACCATGCGTCAGATGTCCACCTGCGTCCAGGCTCATGCCAAGGATGGTGTCTCCCGGTTTACAGATGGCCATGGTAACAGCCATATTAGCCTGTGCACCGGAGTGTGGCTGTACATTGGCATATTCTGCACCAAACAGCTTGCAGGCACGATCAATGGCCAGGGTTTCCAGTTCATCAATATGTTCGCATCCGCCGTAAAAACGCTTTCCGGCATATCCCTCTGCGTACTTGTTGGTCAGAACAGAGCCCATGGCAAGCATAGCTGGTTCGGAAATAATGTTTTCCGAAGCAATCAGCTCAATGGTGTTGCACTGACGTTCGTACTCGGCTTTAATACCGGCACCAACTTCAGGATCATGTTCGGCAATGTAATCCATGATTTCTTTCAACATAACAGACACTCCAAACTTTTAATTTTATTCAGCTGTAGGTTCTTCTTCAGAAGTTTTGTCTGCACCAGTCTTTTTCCGTAGCCAGAGAATAATGGCAGGTTCCTTTTCTTCAATGGACGGATCAATTGGTAACAGAAGCTTCTGTGCAATAAAGAATACCACAGTTTGTACCAAACCGGCAGGTAAAATGCAAATAACGCGGGCCAGCGGATTCAGCCAGGTAACGCCCCAGCTTAAAATCCATGGATAACATACGCCTTGCAACCAGGTGGTAAAAAGAATGGTGGCAACCATGATAACAAAATACAGAATAAAGTGCCAGCGCGGTGCAGAGGACTTAAAGGTGTATTTCTTATTCATGATGTACACAAAGATATTTGCCGCAATATTGGCAAGAAAGAACGGCAGCATATATCCCCACGTAACGGTCAGGCCATGTGCACCCTCTACAACGTATCTGTCATAGTCCCGCAACCCTGCAGCTGTGGTGGTATCAAACAGAGTATTTACGTCATAAAGGAAATCCAGCCATCCGGGAAGTGCGGCTTGCAACGGATTAAAAATCAGCGGCAACAAATACTGCAGCACCGTTTGGATGACGCCGCCTGCCAGGCCGAACAGGCACATGCTGACAATTTGCAAAAGAACTAAGACACCCTTAGAAGGGCTTTTCTTCTGACTTTTGGTTTCATTTCCCATAACTCATGTCTCCTTGTCTCTTTTACTTAAAGAAAAGAGGCAAAGGTTCCAGGTACGTAATATCTTCCCGGTCTGCAGCATCCCCTTCTGCCAAAATGGCAGCACGGCCAACTATATTTGCACCGGCTTTGTTAATCAGGTTTTCTACTGCGCTTAAGGATTCTCCTGTAGAAATAACGTCATCTACAATTAAAACCCGTTTTCCGGAAATAGCATCTGCTTCCGTTTTGTCCATATACAGATGCTGAACATGAGCAGTGGTAATGGAACGAACTTCTACGCCGAAGGCTTCCGTCATATACAGCTTTACGCCTTTCCGAACAACGTAATATGGCTTTCCTGCCTGCTTGGCCATTTCATAACCCAACGGGATACCTTTTGCCTCCGGAGTTACAATGTAGTCAAACTCAGGGCAGCGCTTCAGCAATTCCGTGGCAGATGCTACCGTCAGCTCCACATCGCCGAAAATAACAAATGCTGCAATGTCCAGATGTTCATTTACCGGACAAATAGGAAGATGCCGTTCCAGACCGGCAATGGTCATGTCATACGTTTTACCCATAAAAATGAGCCTCTTTCCTTAAAAAAATTTCCAAGTAACAGGATACCATATTCTTAGTGATGGAACAACCGCATTCCGGTCATGGCCATAACCATACCAAGCTCGTTGCATTTTTCAATAACGGCGTCATCCCGGATAGAGCCACCCGGCTGGGCAACATAAGTAACACCGGACCGGTAAGCACGTTCAATGTTGTCAGAGAACGGGAAGAAGGCATCAGAACCGATAGAAACACCGCTCAGCGTCTTTAAATAGGCAAGGCGTTCTTCTCTGGTAAACGGCTCCGGACGTTCAGAAAAGAGACGCTGCCATTGTCCATCTGCCAGAACATCATCAGCATCTTCGGACAAATAAAGGTCAATGGCATTGTCCCTGTCCGGGCGACGAACCGTATCTAAGAACGGCAGATTCAGGACACGGTCACTCTGGCGCAGATGCCACTTGTCTGCCTTGTCACCGGCCAGCCGGGTGCAATGAATCCGGGACTGCTGTCCGGCCCCTACCCCGATTGCCTGTCCGTCTTCGGCATAACAAACGGAGTTGGACTGTGTATATTTCAGGGTAATTAATGCAATAATCAGGTCCCGTCTGGCAGCTTCCGGAAGATCTTTCTTTTCCGTTACAATGTCATTCAACAGGGATTCATCAATACGGAATTCATTTCTTCCCTGTTCAAAGGAAATTCCATAAACCTGCTTGGTTTCTTTAGGAGCCGGCACATAATCCGGATCAATCTGAACAATATTGTAATTTCCCTTTTTCTTGCTCTTCAGGATTTCCAGGGCCTCCGGATCATAACCCGGAGCAATAATGCCATCAGAAACTTCGCGCTGAATCAGTTTTGCAGCGGTAACATCGCAGGGATCGGACAGGGCGATCCAGTCTCCAAAGGAAGACATACGGTCTGTTCCTCTTGCACGCGCATAAGCAGTGGCAATCGGAGACTCATCCAGTCCTTCAATGTCATCTACAAAGCAGGCTTTCTTCAAGGCATCTGACATTGGGATACCCACTGCAGCAGAGGTCGGGCTGACATGCTTAAAGGATGTGGCTGCCGGCATATGCAATACGGATTTAATTTCCTTTACCAGTTGATAGGAGTTGAATGCATCCAGGAAGTTAATGTAACCCGGACGGCCATTTAAAATGGTGATAGGCAGATCAGATCCATCCTGCATATAGATACGGGACGGCTTTTGGTTCGGATTGCATCCGTATTTCAGTTCAAATTCTTTCATGGATTTTTCTCCTTTTACTGATTCTTATTCAAAATGCGGTTTTCCACTTCTCCGGTAGCCAGATCCAGGTATCTGACATACAGAGAAATTTTATTTTGTTCGTTCAGGTTTTCCCAAAGGTCTTTGGTTAACACATCAATATCATTTGGTACCTGAATCCGTTCCGGTTCCCCCTGGAATGTCGGAATCGGATTGCCATCGGTCACATAGGTGTGAATAAAATGACCCAGGCCGGCAACCGGCTCATATTCAAACGTGTAGCGGTTGCATGCCGTTCCTTCTGCATCGGCAGATTTCAAAATGCTGAGTTTGTAGGACAGGCCGTCCTTATTCAAATATGCAATGCCGGAAATCCGCGGTGTCAGATTGGGTGCATCCGGTTCAAACTGTCTTGTGCGTAAGGCTTCTTCAAAGGTTTTTCCTTCCTGCAGGAAGTCATAAATGGTCTGGGTCTGATCTCCATTGGTAACAATCAGCGCATCCCCTGCCATCTTAATGGGGGAATAAATAATCAGAGACGGGTCTTCTACCTTGGATTCATCAAACGGATAAATAATAACTTCGGATTCTTTCTCCGTAAAAATACGATTCCGGGAGTTTTCACTACGTCCCATAATGAAATAAGCAACCGCCAGCCTGGCACCATCTTCGGTCAGGCCAAGTAAAATGCCTCTTCCCACATAAGGATTTCCGGCAATGGCTTGTCCAATACTCTTAGTGTCATAAATGCTCATGAATGATCCTCCTGCTTTTTAACCTGTTTATAAAAATAAAACTGGGCAGCCCGAAAGATTCTTTCAGGACTGCCCAGACGGTCGACATAAACTGCTTTTTCTGCTTCCCGTGGTAAACTCCACTAATCCGTCAGTTGCAGAAAAAGGATTTTATTTTAAAAAAGTGCGTTGTACTGACTTGAAAAAACAAAATCAGCAAACCGGATAAATCCAGCCCTTGGTGTCTTCCAGACGGCCCCACTGGATACCGGTCATGGTATCATACAGTTTCTGGGTCAGAGGTCCGATCTTTCCACCGGAAATTTCGGCAACCTTGTCCTTCCACTTCAGTTCCTTAACCGGAGAAACAACAGCTGCGGTTCCGCAACCCCAAACTTCTTCCAGTTTGCCTTCTTCGGAAGCCTTCATAATGTCGGCAATGGCCAGTTTTCCTTCAATAACTTCGTAACCCCAGTCTTTGCAAAGCTCAATAACAGAGCGACGGGTTACACCGGGAAGAACAGTGCCTACACAAGGAGCCGTATAAATCTTTCCGTCAATCTTGAAGAGGATGTTCATTGCGCCAACTTCTTCAACATACTTCTTTTCTACGCCGTCCAGCCAAAGAACCTGGGAGTAGCCTGCTTTTTCAGCAAGGTCTCCGGCCTTAATGGAAGCAGCATAGTTACCGCCACATTTGGTAAATCCGGTCAGGCCGGGTGCGGCACGAATATATTCGTCTTCTACATAAATCTTAACCGGAGCAATGCCTTCGCTGTAGTAGGCACCAGATGGGCTGCAGATAATGCAGAAGCGGTAATGCTTAGAGGCATGTACGCCAAGGCCTACATCAGTAGCAAAGGTGAACGGACGGATGTACAAAGAGGTTCCGTCTGTGTGTGGAACCCAGTCTTTTTCCACTTCAACCAGAGTTTTAACGGCCTGGATAAAATCTTCTACCGGAATTTCCGGAATGCAAAGACGGTCTGCAGAGTCATTCATCCGGTTGGCATTGCAATCCGGACGGAAGAGCTGAATTTTGCCTTCTGCAGTGCGGTATGCCTTCATACCTTCAAAAATTTCCTGTGCATAGTGGAAAACGACAGTAGCCGGATCCATGGAAAATGGTTCATAAGGAACAATGCGGGCGTCATGCCAGCCTTCTCCTTCGGTGTAATCCATTACGAACATGTGATCCGTAAAGATCTGGCCGAAGCCAAGAGCAGATTCGTCAGTCGGCTTTGCCTTCGGTGTTGTGGTTTTAACAATTTTGATATCCAATTGAACTACCTCCCGTAGCATTAGAGAATTACGGTAAAATTTTAGTCCGCTAAAAGACTGCTGTCAAGACGTTCCAAACCCTATTTGCGCGCTTTTTCTTCCGATGTCCAGGCGAACCCGATTTTGTCTTTTCCAAAGCGCTGTCGGATGGAGTCCATGGTACTTTCCAGGGTTTCCTGCCGTTCTTCCTTTTTCCCCTGCGATTCAGGTGCCGTATCAAACAGGCTCATCTGTTCCGGTTGCGGGTCATCCTGTGCCACCAGGTCCGTTCCGGTGACGGAAAGAAGCCGTACCGGGCGTTGCAAATCCCAGGTCTCCCTAACCAATTCCATGGAAATTCTGGAAATATCTTTTTGTAAATAGGTTGGCCGTTTCAGCTTCCGCTGCCGCTGCACGGTTTTAAAATCAGGGTCCTTTAAAGCCACCTGGATGGTATACGCTTTCAGCTCCTTCTGCCGAAGCCGGGATGCCACGGAATCGGACAGTTCATTTATGCCGGCCCGGATTTCCGCTTCCCCGACCAGGTCATGCTTAAACGTAATGCTGTTACCGACAGATTTCACTACCCGTTTTTCATAAAAATCGTGCACCGGATCCTGGTCCAGTCCGTGGATATAGGTATACAGCTGGTCTCCCTGCTTTCCTAAAATATGCACTAAAAATTCACGGTCAAAGCGACTGACGTCTTCGCAGGTATAAATGGAATACCGGTTCAGGGTTTCCACGGACTTCTTTCCGACAAACAATAGGTCGGAAACGGGAAGCGGATAAACGATGGCCGGCACATCTTCCCGAAAGATGACCGTGGTGGCATCCGGCTTTTTGTAGTCACTTCCCAGTTTGGCAAACACCTTGCAAAAGCTGACACCGACGGATATGGTCAGGCCAAGCTCTTCCCGGACCCGTCTGCGAATGTGATCCGCCAGCTCCTTTGGTGTCATCTGAAACAAATGGATGGAGCCGGTTACATCCAAAAAAGATTCATCAATGCTGAAGGGCTCCACCAAATCCGTGTAATCTAGATAAATCTGATTCAGTTTTTCATAATACTGATGATATACGTCGTGGTGCGGCGAAACGCAGACCAGGTCCGGGCATTTTCGCCTGGCGGACCATATGGTCTCCGCTGTACGAATCCCATATTTTTTAGCCAGTTCATTTTTAGCCAGCACAATTCCATGCCGGTTCTCCGGGTTGCCTGTAACAGCCATGGGAACCTGTTCCAGTTCCGGCCGGAGCACCGACTCTACCGAGGCAAAAAAGCTGTTGCCATCACAGTGTAAAATAATCCGGTCTGCCACATCCTGCACTCCCTTTCCACTCAGCCTGGTCTGTTCTAAGATAAGTTTACCATTTTCCGCATATTTGTGGTATATTAGTCATGAACGAAAACTTATCCCGGAGGGATTGAAATGAAAAAAGTACTAAAAGTTCTGAAAAGCTCCGTTGCAGCTCTTCTGGCAATCAATTTAATTTTCCTTGCCTGCATCTGCTACATCTGGTTTGGGGTACTTCGCGGTTATTACAATGTGCCAAATAACAACAAGTATGTTACGGTCTATGATACCGACTCCGGACTAGTTTCCGATGATATGCTAGTAGCCTTTGGAGACGAAGAAGTTTACGCATTAGGTGTAAATGAAGCCGGTAACGTTGTCTTCCAACATCCGCACAAAGCCTATAAAAAGGCTGTCAAGGATTGCAAAGAAGCAAAAAAAGCCATTAAGAAAGAATATGATCTGAAGCACATGAGCCGCACCTGGTATATTGCCTATATAGATGCCGGCAAACAGTATGCAGAAGAACATGAAGAAGACAGCCCGGAACTGGCCGAAGATGCCCAGCTGCTTTCTTATGTACTTTCCATTTATTCCAACAGTTATAATAAAACAAGATAAAACCGTCTCAGTCAGGATTTCACGCGGTGTCTTTCGGCACCGCGTATTTTTGTTAAGTTCATCATTTAAATAGGAGGTTTCTTTTATGTCAAAAAAAGCAAAGAACTGGGTGGCCGTCGGGCTCTTTGTCCTGGTTTTCGGCATTCTGCTGCTTCTGGCAAGTTTATTTGATTTTCAGATCAGCCAGTTGCTGACCGCACATGCTCTGGAAGGTCATACCTACATTACCAATGATGATGCCTTTGCCGTTGTCATGGAAATTCTGGGGTCTGCGCCGGCAGAACTAATGATTTCCCTGGCCTTCTGCATTATCTTCTGGTATGCACAGTACTTCTGGACCGGTGCCAAAAAGTATATTTGGGCATCTTTAATGTTGGTTTTTAATGTCATCAGTAACTATGTACTGGCTTCGGACATCATGTCCTATGTTCGCCAGCATTTGTTCCTAAATCCGGATCCGGATTATGCCGGTGGCGCCTGGTTAAAAGTCTTTTATATTTTTGTCGGTCTCTTTCTGGCAGCGCTGGAAGTCATTGCAGTCAGAAACGTTCCGAAAGAACAGATTCAGAAATTGCTCGGATTCTCCGTTGCTGTCATTGTTCTGATTGCCATTCCAAATATCATCATCAATCTGGGCATCAAGGCTTATGTCGGCCGGATCCGTTACAGAGCAATGAACATGTATCCGGACAATGCGGATTACGGTTATGCCGCATTTGCCAACTGGTATGAAGTCAATGGCCAGTGGCTGGATGACGTACAAAAGACCGCACTCTTTGGCAATACGGATGCACTGAAATCCTTCCCCTCAGGCCACACCTGTGCCGCCGGTATGAGTTATGGACTGATTATGCTGAATGATGCCCTTGGTATTAAGAACAAAAAGATTCGTACCCTTCTTTGGATCATTCCAATTGTAATTACCGGTGCTGTTGCCGTCAGCCGTATTATTGTCGGAGCACACTTTATGTCTGACGTTCTGATTGGCGGAACCATGTCTTTCCTGACCATGCTTCTGGTTCGTGAAATCTTCGTTTGCAAAGGCAGCAATGTAAAAGCCATGTTCGGAAAAGAAACGGTTGCTGCTTAATGCTGACAATCTAAACCACCATCCAAAACAAAGATATAATAAAAGAACCATTCCTTTAAAGATAAAACATCTTAAAGGAGTGGTTCTTATTTTTTTGTGTTACGGTAGCCTTATACGTCCAGGTGGGCCAGATCTTCCAGGCTTTCCCGCTTAACAGCAACATAACTTTCGCCTTTGTTCAGCATCACAATCGGAGGCTTCGGCAGCTTGTTGTAATTGGATGCCATGGCATAGTTGTAAGCGCCTGTGGTCAGAACAGCAATCAAATCGCCGCGGCCAATGTCTTCCGGCAGGTTAACATTTTCCTGGATAATGTCCCCGGATTCGCAGCAACGGCCGACTACAGAGGCTTTCCAGTCTCCGTCAAAGTTTACCCGGTTGGCAGGTAAAACCGTGTAGGCAGAGCCATACAGGGCAAAACGGATGTTATCTGTCATACCGCCATCAATGGAAACGTAGTTTTTGTAACCAGGAATCTGCTTGACTGATCCAACAGTGTACACCGTCATACCGGCATCAGCCACAATGCTACGGCCCGGTTCAAAGCAGATAATCGGCGTCTTAATGTTCAATTCTTCTGTCTTTTTATGAATACAATCCCCAACTTTGCGAATATTTTCCGCAATATCAATGGTAGGATCGGATTCTACATAACGAACACCGTAGCCACCGCCAAGATCCAGTTCCTCTGCTTCATATCCGTACTTTTGTTTCATATCGGCAATGAAGTCCAGCATAACGTCAACGGCTTTAAAGAAAACGTCAGAGTCAAAGACCTGGGAACCAACGTGGCAGTGGAAACCGCTCAGGATAATATGATCCAGAGACAGTGCCAGCTTGGTAATTTCCTCTGCCTGTCCGGTCTCAATGGCAGATCCAAACTTGGAGTCTACCTTACCGGTGGAAACGGCTGCAAAGGTATGTGGATCAATACCCGGGGTCAGGCGCAGAAGGATTTTCTGTTCCAGGTTCTTTTCCTTTGCAATGCGCTGAATGGCATACAGTTCATCAGCACTGTCTACCACAAAGTAACCGACACCTAGTTGCATGGCGAATGCAATATCTTCATCCGTTTTGTTGTTGGAATGGAAGTAAGCATTTTCCAACGGGAAACCAGCTTTGTTAGCGGTATAGATTTCACCGGAGGAAACCACGTCAGTGCACATACCCTCTTCTTTGATAATTTCATAAATCCGTTTGAACGAAGCTGCTTTGGAAGCAAACAGAGCCTTGCCCCGTCCCCCAAAAGTTTCTTCAATTGCGTCCAGGTAGGTACGGCAGTTTTCACGGATGCGTTCTTCATCCATGAGATAAACCGGGGTGCCGTACTTTTTGGCTAATTCCACCGTATCCTGGCCGGCAAATAGCAGATGGTTATCTTCTGATACCGAAAGATTTTTGCAAATCATAGTAAACTCCTTCGTTGTTTTTTTGCGAGTTGGTATTTTGTCTGTTTAGAAGCGAATCATGTCATTCATGCCGTAAAGACCCGGCGCTTTGTCTTTGACAAAGGCGGCCGCCGTCAGGGCGCCTTCGGCGAAAAGGGCACGGCTGTGCGCCTCATGTTTCAAAGTAATGGTCTGGTTATCCGTACCAACCAGTACTTCATGGATGCCGACTACATTACCAATCCGGACAGACTGGATTCCGATTTCTTCCGGCGCACGTTTGCCCTGCCCGCTTCTGCCGCAGTGCAGCGTTGCCTCCGGCCGCACTTCCTGAAGGCCTTTGGCAATGGCCAGTGCGGTTCCGCTTGGCGCATCCAGCTTTCGTACGTGATGCGTTTCTACAATTTCAATCTGGGCACCGTCCATAACCTGGGCGGTCTTTTTTGCCAGCTCAATTAAAAGGGCAATCCCAATGGAATAGTTAGCAGAGAAAAAGACAGGAATTTCTTTTGCCGCTTCTGCAATCAGGGCCTGTTCTTCCTCTGTCAGACCAGTGGTGGCCATAACAACCGGAAGATGATTTCTGACGCAGAAGTTCAGCAAAGCCTGCGTACAGGAATGATGGGAAAAGTCAACAACAACGTCTACCGCTGTTTCCGCTTCGTCAAAGGATACGGCACACGGAACCGCTGTGTTGTCCTCTTTATAATAATCTACACCGGCAACCAGTTCAGCTCCCTGATATCCTTTTTCGCAGAGGAACTGTACTTCTTTGCCCATATGGCCGCAAAGGCCGGACAGCAATACTTTCATTGGGATCTCCTTATTATTTTGCGTTAAATCAGATTCTGTTCCTTCATTAAGCCAAGCAGTTTTTCTTCATGGGCTGCTTCCATTGGAGTCATTGGCAAACGAAGCGCATTTTCACCGTAGCCCATAGCGGCCATGGCGGCCTTTACAGGAATTGGGTTTACTTCGCAGAACAGTGTATTAATCAGGTCTAAATACTGCAGCTGCATGGAACGGGCTTTTGCTACATCGCCCGCCAGGAAGGCATGACACAGTTCAGAAGTTTCCTTCGGCAGCAGGTTGGAAAGGACAGAGATAACGCCCTTACCACCCAAAGACAGGATAGGAACAATCTGGTCGTCATTGCCGGAGTAAATGTCAATGCGATCTCCACAGAGGGCTGCTACTTCAGCAATCTGGGAAATATTTCCACTGGCTTCCTTTACAGCAACAATGTTCGGATGATCAGCCAGTACACTTAAGGTCTGCGGCAGAATGTTGCAACCGGTTCTGGACGGTACATTGTAAAGAATGCACGGCTTGGTGGAAGCATCTGCAATGGCAGTAAACGAAGCAATTAAGCCGTTCTGTGTTGCCTTATTGTAGTATGGTGTTACCAGAAGCATGGCATCTGCACCAACTTCACAGGCATACTTTGTCAGACTGATGGCATAAGCAATATCATTGGAACCGGTGCCGGCAATAACCGGAACCCGTCCTGCAACCTTGTCTACGCAAAACTTGATGGCTTCCTTATGTTCTTCATCGGACAGGGTAGAACCTTCCCCTGTGGTTCCTACTGCAACAATGGCATCAATGCCCTGTGCAATCTGCCAGTCAATCAGTCGGCCAAAGCTTTCATAATCCACAGTGCCGTCAGAAAACATTGGGGTAATGATGGCTGTTGCTGCACCTGTAAATACTGTGTTTTTCATGTTTTTACGCTCCTTCGTAGTAAAAAATAATAAAAACAGAAAAGAGACAGTCACAAAGCGCGGCTGTCTCTAAAACACTATTACGTTCTAACATTATGACGTAAAAAGCAAGTCTTTTAGGATAGCTCTCCGCATACTATGCGACAGCAATAGGGATCTTTTCCATATTGCCAGCTGAGACACGCGCCACTGTGTCCGCTTCGGCACCCTCACCTTTTCCGTGCAGCTCTGGCAGCCGCCTTCCCACGGTACTCATCTCAGGTGCGCCTCTATCTTCTTGCTTGCAATACTATCACCGGGTAGCCCTTTTGTCAACCTTTAAAACGTCATCTTCCTGTTCCTCTTTTTTCGGCGATGTAGCCTCTATCTCTTCTGCCGAAGTGCTCTCTTTGCTCCTTCTGAGCAGGAAAAATAACAGCAGCCCGCCAAGCAGGACAAATACAATACTGACTACCTGATTATTGGTTAAAGCACCAATATAGCCTCGTTCGTCATCCCGAAGAAATTCAATCAGGAACCGGCCTACGCCATACAGAATCAGGTAGAAGGAGCAAATGGAGCCCTTCGGCAATCTGGTTCTGCTTAAAAGAATCAGAATGACCACCAGCAGAAAGTCTCCTGCGGAAGAAAACAGCTGTGTTGGCCACAAAGCCACTCCGCTTGGCGCATAGCTATCGGCCGGGAAGAATACCCCTAGGATGCTTTCTGTGCGGGCGCCGTAACAGCAGCCTGCCAGGTAACAGCCAATCCGACCGAAGCCCTGGCCCAGCGCCACAGACGGAATAATCAGATCAGCCATTTCCAAAAAAGAAACCTTCTTTATTTTGCAGAGCAACGCTCCTACCAGAATTCCTAAAATAACACCGCCGTAAACAATATATCCGTCTGTGCCAAGCAGTTCCTTCGGATTGGCAATAAAATCGGATAAGTGGCGCAACACATAGGTCAGCCGTGCCCCAATCAGACCAGCTATCAGACCCCACAAGCTGATGTCAAACACCAGATTCCAGTCTTTGCCATGTTTCCAGCCACGCCAGGCTGCCATTAGGACGCCCGACAGCGCGCCAATCGCAATCATCAGTCCATAACCGTAAACAGTTACAGAACCAATGGTAAATAACTCATTATGCATTGTTCTATCCTTTCAATTTCAGGTTATATCTTCAATAACCTCTTTTGTCATCCCGGCAATTATAACAAAAAAAGAAAAGCAGGTCATCCTATCCGGAATAAACTGCTCCATTTTTCAAACAAAAAGGACCTCACGTATTGTGAAGTCCTTGGTTGGCGCCTCAAACAGGGCTCGAACCTGTGACACCGCGGTTAACAGCCGCGTGC
>CAVHZY010000020.1:0-19974 GCA_963640645.1 uncultured Phascolarctobacterium sp. | reverse complement strand
GTAGCATAAAGCAATATATTGAAGGTATATCCTGTGACGAGGATGACGCCTTAAATATCGAAGTAAAAAAAGCAAAAGATGGACGTCTACCTATAGGTGAGGTTGTTGAACTGATTGAACAACTGATTGAACAAGGCAACGAAAAATACGATACCATTAAGAAATCAATTGAGGTTTGTGATAAGCAACTTGCAATCATTAACGAAAATTTCGGTAAATTTGAGCAATACGAAAAGGTTGAAAATTCATTTGAAAACGCAAAGAAAGCTTTAGCAAAAGAGCTTGAAGTGCAAAAAGCATTGCAAGTTGCATTTGACGAAGAACAAAAGAAAGTCCCTGAGCGGGAAAAGCTTGCAGACGAAAAAATAAAAATTGAGGCAGAATATTCGCGCTATGACAATCTTGCAAAACTTGAAGAAGAAATCCAAAAAGCTGATAAAGAAATTTCCAAACAAGAACAGAACTTGGAAGAAAAAAAGTCACAGCTTGAGTTGGATGCTACGGATTTTGGGGCACTCAAAAAAGAGTATGAATCACTTGCTGATGCAGGTGTAGGAAAAGAAAAACTGGAAAATAGCCTTGATAGGACTTTTGCCAGACAAAAAAACATGAACACTATTTCTGAAGCGTTCAAAGCTTGGCACGATTTGAGTGACGAATTGGAGACCCTTCAGCAGAAATATACGCAGGCGTTAGATGCATATAAAGATGCAAAAGAGAATTATGACACGATGCACGATGCTTTTTTTACCGAGCAAGCAGGGATACTTGCTGAAAAATTACAAGATGGTACACCTTGTCCGGTTTGTGGCTCTTTGAATCATCCTTGTGCTGCAAAAAAATCAGAGAGTGCTCCCACCGAAGCCCAGCTGAAAAAGCAAAAAATTACTGCCGAAAAAGCACGCAAGGCCGCCGAAGACGAAAGTGGTCGGTGCAAAGCCACAAAAGCCAAACGTGATGCTAAAAGAGCAGAGTTGGAAGATCAGGTCAAAGATCTGTGGCCAGACATTTCTGTAGAAGCAGCAGAAGTTTGTCTTTCAGATGACCAGACGGCGGTTGTGGCTAATATTATCGAACTCAAAAGGAATATAAATGCCGAAAAGAAAAAAATTGAACGCAGAGATGAATTGGTGAAGACAATACCGAAAGTAGAAAGCAAGCTAAATAAGACACAGGAAGATATCCACGATTATAATACGAAATTACAATCTAAAAAGTCTGCTTTGACTGTGATGGAAGATACTTTTAACGAAGAAAAAAGAAAACTTCCCTTTGAAAGTAAGGAGGAGGCCAAGAAAAAGGCAGACTCACTGAAACTCCAAATTAAAGAAATGCAGGACGCTTATGACAACGTACAAAGAAAATTGCAGGACTCCCAAAAGAAAACTGCCGGATATAAATCCACTGTTGAAGAGCTTTCAAATCAGCTTTCTTCCGGTTGCGAGTTTGACAAGGACAAAGTATCAAAAGAAAAAGCAGATATAGAAGCGAAAAAAAGTGAAGATGAGAAGTTGTCTCAGAAGATTCATACTCGGATGGAGACAAATAAAAATGCACTTCAAAATATTTGTGCCAAGGCAGACAGTCTCTCGAATCTTGAGAAACGCTATGCATGGATGAGCGCACTATCAAATACGGCAAACGGAAACATATCCAACAAAGAAAAGGTAAAGCTAGAGACCTATATTCAAATGACATATTTTGACCGTATTGTTGCACGTGCTAACTCACGATTTATGGTTATGTCCGGAGGACAGTACGAATTAAAGCGCAGAAAAGAAGCAGAAAATAATAGAAGTCAAAGTGGACTGGATCTTGACGTAATAGATCACTATAACGGAACAGAAAGAAGTGTAAAAACTCTTTCTGGCGGAGAATCTTTTAAGGCATCGCTTTCGCTTGCCTTAGGACTTTCTGATGAAATTCAGGCATCTGCTGGTGGAGTAAAACTAGATACGATGTTTGTTGATGAGGGATTTGGTTCACTGGATGAAGAGTCACTTGACCAGGCCATGAGAGCACTTTCTGGTCTTGCAGATGGAAATCGTCTTGTTGGTATTATTTCTCACGTTTCTGATTTGAAAGAACGCATAGACAAGAAAATTGTTGTGACAAAAGATCGGGACGGGGGAAGCAAAGCAAATATTAAAATTGATGTATAAATTCCATACAGATTAATTGGGGGCTCTGTCATGAAATTACATTCGCACTTTCTCCAACAGTTTTTAATCATCAGCGTAATTACCTGCATCCTGCTTTCCACCTCTGGCTGTGGCTGTCAAAAGAAGGAAGAAAGCCACATCGCAGAGGGAAAGAGCAACGCCATTGTTTCCGGAGTCAGCACCTACATGGACGGGGATGTTACTCTGGAATTTGATGAGGAAACGGGCAGGGGCGTTAGTTACGGGGACCAGGTCATTTACGGCATTGGCGATTCAGGCCTCGTATATGCAGACAATTGCCTTTATCTTTTCCTAACGGCAGATACCATTAACCAGCATCCGGAAGTATTCTGCTTTATGTTGCCGCCGTGTGGGGCTTTTGATGAGTGTCTGACATTGTGCTATAACCCGTTGATTACAACGGGAAAAATAAAGACATTGGAAGACCGCAAACGCTTGGAGGGTGATTACACCGGTTCCTTTGATTTGTACGGAATCTACACGTTTACAACCAATGAGCAGAACCAGCTGGTTAAGGTTACACATAATGATGAAGGCTGTTACACAACCGAATGGGAGTACGCCTATGATGAAGCAGGACGGTTAATTTCGTATAATGGCATGTCTTTGGAATATGATGCCGACGGGAAGTTGACCTCCGTTGGGCAGGGGGACAGCTATAGTTTCCAATACCAGGATGGCAAGCTTGTGTCGGTCTCGGAGACGCTTTTGGACTTTGATGGGACAGTTTATTATGCGTATGCGTATGATGCAGCAGGTCGGATTTCTTCGGTTACGGCAAAATATGATTTTGTTGAGAAGCGTGGCCCATACGATAATGATCCACTTACCTATCAGGGAAATGATACTTACCTTGTACAATACAATGATGATGGCAGCTTAAAAGCGGTAAGTGTTACATCGGATGACGGAGGTGTATTTATTAATCATGGATATACCTATGTGGGAGAAGAACTTGCGGACCATACCCATCAAATTCCTGCCGGAAAGTGTGGCTATGTTTGCTCTATCTGTAATCAAACGGTTTTGCGGCCCAATGCAACCACGACTGTTGGGTGTTCAAGATACCAGCATGATTGCAAAGTTACCCACGAAACAGCACTTAAAACAGAAACGTGCAGTTATTGCAAGTCTATATATCAGTGTGAAGAAGTGACAAAACACGAAGTAAGCTCTTGCTCCATCTGCGGAGCAAAGGCTGATCAATCTTATTATGAGGACCCGGATACAACGTGCCCAGTATGTTACCATCGGCTTGATGGAAGTGTTAATCCAGATGGAACATCATCTGAAAACAAACTGATAAAGCAAGGCGAAAAAGAAGGCTATATTGCTTTTATTTATTGCGGAACACCTTATTGGGCAGACACTAGCCAGCCGTATTCTTCTACTTATCCAAACGGAGAAGTTATTAACACGTATGCTGTTTACGGATATTCCAGCCCGGCGGATGGAACAGTGGAATTTGGATATCCAATCGGAGCGGCTGGAATAGACGGATACGTTTATGAAGGAAAATATAAGGGCTGTATTACGTATGGCCACATGGGATATTATTTTGTGCGGGATCTGGATGGAAATGATGTGCTGACATTGTATTCGGTATCGTAAACCACTACATCGTAAACAAATCCACACACCCACAAACCCTAAGGAGGACTGACCATGAAAATAGTAATCATAAACGGAAGTGCAAGAAAAGGAAACACGTTGACAGCAATTCAGGCATTTGCTGACGGGGCTGCATCTGAAAAACAAGAAGGTCGGCGTCCTTGTTGTTGGAGCGGCGCCGACCGGAAGTATTCAGTATGATCTGATTGACAAGCAGTTCCAGTGCATGGCAGATTACCTGTCCTGGAATGTGCTGTTTATGAAGTCCTATTCTGCAAGTGACAGAACGGATTTGAGTAATAATGCAGAGGCCGTTGCAGAGTTGAAGGAACTGGGCAAGCGGATCTGAATGGACTTTTATTTATGAAAAATGTTCAAGTTGATTTTACAATCAACTATGGCTATATGGGATATTTCTTTGCGCGTGATAGAATATTGACAAAATTCTATCATCATAATATACTAATGATAGAAAAATTAAAAAATACAATCATCTGAAACGGAAAGGAGACATATCTATTGGAGTTAACTTTAAATGATGTTGATAAATACCTGACGGAAGTGAAGACTGCAATTCGAAAGAATCGGTACAGAATTGAACAGAATCTACATCGCCGAGAAAATAGAAACTTGTTCCTTGATTACGTTCTTGATGAAGCAATGGCAAAAGATATCTTACTTAAATTGACCGCCACTGATTTTTCTACAGTGGTACAGAATGAGCACCAAGGTTATGAACACGAATTGTTGTATATTTTTGGAAAAGACGTAGAACTTTTGGAACGGTTTGGCAATACAAGTAAAACGGTATCTTTATATATTAAGTTCAACAAATTGGATAATTGTTATGTTATTGTGGTGTCCTTTCATGAACAGAAATATCCAATCAAATACTATTTTAAATAATCCTGCTGAGGGGGAGGCATTGTCATGGCGGTAAAAGAAAGAATTGATTTCTGCACGTTTTGCAGAAAGGAAACGGAATATACTTTACAAAAAAGAGATGTTGTTAAAACAATCAGGGATAAAAACTATACGTTCAATATTACTGTTGCAGTATGTGAAGCATGCGGAAAGGAAATGGGAATTCCAGGTCTTGCTGATAAAAACGTACAGGAAGTAGATGAACAATACAGGGCGGTTGAAGATATTGTTTCCATAGATAATATTGAAAGACTGATGAAACTTTATAACATTGGGAAAGCACCACTATCTCTTGCGTTAGGATTTGGGGAAGTAACAATTCAACGTTACCTTTCCGGTCAAATACCATCAAAAGAGTATTCTGATGTTATACGGAAAGCATTATCTTCTCCTGCCTTCATGAAGAAAAAACTGAATGAGAATAAAGAAAAAATTGCTCCCACGGCCTATAACAAGGCTATGAAAGCAATAATGCAGTTAGAAAAATCCTTTTCTGTTTCAGATAAAATGTGCAAGGTTATTTCGTATTTGTTTGAACAGTTGAAAGAAGTAACCCCGTTAACACTTCAAAAATTGCTTTACTTCATTCAGGGCGAGTCTTATGCCTTAAACGGAAAGCCACTGCTTTATGAAACGTGTCAGGCATGGGTTCATGGACCGGTATATCCGGAAGTATATACTATGTTTCGGGATTTCAAATACAATCCAATTGAAGATGCCCGTTTCGCAATTTTTGAAGCTGCAGAATATAAACTGGATGATGAAGAACGCAGAGTTATAGATTTGGTAGTTAATACGTTTGGTGAATATAGTGGTAAGACATTGGAAAGAATTACTCACGAAGAAGATCCTTGGAAATTAGCCCGAAAAGGGCTTGCAGATGATATTTCATCCAATGAGCCGATTTCAATGGACAGCATAAAGATGTATTACACTGAAAAGAATGCGGAATATGATTTTTCTACGGAGGAGGGCTTGAAAAACTATATTGCAGACACACTTCAGGTCCGTATCTGAAATTCCAAAGTCACCTTAAGAAAAAGAGGGCAATCTGATTAACAATTCAGAAAGTCTTTGCGATACGCTACACCGAAAAATTCGGCAAGGGTTTGCATGTCCTGATCCTTAATTGTATTAATGCGCGGAAGGTGGGCGGTAAGCATATAGATTTGCGCTGCTTTTTCCACGGTTTCAATAAGGCCGAAGGTTTCGTCCATGGTTTTGCCGGCGCCATAGATACCGTGCATACCCCAAATAACAAGCCGGAATTCTTTCATCTTTTCTGCTGTTGCCCTGCCGATTTCATTTGTGCCACAAAGCATCCACGGAAGAACACCAACGCCGTCTGGGAATACAACAATACACTCGGTACACATTTCCCAAAGCGTGTGTGTAAACTGCTTTTCATTAAGGGGATGAACATAGTTCATGGCAAGTGTATTGGTTGGGTGAGAGTGCATAACAACCCGGTTTTCCGGGTCAACCGTAAGCCTTGCCATATGGCTCATAAGGTGGGCAGGAAGTTCGGAGGTAAATTTGCCGCCGTCATTGTAGCCCCAAAGAAGTTCTGCCGTTGTACCGTCTTTTGCAATACGGATAATGCCAAGATTGTTTTCAGGATCCTTTTCAACATTTTTGAAATATTTGCCTGTACCGGTAACAATAAAGATTTTGCCAATAAGGTCAGGTGCTTCAAAGCTTGTCGGAATGGTTCTGATAACATGATCCGTGTTAAGATACTCAGCAACTTCTGCTTCATCCAGAAGTAAGCTGATGTTACCACCGTTTCTTTCGTCCCAACCAAGGCGATACATATTTGCCGTTGTGCTGCACATTTCACGTACAAAAGGGGAAGTTAAAATATCTTTCATTGCCGTTTCTCCAATACTTCTTTTTCATACTTTTTAACCTGGGCAAGATAATTTTCAGGGGTATTTGTTCTTTTTAAATATTCTGCCCATACATCGCCGAATGGCATTGTTTTAAGCTCTTCGTGCAGAACCATAAGAGAAGTGAAGTCGGCAGTGTTTTGCATTTGCTTCATTTTCTCATTCGGCTCTAACAGTGCATAAAGCAGTGCTTTTTCAACGCTCCGGATACCGGTTACCCAGGCGGAAATACGATTGATGCTTGCGTCAAAATAGTCTGTTGCAATGAACACTCTGTCAAGCGCATTGGCCCGTACAATTTCCTTTGCAATTTCCTTTGTTTCGTCATCAAGGATAACCACATGGTCGCTGTCCCAACGAACGCCACGGGTTATATGCAAAGCAAGTTTTTCATTGAACAAAAGCATGGATGAAATTTTGTCGCTTACCACTTCAGTCGGATGATAGTGACCGTTGTCCATAAGCGGAGTAATGCCCTTGTTTGCAACATAGTTCATGCAAAACTCGGCAGAACCGACAGTGTAACTTTCAAGTCCAATACCAAATACTTTTGATTCAAGTGTGACAAAAACTTTGCTTTTGTCATAAGGAATGGAAAGGATTTCATCAAGAGAGTTTTTAAATCTTTCACGAGGCCCTGATCTGTCTGCAGGAATATCCTTGTAACCGTCCGGTATCCAGATGTTCATAACACAGGGTATACCTGTTTCATTTGCAAAATATTCCGCTATGTTAAGACACCTTTTACCGTGTTCAATCCAAAAGGAACGAACATTGTCATCGGGCGATGATAATGTAAGATTGTCCTTTACCATAGGATGAGAAAAGAAAGTCGGGTTAAAATCAATACCCATATTTCTTTCCTTTGCAAAGTTTACCCATTTTGCAAAGTGTTTTGGTTCAAGCTCATTTCTGTCTGCAAAGCCGTCTTCAAAAATGGCATAACTTGCGTGCAGATTAAGTTTCATTTTGCCCGGTACAAGGCTGATAACTTCATCAATATCCGCCATAAGTTCTTCGGGTGTCCTTGCTCTGCCCGGGTAATTGCCGGTAGTCTGAATACCGCCTGAAAGTGCGCCCTTTTGGTCAAAGCCGACAACATCATCGCCTTGCCAGCAATGAAGCGAAACAGGGACGTTTTTTAATTTTTCAATGGCCTTGTCGGTATCAATGCCGAGTAAAGCATATTTTTCTTTTGCTTCAAGATAAGACATTGTCAGATCTCCTTAATATCAAACGAATTTTTTACCAAATCTCTTGCAACGGCAAGGGATATTTTTTTATCAAATATAATTTGTGAAATAATGTTGCCGGTAGCCGTTGCCTCAACAGGACCCACGGTTACGCTTTTATTTGTATAATCACGGGTAAGCGCATTAAGGTAGTTATCCCGACAGCCACCACCGACAATATGAATTGTGTTGAAGCTTTTGCCCGTTACTTCTTCCATTTCGTTAACCGCATCAGCGTATGATTTTGCAAGCGAATGATAAGCAGAATTTAGAATAAAACCTAAATTGTTACTGCCAATCAATTGGCCAATGGTCTGAATCATATTATCCGGTGCAACAAGCGTACTGTTGTTAACATCAAAGTAGTGATAGCTGTTGCAAGCCATTGCAAATTCCATCATTTCGTCATAGGTCATGGACTTATTAAGATTCTTCCTGACATTTTGAAAAAGCCACATACCCATATAATTTTTTAGAAAGCGAAAACGAAACCCTATTCCACCCTCGTTTGTAAAATTAAGCTCCATTGCTTTTTTATTTAAAATGGGTTCGGTTATCTCCGTTCCGATAAGCGACCAGGTACCCGAAGAAATATATAAATCATCCTCTTTCATTGGACAGGCACACACTGCACTGGCTGTATCATGGCTTGGTGCAAAAAGTACGGTTGAAGGAAACCCGACAGCCTTTTGAATATCTGCAGATAATTCGCCGACCATGCCGGACGGAGTGCTAAGAGCTCCGAAAAGAAAATCCGGTAATCCTAAAGCTGAAATAAGATCCCTGTCCCAGGTTTTGCTTTCGGCATTTACCAGGCCTGTTGTGGTGGCATCTGTGTATTCGTTTTTAATTTCACCCGTCAGCTTAAACGAAAGGTATTCCGGCATCATCAGAAAGTATTTTGCTTTTTCAATCTTTCCGCTTTTCCTGTCGGCATAAAGCTGATATATGGTATTGAAATTTTGTTTTTGAATGCCTGTTTTCAAGTACAAATCAATTGGTGAAATAATGCGTTCAACTTCATTAATAACGCCATTTGTTCTGCTGTCACGATAGCAAAAGCAGGGTAGGATTTCTTTCTTTTGTTCATCAAGCAAAACATAGTCAACACCCCAGGTATCAATGGCAATGCTTTTGGGTGTTTTTCCAATTTCACCGCATTTCTTAAGGCCGTTTAACACTTCGGAAAACAGGTTTTCGATATCCCAGATAAGCCCGTCTTTACTTTGGATAAGGTGATTGTCAAAGCGGTAAATTTCTTCAAACACCAGTTTGTTATTTTCAAGATGAGACAGGATGTGCCTGCCGCTTGAGGCACCGATATCAATTGCTAAATAATAAGTCATAATTTTTTTAATACTCATAATTGCCTGCTGTTACTGCATGCTTTTCTCCGTTTGGCAGAATGATGTCTGCCGTGCAGTTTGCAGGAATGGTGATTTTGTAGATGTATTTATCTTTTTCTTTTTTCCAACCTGAGGCAACTTCTCCAAAAATGCTTTTGTATTTTGCATTTGCAAAGGTGAAGTGCCCGCCAGGCATAGGCTTTATTACAAAATGATTTTTGCCATCCACAGTTATGCCGCACATGGACGAAAACAGCCATTCGCAAACAGCGCCCTTGGAATAATGATTCAGTGACGCTATGCCGCCCTGTGCCTCAGTGCCTTCCCAGGATTCCCAAATAGTGGTAGCACCCATTTTTGTCATAAAGAGCCAACCGGGCATTTCTTCGTTTTCAAGAAGTTTGTACGCATAATCAATATTAATATCTGCAAGAACAGTAAGAATAAGCGGTGTGGACAAAAATCCTGTTCCAAGCCGCCAACCGTAATTTTCAAGTGCTTTGATCAGTCTTTTCTTTGCATATGCCTCTTGTTTATTGTTTAAAAGATGAAATGCAAGGGGGCGGACCAGCTTAGCCTGTCGGTCGGTATCCATACTGTATTTTTTTGTTTCAACAAGCTTTGAATAACCTGTTCTTGCTTTGCTGGCATATTTTTGATAACGCTTTTTGTCCTTGTTTTTGCCAAGAATTTTTGCAATATCAGCCATACATTCAAGCAGATAAACAATATAAGCTGTTGTTTCCTCCGGGTGAGGTGAAATAAAGTCAGATACGGCAAACGCTTTTACATCCGTCGGCTCCGCCCATTCGCCGTAAGACTGACCGAAATTGGAAATATAACCTGCATATTTCAAGCCTACGCCCGTGGGCAGTGCCGTCGGATAAAATTTGCCAAGTGTGGAAATTTTATATGCAGCATATTTTTTCATATTCGGATAAAAGCGTTCCAAAACAGATGGATCATTATATTTTTGGTAGAGTCTATACGGAATGAGAACCCCTGCATCGCTCCAGCCGGGCGAACCGTCCATTGTATTCATATAAAAATCAACGCCGCCCCTTGGCGCAATCTGCCGGAAACAGCCGTTTTTCCTTTGCTCATCGCAAAGATCACGCTCAAATTTTTCTGCAAAAGTAAAGTAGTCAAAAAGATAACTTGCGGAATTGATGAATATTTGGGCATCACCCGTCCAACCGTGCCGTTCTCTGGTTGGACAGTCGGTGGGTAAATCTGTACTGTTCGATTTAGTTGACCATTTTGTGGCGGTTACAAGCTTGTTCAAAAACTCATTTGACGAATTGAAAAAGCCGGTTTCCTCCATGTCGGAATAAACGGCAATGGCCGTAAAATCCTCGGCAGATACAGCAATGTCCGTGTCAATTTCCATGTAAGTAAAGCCGAAAATGGTAAAGCTCGGCTTATATTCGTTTATACCGTCCTTGCAGATGTATTCTATTTTTTGAAGCGGTGTGGTGATTCTTTTATTGGAGCACTGAATGTTTTTAAGCGTTAATTCGCCTTTGTCATCCAGCATTTCACCAAAGCGAAGCGTAATTTTTTGTCCCTTTTTTGCATTGATTTTAAAAGAAACATAACCTGCCAGATTCTGCTTAAAGTGAATCAGCTTTTTCCCGCTTGGTGCGGTTGTCATTTCACCCTGGAATGTTTCCTTTTCGGCAATAGGAACATTGTTGGAGGCAGTCGGTGTGACAGGATGATTTGTGATTTTTGCTTTGCCGAAGTAACTTGGAGCTTTATTGGCATCAACAATTTCGCCGTCCTTGTTATCCGCAAAACGGATGGAGCCGTCATTGCTCCAAAGCCAGCTTTCGTCGGTAACGATAGTCCGCACCTTCCCGGATGTATCAGTAATTTCCAATTGGGCCAGCAATTTTGTTTCTGTGCCATACTGGTTCTTAAGGCCCCAGGCACCGCAGGATCCGCGATACCAGCCATCAGCCAGCTGCATGGTCAGAACGTTTTTCCCTTCTTGCAGCAGCTCTGTTACATCATAGGTTTGATACTGCACACGCTTGCGGTAGTCCGTAATGCCGGGGGCAAGCGGCATAGACACCTTTTCACCATTTATATAGGCCGAATAAATACCGCAGGCAGTTGCATAAAGCCTTGCAGATTTAACGTCACCTTTTGCAGAAAATTCCTTTTTAAAGCAGTCTACGGGATAGCGCTGCTTTTTACTGACTCTGTAATTTCCGGTAATCCACCTTGCCTTGAAATCCGCTTTGTTTTTCAGCCCGATTTCAAAAAATGCCTTCTGGCTGAAATCTTCCGCTTTTCCGTTTTCGTCCCACAACTTAACCTGCCAATAAACCCGTGTTCTTGAAAGCAGAGGAAGGGGATAAGTAAACCGCATAGAGTTTGAGTTAATCTTGCCGCTGTCAAAAATCAAATTGTCATCAACATCAAATGCGTTGATTTGAAAAGCGGTTTGCGTTATTCCACCCTCACAGTTCCACATCAGCTTTGGATTTTCTATATCAATATCCAACGGATTTTTTAGATATTCCGTTTTTAGATTAATTGCCTTCATTTTTGCTTTCCTTTTCTTTTCTGGCTTTAATTTCTACCTGTTCCTTGTCAATCTGCTTTTCTACATTAATAAACGCAAGAATTACGATAAGAATAATTGCCGTGATGGTTTCAAGACCAACAAAGGAGAAAGTAATTGCGTTTTTGGTTGCAACACTTTGCACTGCCGCTACGGTTTCACCGTTGATAAGCGATGGGGCAACATATCCGCTTTTTGAAAGAAGAAGATTGAAAAGACCGGTGACAATACCTACGCTTGTAACTGCAATAATGTTGTAAATTGACATTGCAATACCGTCACATCTGAAGTTGTGTTTCCATTCCATATGGTCAAGTACATCGGCAAAAAGAGCCATAAACACATAGGAACACGGAAGTCCGCCGATATTTTTAATAAACTGACCGACCAGAACAACAACCATATTGGTAGGGCAAATCCAGCAAATGGCACTGCCCAGTGAATAGAGCACAAAGCCTGCCAACGTCAAATTACGCTTGCCAAATTTCTTGGCAAGAGGCCATACAATAAAGATACCAAGCCCCATGGGAATGCCGCCGATAACGGAAAGCATGGTTTGCGTTATACCATCGTTGTAGGTCCCTAAAACGTAGTTGCAAAAATAAACAAGACCAAGATTTTTAAACTGTGTGCCGACTGTATAAATTAAGAAATAAAGCAGAATAAGCACCATATATTTATCTGTGAAAATGGCTTTGAGCAGATTTTTATACGGTATTTTTTCTTCCTGCGGCTTGTCAATATCCTCAAGCGTGACACGTTCTTTTGTGAAATAATATTCCATTAGGGTAAGCGGCAAAGCAAGGCAGGAAAGGATGCTCATGGTAACAATCCACTTTGACTTATCAACCCCAAGCTGAGGCATAATAAGCATGGGGAAAACCAGGGCAACAAGAATACCGCTCATCATAATGGTAGAAATTTGGTTAAATACGGAAAGCCCGCCTCTTTGTTCTGTATTTCTTGTTGAAAGCGGAACCATGAGGTTATGGCTCATATTGTAAATAGTGTACGCAAACGAATAGAACAGATTATAGGAAAGCATGACCCAAATAACCTGCACCGTCTGGTTGCCCTGTGGCACAACAAAAAGCAAAATGCCGCTGATTAAAAGCAGGGGAGCAGAAAACAAAATCCAAGGCCTTGCTTTGCCTTGCGCTGTTTTTGTGTGGTCAATGATATATCCCATAATTACATTTGTAATGGCGTCAATAATTTTTGAAACAATGGGAAATACGGTTAAAAATGCTCCGCCCCAAATCGTGGTAAGCCCAAGCACATCTGTGTAATAAACATTTAGGTAGGTTGCCAAAACGGCATTCAGCAAAAGTGCGCCAGACGGACCAATTAAATAGCCGAGCCATTTTTCACTTTTCCGTACATCATCACTTTTAACTCTGCTGTTCAAAAGTGGTGAGCTTAATTTATTTGTCATAATAGTTACCCCTTTCCCAAAGAAAGATAATTGCCTTGACTTTTATATCCGTTTCAATTACATTTTGATTATACCAACACGGTGTTGGGCTAACAATCATCAGTTTATATAATAGCGGTTATAAAGCCAACATAAGTAATACAAATTGAGGGGATAATATGAATACGAAAAATAATCAGCGCACCCGACTTTCAAAATTGCTTTTCAAAAACGCACTTATGGACTTGATGAAAGAAAAAGGCTCTGTGGCAAAAATCTCTGTAAGAGAGCTTTGCGACAGAGCCGAACTGAATCGCTCAACCTTTTATGCCCATTATAACGAGCCAAAGGACTTGCTGTATGAAATTGAAACGGAGCTGCTGAATGCAACAGAAGAACATTTGAAAAAAATCGGCGAAGAAAATGACGCAGGCGCACATAAATACATCCTATCGTTTTTGCAATATATTAAGCAAAACGATAAGCAGTTCAGAACGCTTTTGGTTGACTCCGCCGATCCGGAATTTCGTTCACGCTTTATGCAACAGTCAATCATTCAGTTTGTTGATAATTTACGTATTGAATTGCCGAAGAACCTGGAACAGTATATTTTTTCGTATATATTAAATGGTAGTACCGGAATTATTATTCAGTGGATCCGCTCCGACTATGCAGTAAACGAAAATGAAATAGTCAACCTTCTTTTTTCCATCAACCAAAGTGCGCTTGTGAATATGGATTTGGCATGACCAGATTTGGCATGACCAAATGAATAGGATTAGTTCCACCAAAAATTCTTGACTGACTCCGGCAGCAGTTCGCACAGTGCGGCTGCTGCCGTTTCCGGCGTCAGCGAAAATTTACCGTATACCCAGTCCTTATACATATAGGAAACGCCGCGGCAGAAGACTTCCACCTGTAGTTTTTCTACTTCGGTGAAGCCTTCTCCGCCACGGTTGCATTTGGTAACCTCTTCCGCAAAGGAGTAGGAGTATTCAAAAATATAATTCATGAACGAATTGAACCCGGTAGATTCAAATGCGTATTTTACCGGGTTCAGGGTGCTTTTCCCGGAACGGAACAGCTTTGTAAATAAGTCATAATAACTGGTGGAACTGCCTCCTGTGCCATACTGGTCCAGGAGGCATTTATAGTTGTGGTTCATAACGTCATACTTGTCTTTAAAATGGCGGTAGAAGGTGGCTCTGCTGACGCCGGCCTCAGCGGCAATCTGGTTAACGGAAATGTCTTCAATATTCTTGGTTTTAATCAGGCGGTTGAACGCTCTTAAAATATCCTGCATGGTACGTTCACTCATGGGTATAGCTCCTTTCTGATGATACAATACACTGAAAGTGTATCATAATGAGACAAAAGCATAAATATGTTTCTTTCTTTCTTTTATACTTTCGGGGCATAATTGAATTGTTAATAAATTATCAAACGCGGGTAATTTATACACGGTTATGTTACACGAAAGGATGAAGTTTATGTTTGAAAAGGGCCACCAGTTTACAGAAGGCGAAAACAGGTGTCTGGAAGAATACCGCAAAGAAACAGCCGGTCAGCCTCCAAGAAAGAATCTTCTGAAGCTGATTACGCACGTTAACATGTTTAACCCGGTTCCGTCCGTGGATTCCTGGGAATACATCTTCTTTAACCGTATTCTGAATGATGATATGGTTGATTTTGCTCTGAAAATGAAGCTTCGTCATCCGTATTACATTAAGGATCTTGCAGAGCTGCAGGGCATGACAGTGGAAGCCACGGCAAAGTTTGCAGACGAAATGGTGCACATCGGAATCTTAGAATATACCTCAGATGATTCCGGTGTGGACATGGTGCAGCTGCCGGTGTTTGCGCCCGGCGCATTTGAAAGCACGGTCATGACCAAGGAAATGACGGACAAGTATCCAGAAACAGCTCCTGCATTCTTAAACTATGTGCTGAATCTGCAGAAAATGATTACCGGGATTGCGCCCATGGGCTCTGCCCTGATGCGTGCAATTCCGGTAGAAGAAGCCATTCAGAAAGAACCGAAAAAGGTCAGCTACGAAGAGATATCTTACTGGCTGGATAAAGCCGGTGACTCCATTGGCGTAGCCCCTTGTGAGTGCAGAAAACTGCGCCGCATGGTAGGCGAAGGCACCGGCGATTTAGAAGACGACTTTTGCATTAACCTTGGCAAGTATGCAGAGTCCTGCATCCGTGTTGGCAAAGCGCGGAGAATTACGCGCGCAGAAGCGGAAGAAATTCTGAAGAAAGCCGAAGAACGGGGTGCCGTTCATCAGCTGTCCAACATTGACGGTCCGGACTTTTCTTTGTTTATTTGCAACTGCAGATGGGATACCTGTATGGCGCTGAAGACGTCCTGGTATACGTCATCTCCGGCACTCAGTGCCTCCAACTATGTGGCAAAGGTAACTAAGAATAACTGCGTTGCCTGCGGCGGCTGTGTTGACATCTGCCCGCAGAATGCCGTGAAGTTAGGCCAGAAGCTCTGTCAGGAAAATCCGGTTTCCATTGCCAGTCATAAAACGCCGGAAGACTATGTATTCCTGCCGCCAAAGTACTGGGAAGGCAATGACTTCCTTACCAACAGGGACAACGTAGTGCCGGAAACCGGCACGGCACCGTGCAAGACCAATTGCCCGGCGCACATTGCAGTACAGGGCTATATTAAGAAAGCCGGTGAAGGCAGGTATGATGAAGCACTGGAACTGATTAAAAAAGAAAACCCGTTCCCGGCGGTATGTGGTGCGGTCTGCGCTAAATTCTGTGAGGACGTTTGTACAAGAGGAAAAATTGACTCGCCCGTTGCCATTGATGAAGTGAAAAAGTTTGTTGCACAACGTGACCTTAACCCGGAAACCAGATTTATTCCTAAGAAGAAGTATGACTACGGTAAGAAGATTGCCGTCATTGGTTCCGGCCCTGCGGGTCTTTCCTGTGCTTATTACCTGGCCGTGCTGGGACACAGCGTAACGGTTTTTGAAAAGGAAGCCGTTCCCGGCGGTATGATGACCTTTGGTATTCCGAATTTCCGTTTGGAAAAGGAGATTGTAAATGCCGAAATAGACATTATCCGTGCACTGGGTGTTGAAATTAAGTGCGGTGTGGAAGTTGGCAGGGACGTAACGCTGGATCAGCTGAGAAAAGACGGCTTTAAGGGCTTTTACGTTGCCATCGGCGCCCAGGGAGGAAGAAAACTTGGTATTTCCGGAGAAGACAGCAACGGCGTTATTTCCGGCATTGATTTCCTGCGCAAAGTGACAACGGACAAGTCCGAGCCGCTCAGCGGAAAGGTAGTTGTCATTGGCGGCGGCAATGTTGCCGTTGATGTGGCAAGAACGGCCGTTCGTTTTGGCGGAGATGCCGTATCCATGTATTCGCTGGAGCAAAGAACGGAAATGCCTGCCGCAGAAGATGAAGTCCTGGAGGCAGAAGAAGAGGGCATCTCCGTCAACGGTGGCTGGGGCCCGAAAGAAATCCTGACAGAGGACGGCAGAGTAAAGGCCGTTGTGTTTAAGAAGTGCACTTCCGTTAAGGACCCGGACGGCAAATTTAATCCGCAGTATGACGAAAATGACACCATGACCGTGGAAGCCGACTACGTGCTTTCCGCCATTGGCCAGTCCATTGAATGGGGCGGGCTGCTTGACGGAGAAGCTGTTAAGCTGAACAGAAACCAGACTGCGCAGGCCGATTCCTGGACCTATCAGACGGCACAGGAAGATGTCTTTGTAGGCGGTGACGTTTATACCGGCCCAAGCTTTGCCATTTATGCCATTGCCGCCGGCAAAGAGGGCGCTGAATCGCTCCACCGTTTTGTACACGAAGGTCATTCCCTGACCCTTGGCCGTGTCCACAGAGATAACTTCCATTCCCTGGACAAGGACAATCTGGTCATTCCTTCCTATGACCACTCTGCCAGAAGCGTACCCGCCAGAAATGAAAAGCTGGCGCACACCTTCTCGGATGACCGACTTCCGCTGACGGAGTCACAGGTAAAAACAGAAGCCGCCAGATGCCTTAGCTGCGGCGCTGCCCACGTGGACGAAACCTTCTGCATTGGCTGCGGACTCTGCACCACTGCCTGTAAGTTTGACGCCATTCATCTGGAAAAAGTCAGGGAAGTCTGGGGCCGCCCATACGAAAAACTGATTCCGTTTGTCGGTGTGGAAGCCGTCAAGAAAGTTGGCAGACTGGCGGAAAAGAAGATTAAGGGTTGACCTTCGGGTCAGCCCGGTAGGGGAGTGTTACCATGCATGAAATAGGCGTGCTGTATGAAGCAATCAGGGTGGCAGAACGAACCGCCGAAGAAAACTCCCTGTCGGAAATCAAATGTCTGACCCTTTCCGTCGGCGAGCTGACAGGCTATCTTCCCATCTTCTTTGAAAAATATTTTCCTATTATCATAGAAGACCGGCCGCTTTTTCAGGATGCGGAGTTAAAACTGGAAATTGTCCCCGGCGAGGCACTCTGCTCCAATTGCCAAAGCATTTACAACGTTATGAAGTGCAAAGGCGTTTGCCCCAGGTGCGGCAGCCGCAACAAAACTGTCCTTGGCGGCCAGGAATTTCTGATTAAAAACATAGTCGGCTGTTAGCCTTCTGCCGGAATGTGCTAAATCATCTTGACGGATGGGCCTGTAACAGCTACTATACCTTATAGAAAATTTCGAGATGAAGTTTGCAGGAAAAGACTGATGTCTACCGAAGGAGTAAAACTCTCAGGTGTCAATTTTTTGGCGCAACTGTAAATGGATCGACTCTCTGGAGACACCTGGACAGACCAGGGGCCGAAGGTGCAAGATATACGCATTTGTGTATAGGAATCTCTCAGGCAACAGGACAGAGAAGATATAATAATGTCAGTGTATCTTCCTATCCCATAGACTGCGGTTTATGGGATATTTTTTTGCTCATCTCGGGGTTACTGGAAGGAATAAGGAGAATAGTATATGAAAACAATCAACGACCTATTGGGGACAATTGATAACCTGGTGTGGGGCGTTCCCCTTATGGTTCTGATTATGGCAGGCGGCCTGCTGCTTACCGTGCGATTGGGCCTGTTGCAGATAAGAAAGCTGCCCCTTGCTCTAAAGTGGATGGTCAAAAATGAGGAAGGCGGAGAGGGCGAAATTTCTTCTTTTGCCGCTCTTTGTACAGCCTTAAGTGCCACCATTGGTACAGGTAACATTGTAGGTGTAGCAACAGCCGTATGCGCCGGTGGACCGGGAGCATTGTTCTGGATGATAGTTGCAGCCTTCCTTGGCATGGCAACCAAATACTCTGAGGGTTTGCTGGCAGTTAAGTACAGAGTGGTTGCCAAAGATGGCCACAGCCTGGGCGGCCCGTTCTATTACATAGAGCTGGGCATGGGCAAAAAATGGAAATGGCTGGCAAAGCTTTTTGCCTTCTTTGGTGTGTGCGTAGGCCTTTTCGGTATTGGTACGTTCAGCCAGGTAAATGGGATTGCCAGTGCGGTACACAACTTCTTTGACCCGAATGACCTGCATACCGTAAAACTTCTTCCGTTTCTGGGAGAGTACTCCTGGTCAGTGGTTATTGCATCTCTGATTTTAGCTGTATGCGTAGCCCTGGTACTGATCGGCGGTGTAAAGCGGATTTCAAACGTGGCTCAGGTTATAGTACCTTTTATGGCTATCATCTATTTTGTATTTGCAATTGTTTTGGTTATCTGCAATATTGATCAGGTTCCCGCTGCCATTGTTACCATTGTCAAAGCGGCCTTTAACCCATCTGCTGTTACAGGTGGTGTGGTAGGCAGCATGATGGTGGCCATGCAGAAGGGCGTTGCCAGAGGCATCTTCTCCAATGAAGCAGGTCTTGGTTCTGCTCCTATTGCTGCAGCTGCAGCACAGACAAAGGAGCCGGTACGCCAGGGTCTGGTATCCATGACCGGCACCTTTATTGATACCATTATCATCTGTACTTTGACAGGCCTTTCTATTGTAATGACAGGAGCCTGGCAGGTAGATGGCTTAGAGGGCGTAGCTGTTACCAATTATGCGTTTACGCATGGATTGCCGTTCCCTCCTGCAGTGTCTTCCTTTATCCTGATGCTGTGCCTGGTATTTTTTGCCTTCACCACAATACTGGGTTGGGACTACTACAGTGAGCGTTGCCTGGAGTATCTTAGTGGCGGAAAGATGAAGCACGTTAAGATATATCGCTGGCTTTACATAGTAGCTGTTTTCATCGGCCCTTATATGACAGTCAGCGCTGTATGGACCATAGCGGATATTTTCAACGGCCTTATGGCCATCCCGAATATGATTGCCATCTTTGCCCTGAATGGCCAGATTGTGGCAGAAACCAGAAAGTTTTTCAAAAAGCAGAAAAACGAAAAAACGGAAAGCAGCATTAAAGCAGACAGCGGTGTTAAAGCAGACATCAGCGTTAAAGCAGAACTCAGTGTTAAAGCAGAGCAACAGGATTAAAACAGAGTAAACTTATAAAGTAAAAGAAATAATTTAAGAGTCAACGAAAGTTGACTCTTTTTTTGTAATCAGAAAACCCCGCGTGCAACGCGGGGTTCCATTATTGCTGCGAGAAGGACCACATACCTTTCCTATTTTGTGGTATGCTTGGAAGAGGAAAGAAAACGCGTCTAGCTCCGGCAGATATCCTAAATGACGGTCAGCGGACGGCAAATGGGACGCCGACTACTGAATTTGCCACCAGAAATCCGTTTTTGTGTGGCAAATAAAGCAGAAACCCAAAATTTGCCACCGCAATTAGCAGTTACCAATCAGCGCCCAGCTCTTTTAACTGGAA
>CAVHZY010000019.1:0-22462 GCA_963640645.1 uncultured Phascolarctobacterium sp. | reverse complement strand
TCAGCTGGATAGAGTGTCTGACTACGAATCAGAAGGTCGGGGGTTCGAGTCCCTTCTGGCGCGCCATGGCAGGAACAACGCAACTGCGTTGTTCCTGCTTTTTTATTATAAAATTTATAAAAAGCACCCGGTTTTCAAAGGAAACCGGGTGCTTTTGCATTAGGAATTTTTAAGAAAACAATTGCATTTTGGCGCAAATTGCAATTGGCCCTATATAATACGCCTTTTGTGCCAAAGACGAATAAATAATGCGGTCTTCATTAAAACCATCATCGTATGCCATACAGGCATCTATGATGGTTTTTCTTGCAAGAGGGGCTTCAAACAACGGCCCGGTCAGAACAATCCGGTTGGGCGCCATAATAGTAGCCGAATTAACCAGACTTCTGGCGAACAAATCCAGTGCCTCCGCAATTTTTTCTCCGACAGCGGATCCGTCCGTTTCCGCCAGCACTTCTCCAAACAATTCTTCTTCAAACGGTACAATCTTATTCAGTGCTGCATAAGACACCTTGGTTTCCAGACAGCCGTGTCTTCCGCAGCTGCAAAGGGCTCCGTTTTTCTCAACAATAAAATGGCCAAGTTCTGCCGCTTTGGAGTGCCGTCCATCATAAATATCCTGTTCAATAATCATGGCGCAGCCGACACCGGGGCCCCACTTCACAACCATCAGGTTATCATGTTTGCGGCCTTCCCCATACAGCAGTTCCGCCACAGCAAATGCGTTTACGTTGTTTTCCACATAAATGGGAACCGAAAAGCTTTCTGCCAGAAGCGTAGCAATCGGAACCCGCTCTTTCCAAATACCGTAAGCCTTTACGGAAGATCCTGTTTCTTTATCTACCAGACCAACCACACCAACGCCAATGGCAGCCAGCTGGCCCGCCTTACAGGCGTCTTCCTGCAACAGCTTTTTTGCTACCCCTGCCAGGGTTCTGATATATTCCTCGGCTGTCATGCCGGTATCCGTCCGGCAACTTTTTCTGGCAAGCAATGTTCCTTTGTAATCTGCAATAGCCACAGTAGTGGTTTCCGGATCAATATTAATGCCGCAGACATAGGAATTACTGTAATTAATATCCAGCAGCACTTTTTTGCGGCCTGCCCGGGCACTTTCTACATTTTCTCCGGTTTCCACCAGAATGCCATCATCAAATAAATCCGTACAAATCTGCGTTACCGCGGCCGGGGTTAAGCCTAAAACATCAGCTAAGTCTTTTCTGGAAGCGGGGCCATGATCATTAATGTACTTCAGAATTGCTGCGCGGTTTTTCTTCCGCACCGATTCCATATTTGCACCTGCATTTTTCATTGTCATAGTTCCTACTCCCCAAGAAAAAAGGACCTGCCGGTCAGACAAGTCCTAATCTGTTTTAGTACTTCTGTACTTCCATCATAAACATTCCTGCCAGAATTTCAAGTTCAGAAGCAATATCTCCGTATGCTACCGCAAAATGTGGTTCCCAGCCGGCCTCTACACTTTCATATACAATCCGCTGTGCGTCGGCATCAGTCTGTACCACAATGGACGTTCCGTTAAACTGCTTTGGCTTGTCCAACGCTTTCCCGGTGGCAATAAAGAACCGGAATTGTCCGTCCGCATCCTTTCCTACCCGGAAAATGGTAACCTTGTCACACGGCTTACAGCCAAAGTCCAGCGTTGGGCCAATTTTCCGGTTACAGTGAACATCTACCTTAGCTCCGGTATCTGTCCGGGCGAGGGAGCATGCCGCTGTACCACAGTGCCAGAAAGTAATGGTGTTCTCGTTTTCATCCATGGACACCGGATCGCCGAAGAAAGTCGGTTTATCGGTTAGTTGCATTCCAAGATACATGGACAGCGCACCGTAGGTGTCTGCTTCACAGCTGGCAGCCACGCCCAAATCATTCAGCATGGCAAGCACGGCGCATACCGGGGTGCCGAACGCGGTAAAGAAATCAGGCCAGCAGCGAGACGCCAGTGCGCCAATATTCTGCTCCGTAACGTACTCTTTATAGGCCTTGTACAGCCTTGCAAAGTCCTTCCGGTTCTTTTCCGGTGTGCATTCCAGTCCCTTCATCCGATTAGAGGCGTCAGCCAGATATTCTTCAATTTCTTCATCCGTAAATGCCTTGGCCTTATCAATCAGTTCCCTGGCTTCAATGCACTCCAGCGTAGCACCAAAGTTTTCCAGCATTTCCAGGTCCAGGGCACGGCCAAAGCCAAAGCCCTGCGGCGTGTGACCAACGGCGGCAATCTTCAGTTCCTTCAGGTCATACTTCAATTTAGCCGCACGAATGGTAGCACTTACCTTTTCTTTCACTGCCTCTTCTTCCGGTGCCCCGAAAATATAGTTCAGCGGGCCCTTGCGGAACGCCTTAATGGCGTTTGCTGCAGAATAGGCACCAGTTAAGGAATTCAGGCGCAGTCTGCCGCCGTCAATAACCGGTTCCCGCAGCGTCCAAAGCAGAATTGGACAGTCAGTTTTTTTCAATACTTCGCTGGCATAAGCTGCATTGGCGAATGTAATATTCTGTAAAATAATCAGATCCGGATCCACGCTGTCCAGAAAGGCATCCAGCAAATCTATGGATAACAGCATCTCCTCCGGAAATACGCATGCGTCCGTTACGGACTGAATCAGCGCAACCGATTTATCAAATTCTTTTTGTGCGCTTTCCAGGTGGAAGGTGGGAACCCCGATTGGAACATACGCAACCTGAAATTGTTTTTTCATAATGAAAACTCCCTCATTTCATCAGCAGGGAAACCCCTGCTACCATCAGCAAAAAGTAAGTCAGCAATAAGAACACTTTTTGATTCATTCGTTTGAACAGCCAGCCGCCGACAACCATTCCAAGGAACAAAAACGGAATGGAAATTGCCTGAATGCGAATGGTGTCCGGCGTGTAATACCCTGACGCAATATCACTAACAAAGACAATGCCGTTCAAAATAATCCAGACAGCGGATACCGTCCGGCGGAATTCTTCCTTATTGGCCGTATGCTCCGTCAGATAACCGATAATCAGCGGCCCACCGGAAACAAAGATACCGTGAACAATGCCGGCCAGCAATAAAAGCGCACCGGAAGACGGCTTCAGTTTATCTGCCGTCTGCGTCCGTTCCGGGTTCTGCAGCACCTCCGGCTTTTCTGCCGGGCTCAGGCCTTCTTTCGGTTTCCTCTGTTCCAGAAAAAAGAGAAGAAATCCGCGTACTCCAATGGCAATGACAAAAATGCCAAGCAGGATATACATTATTTTCTCCTGGCCGGTCAAAACGTGCTTAATCAGAATGCCGAGCAGAATGCCGATTGCCATAAACAAAGCCACTCTTTTCAGCTGCTTCCGGTTTACATTTTTATAACCGCCAGCCACAACATAAATGCCAGCAATCAGGCCCAGTAAATTCAGTACCGGTTTTGCTACTTCATATCCTACCAGGCGGATAGAAAACGGCATGGCCAGAACGGTTCCGGCAAAGCCGGTAATGCCCTGAATGATATTGGTTAGAAAAATAATAAGATAGAACAGGACTTCTGACATGATTACCCCTTCGGATAGAATAATTCCTTATTTTCTCCTGTCACGCCGCCACAAGCGCCCTGGCGCATCAGCGGTTCCCGCTCCGGATGAGCAATGACCCATTTATTCCGTTGCAGTAACAGGGTAGCTTCCTGGTCTCCGTCCTTTTGCGCAATCATCTGGTCTCTGGTTTTCTTTTCTTCTTCTGTCAGCGGCGAGTTAGTGCCCTTCGGAAGAATAACAACGCCCTTAAATCCGGCATCTGTCACCTTCAGCGGGGACAGGTGCAGGGTGGTCTGATACATTTCAATTGCGGTTCCCTTTGGAACAAAGAATACCGTGGCCTGGGATACGTCAATTGTGTTATTCACAATGTCATAGCTGTGGCCCAGCACCAGCATAAAGTCGGTTACGGCCACGTTAATTTCACTGCCCTTATGGTATTCAAATCCGTTATAAGTGGAATTGCGGCCGTTGCAATAGCCAATCTGAATGGGCATTCCGCCGTAAATATCGGTTGCAACCAGTCCGGCAACCGGAAACTGCTCCATTTCGGTTACGGAAGCAACATAAACATTTCCTTCAGACGGAATTTCCGTAGCCTGTTCCAGATAGGTCATCAGTGCAGAAAAGTCATATCCCTGCAGCACACGGCCAAAGCTTTTAAAGACGGGGTCTTCTACCGAATAAACGGGAACGTCATTACAGTTGTTCAATGCCGTTAGTAAATCCATTTTTCTCACCGATCCCCTGCGGCAACAACCTTGATTGTGGCAGAGAAATCTTCTTTGCCGTATCCGGCCTCCATTGCCTTTTCATAAACCTTCACTGCATTGGCTTCTCCCGGCATGGCTACGCCACATTCCTTTGCTAAGTTCATGCAGATGTTAACATCTTTAAATTCATTTTCTACAGAAAATGCCGTTGTAAAGTCTTTTTTAGAAATTACCTCTTTTTTGGAATCCAGGTAGAAATTCTGGCCACCGCCATAGGAAATTGCCTGTGCAAAGGTAAGAATATCAATGCCGTTGGCTTCTGCCAGGGTAGCGGTTTCATTTACGCCGTTCTGAATCTGGGATACCAGCGCATTGTGGCAGATTTTCATGACAAGCCCTTTGCCGTTATCTCCCATCCGAATGACATTTTCGCCCATGTAAAGAAGAATGGGCTTCATGGCTTCATAAGTAGCTTCCTCGCCACCAACATAAATGCCCAGTTTACCGGCAATGGCGGCCGGTTTGCTCTTTACTACCGGAGCATCAATAAATGCGGCGCCGGTTGCCTTAACCTGCTTTGAAATTTCTACAGAAACACTCGGGTCAATGGTACTCATATCAATGCAGGTCTTGCTGCTGTCCAGAACCGGAATGACTTCTTCGTAAACCGCTCTGGAATGCTCTGATTTGGGAACCATGGAAATAATGACGTCTGCCTGCTCTGCCACCTCTTTGGAGCTGGTGCAGGCAACAGCGCCTTTTTCCTCCAGCTGTTTTACCTTCTCTTCTGCAAGGTCAAACACATAAACCGTATCATCATGTTTCTTTACAATATTTTCACACATGGACTCACCCATAATGCCAAGTCCGATAAATCCAATTTTCATAAATATCACCTATCTGCAGGAAGAGGCGGTGCCGGGCACCGCCTTTTCGTTTTTTATTCCGTAACTGTGTTGTCCCAGGCGGCCTGGAATTTTGCAAGGCCGTAATCCGTAAACGGATGATAGAAGCTGTCCTTGAAGACCTGCAGTCCGGCGGTAACAATATCTGCACCGGCTACGGCACAGTCCACAATCTGCTTTCCGTTCCGAACGGCGGCGCAGATAATTTCTGTCTTACCATAGAAGCCGTAATTGGCGTAAATATCAACAATGTTCTGGATATACTGAACACAGTCTTCCCCACTGTTTTCTTTCCAGCCAATAAATGGAGAAACAAACAGGGAACCGTTTTTCGCGGCAATCATAGCCTGGGAAGGAGAAAATACCAGGGTCAGATTGGTTCTTACGCCCTGTTGTTCCAGACGTCTGGCAGCGGCAATGCCGGCTTCCGTGCAGGGAATTTTAATAACAAAGTTTTTGCACATAGAGGCAATCTTCGTTCCCATTTCCACCATTTCGTCTGCGTCATCCAGATGCGGATTAATTTCTACGGAAATCGGGAACTTGTCCCAACCCTCAATATCCTTTTCTTTTACAAAATCAGCTAACTCGCCGATTACGGTATAAAACGGTTTTCCGGAATTCATGATATGGTTCGGATTGGTGGTAATGCCGTCAATGCCGAAGGTATCATACGCTTCGCGGATTTCGTCAATTTTTGCACTGTCTAAAAAGTATTTCATAGGGTTTTGTCCTCCTTCAATTTTCCTGTAAGCCGTACTGACTGCCTACTTCTGCAAACAGATCCGCAAATGGACTGTTTTTCCGGTAAAATACCGGCGTGTTGCCCAGCGTGGCTTCTACGGTATGCTGGCCGCCCGGATAGGATTTCCCGGTCCACAAGTGTACCCATTCATCCTCAGGCAGGTAAACCTCCCATTCTGTCTGGCCTTCTTTCCAGACAGGGGCTACCAGCATATCGGCACCATACAGATATTCAAACTGTTCTTCATAGGCGAGCGGGTCATTCTCATAATGCAGGAACAGTGCGCGCTGTACCGGCGTGCCATGGGCGGTGTTTTCCGCCACCAGTGTTTTCAGATAAGGGGAAAGACTGGTGTAAACACCGGTCAGCCGTGCCAGCCGGTTCATACAGTCTTCGTCATCATAATACTGGAAGTTGGTGTCCGGCCGGTTTCCCTCATGCGTGCGCATAACCGGGGTAAAGGCCGCCATCTCCGCCCATCTTAGGAACACTTCTTTTGTGCGGCAATTGTCAAACAGCGAGGTATAGCCGCCAATGTCACTGTGGTTCAGCCCGCAGCCACTCATGCCGGCGCTCAGTGCGGCACAAATGACGGTGACCAGACCGTCGTGCCGGGAGAAGTCAACCGACTGATCTCCGGCCCAAAGCAAAGTGCAATACTTTTGACTCCCGCTGCCGCCGGCACGCATAAAGTATACTACATCGCCCAAGCGATTTGTCTCCTGAATTGCTTCGTAGTTACATTTGGCCCACAGCACCGGCCAGTGGTTATGTTCTATCATGGCTGGTTTTCCGGAAGCAAGCCTGATGTCATCTGTCGGCAGATATTCACCGAAGTCCGCCATCCAGCCGTCTATTCCAATATCCAGCGAATATTTTTTGATGACTTCATCCTTGAACCAGGTAAAGGCATCCGGGTTGGTCAGGTCTACTACTCCACAGTAGAATTCACCGAAATCTACCAGGTAATCACTGCCGTCCTGTTTGGTGGCGAAGTAGCCCTTTTCCTTCCCTTCTTTATAAAGCTGGCCATCATTGACCAGGTAGGGGTTAATATAGCCCATGAAGCGGATTCCGCGGGCATGCAGATCTTTGATCTTTTCCGGCAGGTCAGGATACATTTCCTTATGATACTGCCAGTCCCATTGGAGCCGCTTCCCGAAAGAAGTGACGCGCTTTCCGCACCAGTCCTGGCACCACAGGGCAGCTACCTGAATACCGTGTTCCAAAGACTTGTCCAGGATACCGAAGGAGCGTTCGTTGCCGCCCTGGGCGCCAATAATCAGGCCATTGTATACCCATTCCGGCAATTCCGGCTGCCGGCCAAGAAATGCAGTCAGTTTTTCCAAAAGTCCAATAAACGTATCTGCGGTTTCTATGCGGATACTGGCCGGCACATCCCAGAATTGCAGTTCATGATACTGTTCCTGCCGGAAATCAAAGTCCGCATAGGCGGTAGAATCCGCGTGCAAATAATAGTGTTTACTGGAAACAAAGGTCGGCTCCGGATAATTGGTGTTGTAATAATCCCCACCGGCTTTGTTTTCCACATCAGAGCGCCAGGTAACGTAGGTGGTTTTGTCCCGTCCTACGCCCGGTTCTGAGGTCCAGATTGGGAAATGTCTGCCCTTCAAATTAAAGTAGGACATTTGCTCGCCCAGTCCGTAACATTTTTCCTCCGCATCCGAGCAGACACGGAGCCAAAAGCGATTAATAGTACTGTCCCTGCAAACAAAAGATATGGTAAACAGGTCTTCCTTTGCTTCTACCAGGGCTTCTATTCTGCCTTCAAAATCCAGTTTGATTTTTCCAGATTCTTCCCGGCTTACGCCGGACAGGGCAAGAGGTCTTCGTTCAATAACATAGTCCTCAATTTTGAAGTTACCGCGGTACATATCCACAGTCTCCTGTCCCTGTCCTACGTAAATCATAGGGGACTGACTGGTGTGCAAAAGGAGTGGTTTGCCGTCTTTGGTTAGGGATACGGAATGATTGTCATATTGAAATTCCATATCTTACGCCTCGCTTACTTCAACTACCTCTTTTACGGGTTCTACCGGAAGGGCTTCCCGCTCTGCTTCGGCAACTGCTTCAATCTCTGCTTCTGCAGTTGCTTCCGGCAGTTCTGCTGCTTCCGTAGCTTCTTTCAGGGTTTCCTTCTTTGGCGGATTCTTATCCAATTTCTTGCCAACCAGAATGCAGATGACGGTTTCAATGACAAAAGCCAGGGTTACGCCGCCAATCAGGGCAAGGTTCTTATCTGCTGTAGCAATGCCGGCCTTAGAGAAGATGAAATATTCATAAACCAGGAAAGACATCAGCCATACAGCAACCGGAACACGTTTGTTCCACGGGGTCATATCATAGTTTTCATCCTTCTGACTCTTGCTGTTGAATTCCTTGTCGTTCGGGGAAATCTTAGCGCAGATGAAGATGATGATCAGCATGATAATGAAGGAGATGGCATAAATATGCATGTAGTTGATGCTGACAATTTTATTGGTAAGCGGAGTATCAATCAGTTTGAACCAGAACTTATATCCGGAGTAGAAGAAGATGTGCCATCCGGTAGCAATGTAAGCACCCAGACGGGAACCCTTCTTGGAGAACATACCTACCAGTACCATGGTAATAATTGGGATGTTATAGAAGCCGGTGAAGCTACGGCCGAAGTCGTAAAGACCGGTTGCCATAACCTGCAGGAACGGAGATACGCAAATGGAGAATGCGGCAAAGAGCCAGCCAACCCGTTTGGCATATTTAACGGTCTTTTCTTCTGACAGATCCGGATTAAAGATTGGTTTGTAAATATCTACCATAAATACGGTAGAAGCAGCATTTAAGAAAGAGTTATAAGTAGAAATGATGGAGCCGAACAGGGCTGCGCAGAACAGACCAACTACCGGCCACGGAAGTGCTTTGGCAACCAGGGTCGGATACGCAAAGTCTTTGCTTTCCAGACCGTCGCCAATCAAAGCTGCAGCAATAACGCCGGGGATAACAAGCAGGAACGGAACCAGCATCTTCAGGAAGCCGGACAGAAGAGCACCCTTCTGGCCTTCCTTCAGGTTGGCAGCGCCAAGTGCTCTCTGAATCAGAACCTGGTTTGTGCCCCAGTAGAACAGGTTTGCAAGAAGCATACCGGTGAAGATACAGGCAAACGGAACAGGGTCTGTTTTTCCACCAATTGCATTCAGCTGATCATAGTTATTATCTAAAACATAATTGATACCGGCCAGGAAACCGCCGTCTGCCTTAGCATGGCCAACTGCAATAAATCCAAAGATAACAACCATTAAGGAACCGACAATTAAAAGAACACCGTTAATGGTATCGGATACGGCAACTGCTTTCAAACCGCCAAGAACGGCATACAGAGCACCAATAATACCTACCAGAACAATCAGAATGGTCAGACCGGCGGTTGTGCTGATGCCGAAAATGGAGCTCAGGTCAAAGATCTGATTGAAGGCAATGGCGCCTGCATACAGGCAAACCGGAATACCAATAATCAGGTAGCCTACCAGGAACAGGACGGAAACCATTCTTCTGACGCCGACGCCATAACGGTCTTCCATAAATTCCGGAAGGGTGGTGTACCCTTTTCTTAAATAAAGCGGCAGGAAAACAAACGCCATAACAATGGTGGCAATAACAGCCGTTGCTTCCCAGGCCATACCGGACATATTAGCGGCATAGGACTGTCCGGCAAGACCAACCAGGTTTTCTGCGGACAGGTTGGTTAACAGCATGGAACCGGCAATGAATACGCCGCTCAGGCCGTTGCCTGCCAGGAAATACCCTTTTGAGGTCTTCTGATCGTCACTATTGGCTACTATTTTGCCTGAAATAACAGCAACTAGTACCGTAAATAGGACGAAGGTGATAAGTGTGAATGCAAGATGTGACATACTAAAATTCTCCCTTCTTCTTTTTTAATAGATTCCTCGTTTTTCAAGTCAATTTTTAATTAATTAACTTGTTTAATCAACCACACTGTAGCACATCTTTTTACCCTGCACAAGAGTTTTCTTGCAAGTTTGCAATTTTTGTAAAATTCTTCCAATCGGTGAGCCGGCTTTTTGACAAACTATGCCAAACTGTCCAAATAAAAGGACCCCTGGCGGAAAATGCTTCCGTCAGGGGCCTTGTTATGTTATTTTTGCGGTTTTCCCTTTTTTTCCCGAATCTGATCAATTTCAGATAACAGATACGGGGTTTCCTGATAAACAAAATAGTTAATCCAGTTGGAAAACAAAAGATTGGCACTGGATCGCCAGGTAACAGGAATATTTTTGGTAACCCGATTATTGGGGAAATAGTTCACTGGCATTTGAATGGGAAGACCTTCGTCCAGATCCCGCTTGTATTCATTGTACAGTGTGTCTGCATCATATTCGGTATGACCGGTAATGAAAATCTGTCGTCCGTGCCTGGTGCTGACGGCAAAGATGCCGGCTTCCGGAGAAGAGGACAATATTTTCAGTTCCGGAACAGCCTCTATATCTTCCCGAAGAACGGTAGTATGACGGGACTGCGGCACCATAAAGGTGTCGTCAAAACCACGGAACAACATGGATTTCTTCCGATCCACCACGTGCGGATAAATGCCGAACAGTTTTTCCGGCAGATCCACTTTTGGCACGCCGTAATGATAGTACAGTCCGGCCTGTGCACCCCAGCAGATGTGGAATGTGGAATAGACATGGGTTGTGCTCCACTCCATAATTTCACAGAGTTCGTCCCAATAGTCCACCTCTTCAAATGGCATCTGTTCCACCGGAGCACCGGTAATAATCATGCCGTCAAATTTCCGGTCCCGGACTTCATCAAAGGTTTTATAAAAAGCAGAAAGATGGCTTTCCGAAGTATTCTTGGAAATGTGAGACTTCATGGCAATCAGTTCCAGTTCAATCTGCAACGGCGTGTTTCCAAGCAGTCTGGCAAATTGGGTTTCCGTCTCTATTTTCTTCGGCATCAGGTTCAGGAGCAGAATATGCAGCGGACGGATTTCCTGTGTGGCTGCCCGCAGCTCTGTCATGACAAAGATATTCTCACTATTTAAGGTTTTAATTGCGGGTAAATCGGTTGGAATCTTGATGGGCATATCCGAACACTCCTTTCCTTCTTTTTTATGATTTCTGTATTTTGGTTCCGGGAAAAATTACTTCCAAGAGCTGTTCAGGTCTACCGTACGGTTAAAAATCAGATGATCTGCCGTACTATTTTTGTCTACGGTATAGTAACCCTTCCGCATAAACTGGAACGTATCTCCCGGTTTCAGATCTTTCAGGCCGCCTTCAATCAGTGCATCCGGCAAAACTTCCAAAGAATTCGGATTCAGATAATCTTCCAGTGGATGGCTGTCATCCGACGGGTTTTCTACGTTAAAGAGCCGGTCATACAGACGAACCTCTGCCGGAATACAATCTGCAGCAGAAACCCAGTGAATGGTCCCTCTGACTTTTCTTCCATCCGGCGATTCACCGCCCTTGGATTCCGGGTCATACTCTACATGAATGCAGGTTACATTACCGTTTTCATCGGTTTCATAGCTTTTGCAAGTGGCAAAGTAGGCACCTTTTAAGCGGACTTCGTTACCCGGATAGAACCGCTTATATTTTTTAACCGGTTCTGCCATGAAGTCATCCTGCTCAATAAACAGTTCCTTAGAGAAAGTTACCTTGCGGGTTCCCAGCTCCGGTTTCTGCGGATGAATTTCTACTTCCAGTTCTTCGGTCTGGCCTTCCGGATAATTGTCAATGATAACCTTCAGCGGGCGAAGTACTGCCATGGCTCTTGGTGCGTCCTGATTTAAGCGATCCCTGACGCAGGCTTCCAGCAGACCAAAATCCACAACAGAGTAGGCCTTGGCAATACCAATGCGTTCACAGAAGTCACGGATGGCCTCCGGCGGGAAGCCACGGCGGCGCATACCACCAATGGTAACCATGCGCGGGTCATCCCAGCCGTCTACATATCCATTGTTAACCAGATACAGACAGCGGCGCTTAGACGTAACGCAGTAATTTAAGTTCAGCCGGGCAAACTCAATCTGCCGCGGCGGGTTTTCAATTTCGCAGTTCTGCAATACCCAGTCATACAGCGGTCTGTGGTTTTCAAATTCCAGAGAGCACAGGGAATGGGTTACACCTTCACAGGCATCTTCCAACGGGTGTGCAAAGTCATACATGGGATAAACACACCATTTGTCTCCGGCACGGTAGTGGGGCTGATGCGCAATCCGGTAAATAACCGGGTCCCGCATGTTGATGTTAGGGCTGCTCATGTCAATTTTGGCACGAAGTACTTTTTCGCCATCTGCAAATTCCCCTTCCGTCATGCGACGGAACAGGTCCATGTTTTCTTCCACGCTACGGTCCCGGTACGGGCTGTTTTTGCCGGGCTCTGTTAAAGTTCCGCGGTATGCTTTCATTTCGTCAGCAGATAAATCGCAGACAAAAGCCTTTCCTGCCTGAATCAGCTTCAGTGCATTTTCATACATGAAATCAAAATAGTCAGAGGCATAAAAAACATTGTCATAGTCATACCCCAGCCACTTGATATCCCGTTTAATGGCCTCGGCATATTCTTCGTCTTCCTTGCCCGGGTTGGTGTCATCCATGCGCAGGTTACAAATGCCATGATATTTTTCTTTGGTAAAGAAGTTAATATAAATGGCTTTGGCATGTCCAATGTGCAAATAGCCATTGGGTTCCGGAGGAAAACGGGTTTGGACGCGGTCATATACACCGGCGGCCAGATCTTCGTCTATAAAGTCGTGAATGAAATTGGAATCCATACTTATTCCCCCTCATAATGGCTGATGGCCTGATTCAGGCGATTCAGCACTTCTTCTTTCCCCAGGATTTGCAAAATATAATAAAGATCCGGCGTATTGGTACGCGATGTGGCTGCCACACGGATCACCGTGCTGACATCCCCTACATGACCCTTATAGGCATCCGGATTTGCCTTATATTCTTTTACATTTGGTGTGAAACCAAGCGGCTCACACAGGTCCTTCATTCTCTGGAACCAGGCATCTTTGTCATCTGCCGGGTTATATACTTCCCGGTATGCTTTCAAAATGGCAGTTGCGTCAGCCGGTGCAATGTTTGCGGGCAGGGTGTAATCTGCCGTATACAATTCGTTATAAAAGTAGGCTGCATAGGCAGGAACGTCAGACCATTTTGCAATGTCTTTCCGTGGTTTTTTGTTGCCACGGTCAATTTGCAAAATGGCTTTTGCCTTTTCCGTGTCTGCCGACAGCAATTGATAAAACTTCCGGTTGTATTCCTTTGCCCAGGCAAGCGTCTTTTCCAGTACCGTTTCTGCCGGCATCACGGAAATTACGTTCTTGCTGACGTCATTCAACTTGACCAGGTCAAACAGGGCACCGCTGACGCTCATCTTTTTCAAATTGAATGGGAATGCGGAAAGCGGGGCTTCCTTATTGGCCCTGCGCCAGTCTTCAAAGTTGGAATTGGCCAGCGTCAGAAGGTATTCCAGTACGGATTCCTTCGGATATCCTTCCTCCAGATAATAGCTGACGGCAGCCTCTGGGTCCTTCCGTTTGGACAGCTTGCGTTTGTTGCCTTCGTCCAGTTTCATGATAGGCGCAATGTGCGCGTACTTTGGAACTTTAAAACCGCAGACTTTAAACAACTGGATGTGGGTTGGAACGGAAGAAATCCATTCATCCCCGCGAACCACGTGGGTGGTATGCATCAGGTGATCATCAATGCAATGGGCAAAGTGATAGGTTGGAATGCCATCTGTTTTCAGCAAAACAATATCCGTCTGATTTTCCGGCATTTCAATTTTGCCTTTAATCATATCCTGATACGTTATTTTGCCTTCCGGTGTTCCCGGACTTTTTAAACGAAGAACATAAGGCATACCGGCCTTGATCTTTTCTTCAATTTCTTCATAACTTAAGTTACGGCAGGAAGCATATTCTCCGTAATAACCGGGTGTAACACCTGCTTCTTCCTGCCTGGCACGCATTCTGTCCAGTTCTTCTGCTGTGCAGAAGCAGGGATAAGCCATGCCTTCTTCTACCAGGTGCTTGGCATAGGTCTGGTAAATTTCTTTTCGTTTACTTTGTTGATAAGGGCCATAAGCTCCGGATTCCGAATCCATTCCCATAATGCCTTCATCCGGATCAATCCCGAAGCCGTGAAGACCGTTTACAATATGACTGATGCCGTCTTCTACTTCCCGCTTTTTGTCAGTATCTTCAATGCGTAAGAAGAAAACCCCGTTGGTGGTATCTGCGGTCAGTTTGGCAATTAAAGCCGCAAACAATCCGCCAATATGCAAATAACCGGTTGGGCTGGGTGCAAACCGGGTAACGCGGGCACCTTCCGGAAGATCCCGTTCCGGATACATGGCTTCATAGTCTTCCGGTGTTTTGGTAATGTTGGAAAATAACAGCTCTGCCAGCTTCTTGTTGTCTGTCAAAGTAAACGCTCCTTCTCCCTTGGAAACTAGTTATCCAATTATACGAAAAAGCCCTATAAAAGTAAATAGAACGGCTCTTTTACTGTTAAAATCTACCCTAGGCAAACGTCACAAAACACAGGGACAAAAAATGTATTCTTTCCACCTATAGCCGCAAAAATATCTATGATAGAATAAAGATGCACTGAAAGGCCTGCCGTGATACGCAGGCCTGTTTATTAGAATTCTGAATGAGGTGAAATTATGGGTAAAAAAATTATTGTGGCCGGTGCCGGCCACGGCGGAATTACCGCCGCTGCCCTGCTTGCGGAAAAAGGCTTTGATGTAACCGTTTACGAAAAAGGCCAAAAAGGAAAGCTGGGCTATGATTGGACTGATATCTTTGATCCAAAAGCTTTGGATGCGGTTGGCTGCCCCTGGCCGTCCGAAGATAAATTTGAATGGAAAACCGACATGACTTTCTGGGCCCCCGGTATTAAACCGGAGCACAAAATCCGGCAGCGTGTTCCCAATGACGTCAATGAAATGGAAATCAAAATGGAACGCTCTGACATTTATGATCTGCTGATTGGCTTTGCAGAATCCAAGGGCGTTAAGTTTGAATATGAAGTTACCATTACCGGGCCCTTGATGGAAAAGGACCGCGTTGTTGGTATTGCCACAGACAAAGGCAACTTCTACGCTGACATGGTCATTGATGCGGCCGGTTGTGAATCCCCTGTCCGGGTACATCTTCCGGACTACCTTGGCATCCAGAAGCACGCCAAATGGGGTGAAAAATTCTATGTATGGCGGGAATTCTTTGATCTGCCGGTGGACATCAAAGAAGTAGACGACCTGTACAAGGTAGTCCTGTTCCCGGACAAGGAATCCGTCGGTATCTGCTGGATTGCTTCGGAAGCTACGGAAACAGAATCCCATTCTGACCTGTTAATCGGCCGCATGGACCGGTTCACCGCAGAAGACGCCGCCGCCACTGCAGAGCGGTACCGGAAAGATAACCCGCAGCTTGGCCGTGAACACAAGCGGGGCGGTTACTTTACCCTGATTCCGGTTCGTCAGCCCATTGCCATTATGGTAGCTGATGGCTACGCCGCCATCGGCGACTCTGCCTTTATGACCGTACCTATCATCGGTTCCGGCATTGGCAATGCCATCAAGAATTCCAAAATTCTTGCCGATGTCATTGCCTCTGACAAAACAGAAACCTACAGTGCTTCGGTTCTTTACCACTATCAGTATGAATATTTCAATAAGATGGGCCGTAACATTGCCCCGCTTGCCCTTGCCAAGCTGCTCCTGACCCGGGTTTCCCAGGACGAAATTACGTATGCTTTGGACAACGGCATCCTGACCTATCATGAAATGACCATTACGGCAAACCATACTTCCATTGGAAAGTTTATTCAATTTGACCCGAACCTGCCAAAGCGTGGTCTTGCACTGCTAAAGAACCCGGGTCTGCTGAAGAAAGCCGCTCCGGTTGTCCTGGACATGATTCAGTATTACATCCTGTCCTTCCAGATTCCAAAGACCTACAGCCTGGAAGGCTTAAAAGCCTGGGCCGCCAAATACAACAATATTTTTGAACGCCGGCTGCCGAAGGACAAGGTTGCTGCTGATCTTGCCACTTATCAGGACTAACCTCTAAGCAAACAGAGCCTCATGCGCAATATAAGGCTCCCTGAGTACAAAAAAGACCGAAGGTTTTCACCTTCGGTCTTTTTCCTATGTTCAGATAAAATCTTACTGATCTTACTTGAGTTCGACTTTTGCGCCAACTTCTTCAAACTTAGCTTTTGCAGCTTCAGCGTCGTCCTTGGACATTGCTTCCTTAATATTCTTCGGAGCAGCGTCAACCAGAGCCTTAGCTTCAGCAAGGCCAAGACCGGTCAGTTCACGAACAACCTTGATAACCTTGATCTTGTTTGCGCCAACATCGGCAAGGAACAGATCAAATTCGGTCTTTTCTTCAGCAGCGGCTTCTGCGCCAGCAGCCGGAGCAGCAACTGCTACAGCAGCAGCAGCGGATACGCCGAATTCGTCTTCTACAGCATGAACAAGCTCAGAGAGCTCAAGAACGGACATAGTTTTAATCTCTTCAAGGAGAGCGGTAACTTTTTCAGATGCCATTTTAATATCCTCCAAAATAAATTTGTATCAATCTTTGTTTTAGGTGGACGCTGTATTATTCAGCGGCCGGAGCTTCTGCTTCTGCTGCCGGAGCCTCAGCGGCTTCTTCTGCAGGAGCGGCTTCACCGTCTTTGTCAACAACAGCCTGGATAACGCGTGCAAAAGCAGCAATCGGGGCGTTGAAAGCGTTGCAAACGGTTGCAAGGAGAACTTCCTTGGTTGGAAGATCTGCCAGAGCATTTACAGTGTCAAGATCAACAACTGCACCTTCCAGGTAACCAGCCTTCAGTTTGAAATCCGGATGATCCTTGGAAAACTTCTTCAGGATGCGGGCAGCAGCGGTGTGGTCTTCCTTGGAAATTGCCAGAGCGCTGGTTCCTTTCAGTGCATCTTCCCAACCATCCAGATGTGCTTCTTCAGCAGCTCTTTTAATGATGGAGTTCTTGATGACAGAATAGTCAACGCCGGCTTCTCTGAGTTCCTTACGGAGAACCGTATCGTCTGCTACGTTAATGCCTTTGTATTCTACTAATACACCGGCTACGGAATCAGTCATTCTACCGGCTAATTCGCTTACCGCAGCTTTCTTTGCTTCCAGAATTTTTTCACTTGCCAAAATATTCACCTCCTGTGATGAATATGAAAAGGCTCTTTCCGCACTACCGCGGAAAGAGCCCAAAAAACAAAGTTTTCTGTGTTTTCCTCGGCAGGTAAGGACTTTGCCTGTTACGTCTTTGCGGACACCTGCTGTCTTCGGTAAGAAACAGCACTGATATACTAACACGGGGTTTCCCCCGTGTCAATAACGGTTTTGGCTTATGCGCCGTACTTGGAAGAGCTGAACTTAACGCCAGGTCCCATAGTGGCAGCAACGGTGCAGGACTTAATGTACTGACCCTTTGCAGCAGCCGGCTTTGCCTTAACAATGGCTTCCATCAGGGTATCCAGGTTTTCGGTCAGCTTTTCAGCGCCGAAAGAAGCTTTTCCGATTGGGCAGTGAATAATGTTGGTCTTGTCCAGACGATATTCAATCTTACCGGCTTTTGCTTCCTGTACAGCCTTGGCAACGTCAGGAGTTACGGTGCCGGCCTTCGGAGACGGCATTAAGCCACGAGGCCCGAGGATTTTACCAAGACGACCAACTACGCCCATCATGTTCGGAGCAGCAACAGCTACGTCAAAGTCCAGGAAACCTTCCTTCTGAATGCGTTCTGCCAAATCTTCTGCGCCAACAATTTCGGCACCTGCTTCTTCAGCAGCTTTTGCCATATCGCCCTTGGCAAATACAGCAACGCGAACCTGCTTACCGGTTCCGTTCGGAAGAACAACAGCACCACGAACCTGCTGGTCAGCGTGACGGGAGTCTACGCCAAGACGGATGTGAGCTTCAATTGTTTCGTCAAACTTTGCGGTAGCAGTTTTGCAGGCAAGGTCAAGTGCTTCGCCTACTTCATATGTTTTTGTTCTGTCAACAAGCTTTTTGTTGTCAACATACTTCTTACCATGTTTCATTCTGTCTATCCTCCCGCATTAATCCACTACAGTGATGCCCATGCTGCGAGCGGTACCGGCAATCATGCTGGTTGCAGCTTCCAGGCTGGCAGCGTTCAGGTCCGGCATTTTCTGCTCGGCAATCTTCTGAACCTGTTCCTTCGTAACGGTAGCTACCTTTGTCTTGTTTGGTTCACCGGAAGCCTTGTCAATACCGGCAGCTTTTTTCAGAAGAACTGCTGCTGGCGGGGTCTTGGTGATAAAGGTAAAGCTGTGGTCTGCATACACTGTGATTACAACTGGGATAATCAGACCGATGTCGTTCTTTGTGCGCTCGTTGAATTCCTTCGTGAAGGCCATGATGTTAACACCATGCTGACCGAGTGCAGGACCTACAGGCGGGGCTGGGGTTGCCTTGCCGGCAGGAATCTGAAGCTTAATAAAGCCAATAACTTTCTGTGCCATAATTGCACCTCCAAAGAATTGTGGTAATTGGCGGAACAAGAGCATTGTTCCTCCCACCGGAAGTCTGAAAGAGACTCCCGTAATGAAAGCGGAAATCCGCTCATTACCAAGATTAATACTGCGTATTTCAGGCGATTCAGCCCTCTACGCCGAGCTCAAGCTGGTTGAGCATGGTTTCGACAGTGGTTTCCCTGCCGAACATGGAAATCCGTACACTAACCTTATTGTTATCAAGGTCAATGCTTTCTACGGTACCGGAGAAATCCGAAAGCGGACCGTCAATAATTCTGACATAGTCTCCGACTGCGTAGTTGACTTCCACGGTTCTGATGTCAACGCCAAGGTGTTCTACTTCGGCGTCCGTCAACGGAACCGGTTTGCTTTCCGGACCAACAAATCCGGTGCATCCGCGCGTGTTGCGAATAACGTACCAGGCGTCATCGTTCATGGTGTATTCTTCGCCGCTTTGTTCTACAGCCAGCTTTACCAGAACATAACCCGGGAAAACCTTACGTTCTACTTCTTTCACTTCCCCGTTCTCTTTAACTTCCTGAACGGTTTCGGTAGGAACGCGAACATCCAGAATTAAATCCTGCATTTTCCGGTTTTCTACTACTTTTTCAATGTTGTCTTTTACTTTGTTTTCATACCCGGAATAGGTATGAACAACGTACCACTTGGAAATTCCTGCCATAGAAACCGCCTCCGTTACAACGCTAGAGATCCAAGGAAGGCACGGGCCATGATTAGTGCGGTCTCCGTGTCAGTTAAAGACAGATTGTAGATAACTTCTCTGAGTTTAACCAGGATGGCGTCTTCAATCCAGACACCAATACCAATAACCAGGACAACCAGCAGAACAACCAGGCAGTTTTTCCAAAGATCCTTGCCCTTTGTCCACTGAATTTTCTTGATTTCGGTTTTCAGATCCTTGAACCATTTTTTAATGGATTCCAGAGCTTTATTGCCCTTGGACTGAGTAGCGTCGGCTTTTTTGGCCGGCTTGGAGGAAGTCTTCGGCGTTTTAGCATTCTTTGCCATAAACGGAGCCTCCTTTTACTTGGTTTCTCTGTGGAGAGTATGTTTCTTGCAGAACTTGCAATACTTGTTCATCTCCAAACGGTCAGGGGAGTTCTTCTTGTTTTTCATTGTGTTGTAATTGCGCTGTTGACATTCTGTGCAAGCAAGAGTAACTCTAACTCTCATTGACGGCACCTCCATACTTCTGGATAAATTTTTGCTCCTCTAAACAATGCGGGGAGCCCTTTGCCTCCCTCTCTGCACGGGCTTTCTTTTTGTAAAAATGCGCACAAAAAAAGAGCCCTCTTTTAAGAGGTACAGTTACTTTACCATAAAGACAGGGCCCGGTCAAGGAAAAAAGCTTGCAAAAAGCGGATTCTGTCAGATACCAAAAAGCCAGAGAAGGACACGTTTTTCAACGTATCCTTCTTTTATTCTGTGGAAAAATTAGCTTTTCAGGGCTTTTCTGGTAATTGGTCCAACAGAGCCATCTGCATCCAGGCCGTTGGCTTTCTGGAATTTCTTTACCGCAGACTGCGTGCCTGGTCCGAAGAAGCCGTCAATTTTGTCATTGTAGTATCCCTTCTTGGTCAGCCACCACTGAACCCACTTAACGCCCTCATTGCCCTTACGGATTTTCCCGTATTCATACTTGGAGCGGTTTACCACATAGGACGGTTCCCGATACGGACAGGACGCCGTACTGGATTTGGTGGACGAAACTACCTTGCCATCCTTAATGGTATAAGTAGTTCCGTTTTCCGTATAAGTTCCATTGTAACTGAACTGCACCTTGCTATTCTTCAGGTAATAAGTACCATTCTGGTTGGTTGCCAGTCCGTTGTACTGGAAGGTAACCTTACCCTTTTCACAGTAATACCAGCCGTTTTGGTTCTTGGCAAGGACGGTCTTGGTGCGAAGCGCACCGTCTTCACAGTACCACCATGCACCACTGTCTCCTTTTGCAATACCGGTATATTTTACAAATTCCCCGTTGCGATAACAGTAGAAATCTCCGTTAGAGTCTTTTACCAAACGGATATCTTCGCTGGAATAATCCGGATAGGTCTTTTCCGGGGTTGTCGGATCTTCAGGCGGAGTTTCCGTGGTGCTTTCTGTAGAGGATTCTGCTTCTGTGGAAGACTCTGCCTCTGTGGAGCTTTCCGTAGAGGAATCCGTCTCCGTATCAGAAGACGCTTCTTCTTCCGTGTCTCCGTCACCAACGGTTACTTTCAGAACATCAAAGGCGCCATTGCTTAAGTAAGCAACCACGTTAGTGGTACCGTCACCTACTCCGGTTACTACTCCAGAAGAAGAAACCGTGGCAATACGGGTATCCTGGCTGAAGAAGTACGGCGTTTCATTTCCGGAAACGGAATACTTCAATTTGAAGGTCTTTCCTTTGGAAACTTTGGCCAGGGCACTGACGTCTACCGACTCTTCCAGAACATATCCTGTTGCGCCGTTAGACGTGGTTACCTTATACCAAAGTGGTTTATACATTCGATAGGTTGTGGCATCAACATTACCCGAACCAAGATAAGCAACGTGTGTATCCCGGAATCCGCCTTCTACGGTAACGGTTTCCCCGGTAGTAATGGAGCCGGCCTGATTTCCGCCGGAAACAGACGGTTCAGCCCGCAGATTAACCGTGGATGTTGCCACACCGGAACCGGAACCCTGATAACCGGTAAATTTAATTGCCGTACCACTGGTTTCCGGAAGATTATTAAAGACAGGAATGTAGAAGGTCTTGGCCTGATCCAAAACACCGGCATCCCGGTACGCTTTATAAGTAGAATACGTGGTGTTTACTACCCCATTAAGCGCGCTCATGTACTGGTGGTTATACGTATTGTTGGATGTCATATTAAACTTTTGCAGGTAAGACGTGTTCTGCCCTCTGGCGATGTAGTACTTTGCAATTATTTCAGTACCTCCATTAATGGACTTCTCCGGCGTGGTCCAGCCATAACTCTTGGCATATTTCAGGCCATGGACAACCGCCTGGCCATTGCTGTCATCTACTGCGCCAATATTGAAATAATTGTAATAACCTGTATAAGACTTATAGGTTCCGGTAACGCTGCTACTACCCGTTGTTCCATGTTCGCCCAAAATTTTAGAAACCAGGAAGCACGGATTTACATTGTTATTCTTGGCTGCAGTGCAGATAACTTCTGCGTAAGTCTTATTAATGGTCTGCGTATTTCCGGACGTATCCGTATATTTGATTTTGCCATCAGAGGTGACATAATTTGCACTAAGCGAAGTATACGTGCTTGCCATGAACGTTTTGGCAAGCATACTGGTTACTACCTTTACTGCTTCGTCATAAGAATCAAAATTCCATTCCAGGGATTCGAATTGCATCATGGTAATATCATTACCCAGGAAGGAATACGGATTCATAAAGTAAGAAACGGCCATAGGAGTGGCACGAATCCACCCGGTCTGATCCGCATTGGAACCGTCTACAACAGAATAGGTAAATCCACCATCAGAGGTATAGGTACCAACCGATTTATCTCTGTACAAACGGGTAGCAGTAAAATCGGCAGATTTCCGCAGTGGAACCAGATTCAAATTATTACCGGTTTCCGCACTTAAGGCATCTGCCCAGTTCAATCCGGTCTTTACCGCAGTAAATTTCCAATTCGGGTGGGACTGATGTACCGTATACAATTTTTCCGCATACGCTTTCGGGAATCCGGCGCTGACTAAAGAGTTTACATAGGAATCTTTTTCAGACGCTGCGGATACCGGATACAGGAAAGAACAGAGCATTACTGCCAGCAACACAGCAACTGCCATGCACCGCGTCAGAAATGTTTGCGTTTTCATAATGAACCTCCAGAATACAGACTTCCCCATAGTTTCATTTTCACGCATTAAAGTATAGCACAGAACTCTGTAAATGGGCAATAAAAAAGGACCTCTGTTGAGGTCCTTCTTCAGGTTATACCCTGAAAACTGAATACAGTCCACTAAGTTCAATGTAAATTCGAGCTTTTCCA
>CAVHZY010000018.1:0-27996 GCA_963640645.1 uncultured Phascolarctobacterium sp. | reverse complement strand
CCTAAAACAGGGCCAGAGGTATGCTTTTTTCCTGAAAAAGCCGCAAATAGAGCTCTGGAGACAGATATGGTATGCTTTTCACTTTAATGGATAAAGTGCCGGCCAAGGATGGAAAATAAAAGCATACCTTTTGGCCTAAAACAGGGCCAGAGGTATGCTTTTTTCCTGAAAAAGCCGCAAATAGAGCTCCAGGGACGGATAGGTATATAGGTATACCGCATACGGGGGTTATGCATACGGGGGTTATGCATACGGGGGGTTATGCATACGGGTTTACGTTGGTGAAAATGTATATTGGTGAAGACATCATAGGACACGGCCCGGACATTTTTCTTTTCAAAAAATAAAATGGAGAAGGAGCATGTAACAGATGGTGCCGCCGGCAATGGAAAGCAGCATTTGCCGCTTCCAGAGGTGAAGGCCGGCGGTAACTAAAATAGCAATCAGCTCCGGCAGACCATGACTGCCCTGAAGGATAGATACATTCCTTAAGCAGTACACTACAAGCAGGCCGAAAACGGCAGCCGGCAGAAGTTTTCCAAGATATTGCACAACAGGAGGGATAGGTCGTTTTTCATGAAAAACTAAAAAGGGGAGAAACCGCGTAGTCATGGTACCAAGAATGCACAAACCAATGGTAATGATTTGTTGCGAGATAGTCATTTGCGTCATAACTTTTGCTGCACCTCCGCTTTCTCTGTTATTTCCGTCTGTTCCGGCTGCAGTTTTTTCTTTAGCAGGAGGAGCAAAACAACAATGGCAGCCATGGCTGGAACCATGAAGGAATCTGCGCCAAAAATCAGAAGGCAAAGCACCGAAACTCCGATTCCAATCAAGGAGGCGATGTGGTTCTTTTCTTTTAACCATTGCTCTAAGAAGATAACAACAAACATGGCGGTCATAACAAAACTGATTCCATTGGTATCAAAGGTAAGCAGGGAACCGACCAATCCACCGATGGTGGCACCGGATACCCAGTAAAAACGGTTTAATTCCGTTACAAAAAGCATGAACCAGCCCTTATCCACGTCTTCCGGAATTTGGGCTGTGTAATTAATGGAAAAAGATTCATCGCACATGCCAAAGATAAGAAAGAACTTTTTCCAACCGGTTCCTTTGTATTTTTCTAACATGGAAATGCCGTAAAATAAGTGCCTTGCCTGAATCAGCAGACTCATGATAAAAACCTGCAACGGAGCAAAAGGACTCAGCAACAGTTCTACTGCCACAAATTCCAGGGAGCCGCCAAAAATCAGAAAGCTCATAAGCATGGGATATACAAAAGAAAAGCCTGCGGTATTCATATAAATACCATAGGCTAATCCTAGAAACCAGAATCCCGCAAAAATGGGAATGGTATATGGAAATGCGGCTTTAAGTGCTTTGCGTTTCATAAGAATCCTTTATACTAACTCGCCGAAGCATTCGTCGGCATTGGAACCGGTAATACGGACCGTAACCAGCTGATCCTGATAGGAGTGGTCGGCGGTAACACGAACCGGAATATAATTTTTGGTATAACCGGTAAAGTGGTCACAATGGAAGGCTTCGGCAAGAATTTCCACTTCTTTCCCAACCTGCCTGCTAAGGTAGTCTGTGCGGAGCTCTTCCGCTACGGCAATCATGCGGTGGGCACGTTCCGTTTTAACAGCCCTGGACAACTGTGGAAGTTCTGCCGCTTTGGTTCCCGGGCGGGAAGAATAGGGGAATACGTGAATCTTTTCAAAGCCGATTTCCCTGGCAAAGTTCATGGACGTAACAAAGTCTTCCTCTGTTTCGCCTGGGAAACCAACCATTAAGTCTGTGGTGATTGCCGCATCCGGGAAGAGTCTCCGCAATTTGGTGCAGAGCTCTTTGTATTCGGCCTCGGTGTAGTGGCGGTTCATGGCTTTGAGCGTATTGTCACAGCCGGACTGCAGGGAAATGTGGAACTGGGGGCAGAAGTTTGGAAGCTGACTGAGTTCCGTAATGGCTTCATCCGAAATGTTGTCAAATTCCAAAGAGCCGATGCGGACCCGGTCAAAGCCCAGTCCGCAGGCCAGGGCAATCGGGTCTACAAAGGAGTGTCCGTTGTCCAGCCCGTAACAGCAGAAGTTAATGCCAACCAGGACCACTTCCCTGTGTCCGGCTGCTTTAATCTGCCGCAGCTCCGCCTCTAAGTCTTCCAGGGAGCGGGAACGGCTGCGCCCTCTGGCATACGGGATAATGCAATACGAACAGAAGCGGTTGCAGCCGTCCTGTACCTTGACGAAGACGCGGCTGCGGCCACCAAAACTTTTAATAGGTAAATTTTCAAAAAGCTCTCCGCTTTCATGGGGCAGAATGCTGATGGAACGGTCTCCAATGCTTTTGGCAAAATACTCCTGTACCCGCGCCACTACCCCGCGGTGGTCCTTGTTGCCGACCACAATGTCTGCCTCCGCCAGGCTTTCCGCCTGCGCCGGAAAGGCCTGCGGCATGCAGCCGGTCAGGACAACAAGCCCGGTCGGCCGGTTCCGCTTGAATCTGCGGACCGCCTGCCGGGTTTTCTGGTCACTGACAGCGGTTACAGTGCACGAATTAACCACAATAATGTCACAGTCCTCCGGGTCCGCAGAAATAGCGTACCCGGCCTGTTCAAACTGCTCTGCCATGGTCTCGGTTTCGTACTGATTTACTTTGCACCCAAGGGTATAAAAATAGACCTTCATAGGAGCTCCTTCCAATAAGTTCGCTTTATTATAATCAGGGCTTGTTTTCTTTTCAACTGTTTGACACTCTATTGCCATAAATGGTATATTTCTATGTAGTTATATGGGAGAAAACGGGAGGTTATGAAAATGCTTGAGAAGAAATATCAATATCCAGTTATTCTGGTACCCGGCCTTTGCGCTTATGGCGAAAACGGCCTCGGCAAGGTACTGCCTTATTTCGGAAAAGCCAGCCAGCTGATTCGCGAAGAGGGATTGGAATGTTATACTGCCACCTTCAGCAGTCTCAGTGGTGTTTGGGACAGAACCTGTGAACTGTATGCACAGATTGTCGGTGGAACCGTTGACTACGGCCAGGCTCATTCTGAACGGTATGGCACGGAACGGTATGGTGCCACCTATGAAGGCTTTGTTAAAAACTGGGACAGCACCAATAAAATCAGCCTGGTTGCCTATGGCTTTGGCGCACCGGTTGTTCGTTTGCTGGCACATATGCTGGAATATGGCTCCATAAAAGAACAAAGAACCGGCGAAGACATTTCTCCGTTGTTCCGTGGCCAGATGGGAGACTCCATTCATGCCATAGTAACGCTTGCCGGCAACAATGACGGCACCACTTTCTTCCAAGCAGCAGACTATTATGTTCCATGGTGCACTAAGGCACTGACACTGGCTGCCTGGGGCGGAAAAAGCCTCATCGCCAGTGTGAAGGAAATGGTGAAAGACACACCGAAAAGTACCCCATACGGCAATGTGCTGGAAGTAGCTGTAAACGGCTCCGGCAATTACAAGTTCCTGAACTTAGACAAAGACCTGTTGGAAAAGTATGAAACTGCCGGGCGAGACAATCTCTTCTTTGATGCCGGACTGGAAGGCATGGCACAGCTGAATAAGCTGCTGAAAATTAACCCGAATGTATATTATGTTTCTTACACCGGCGAAGTTACCAAGGAAGCCGATGACTACATTCCAAAGAAAAAGGCAACCCATGGCAATCCGTTTACTACCAAAAAAAAGGACAAGCTGCTGGACTTCTCCGTTCCCACCAAAAAGGCCGGCGTCCTGGCTCCGCTTTCCCTGTTTATTGGTACCTTCAAGAATTACCTTCCGGATGCTCCACTGGTTACTCCGGTTTACCAGTGCAATGACGGTTTCATGCCGACAAACTGCGCACTGGCACCCAGCACGGAAGAATATACCAGCTTCCATTATCTGGATACCTGCCGTCCCGGCGTTTGGTATCAGATGCCAATTGAAGAACGGAACCACCTGGCTTTCCTGGGCCTGTTCCAGAAGAAAGAAGCCTATCAGGATCTGGTAGAAGATTATTTGGATATTCTTTGTAATATCGGTTAATTTCATAAAAGTCGGAATGACGGGGGCACCGTATGGTGCCCCTCTTTTATTGAAAAATACCGTGCGATGTGATATTATGGAGGCTCCAAGAATAGAATTTAGAAAAGGAGGAGCCGACAGATGGATTTTACAAAAGACTATTCGTTAATTACTCCGCAAATTGAGCATCTGGCATCTTTGGCTGTTGCCAACAGTGAAATAGACCCATCTTTATACCTGCAATACAATGTCAAACGCGGGCTCCGTGACGCCACCGGAAAAGGCGTTTTAACCGGCTTAACTGAACTTTCCGAAGTACAGGGCCATGCCATGGTAGACGGCGTGGATACCGAAATAGACGGCGTTTTAAGATACCGTGGATATGCTATTGAAGATTTGGTAGAACGTTCCTCACAGAAACGCTTTGCCTTTGAAGAAGCGGTATATCTTTTGCTTTTCGGAGCCCTGCCAAATGAACAGGAATTTGAAGAATTTAAACAACTCTTCTCAGGCTACCGTAATCTGCCGACACACTTTGTGCGGGACATCATTATGAAGGCTCCCAGCAAGGATATGATGAACACCCTTGCCAGAAGTGTACTGACCCTGTATTCCTATGACCACGCTCCGGATGACATTTCTGTAGAAAATGTACTGCGGCAATGTCTGGAACTGATTGCTCTGTTCCCACAGCTGTCGGTTTATGGATATCAGACCTACAAATATTATCATGATGGAGATTCCTTCTTCATTCATGCACCTAAAGAAGAATACTCTGCCGCAGAAAACCTGTTGCATATGCTGCGTCTGGACAGCCAGTTCACAGAACTGGAAGCCAGAACCCTGGACCTTGCCCTGGTTCTTCATGCAGAACACGGCGGCGGTAACAACTCCAGCTTTACCACCCGCGTTGTTTCTTCTTCCGGTACAGATACCTACAGTGCCATTGCCGCAGCGCTTGGTTCTTTGAAGGGCCCACGCCACGGCGGTGCCAACATTAAGGTAGTTAACATGATGGAAGACATTAAGTCCAACGTCAGTGACTGGGAAGACGACCGCGAAATTTCCGCTTACCTGAACAAGATTCTGAATAAAGAAGCCTTTGACGGCAGCGGACTGGTTTACGGTATCGGACATGCGGTTTATACCAAGTCTGATCCACGTGCCAAAGTTCTGCACAAGGTTGTGGCACAGTTGTCCCAGGAAAAGGATATGACCGAAGAATTTGCCCTGTATGAGCGGGTAGAACGGCTGGCTCCGGATCTGGTTAAGGCCAAGACCAAAAGTCAGAAGAGCCTTTGTGCCAATGTGGATTTCTACAGCGGCTTTGCGTATACCATGCTGGGCCTGCCACGGGAATTGTATACTCCTATTTTTGCCATTTCCCGTATTGCCGGTTGGAGCGCACATCGCATGGAAGAAATCATTTCCCACGGTAAAATTATTCGTCCTGCTTACCGTTATGTCGGTAGTCCAAAGGATTATATTCCAATGGAAGAACGAAAGTAAGTTTGTGCAGGCAATTGCAAAAAGAAAAGTAAAATGGTCGATACAGAAATTTCTGTATCGACCATTTTTATTATTTCGTTCTGATGACCGGGGATTTAATCTGCCGCTGCAGTAGAGCTTGCGGAGGTTGTGCTGCTGGTAGAGATGGTGTAATCATCATCTTCACCACCCCAGGGAAGGCCACCAGAACTGGTAGGTTCCGATGTTGCAGGTTCTCCCCATACTTGTAACTGACACTGGGTACCCTTGTCATAAGACTTTCCGACAATCAGGTTGGCGGAAGCTACGGTGCCGGAAGAATTGTCTCCGGTGTTGGGCTTTTCTACTTTAACAACGGTAAATCCAAGTCCTTCCAGGGTGGCTTTGGCTTCGTCATAGGTTTTTCCTTTGACATCTACCATGGTAATTTTGTCTGTGCCCTTGGAAATGGTCAGGGTAATGGTGGCGCCTTTTTGTATGGTGTTGCCCTGACTTGGACTCTGGTCAAGAATAACGCCGGCCTCTGCGTCATCATCCGTCTTGTATTTGACGTTAAAGGTGAAAGAGTCACCATATTGGGACTGAACATCTTCATAGGTCTGACCAATAAAGTTTGGAACATCTATGGAGTCTTCGTCATCTGTGTTGCCGGAATATTTGGTGCAGGCTGCAATACCACCAAAAATCAGACCGAAGACCAGAAGTACGGCAAGAATGGTGATAATAACAATCTTGGCGGTCTGGCTTCCTTCTGTATTTTTCTTTTTTGGCTTTGGCTCTTCCCGCTCCGGTTCCGGGGCGGAGTCATCTTCTACCATGGAGGACGTATAAGGATTGGCCTGGCCGGCATACATGCGGCGCTTCCGTGCTTTTTCTTCTTCGCGGAACTGATTGGCCATGGTGGCTACGCGGGAACCGTCCAGTTCAGCGCGGAAGGTGTCAATGGAGCGGGTCCGGTCTTCCGGATAAACCTGTAATGCATTAACCAGTGCATAAATAACGTGCTCCGGAAGCGTTTCCGCAATGCTGGCCGGAATTTTCATGGTGTCCCGTTCCATACGAATGGATGCTTCTACCGGTGTTTTGCCGGTTAACGTACGATACAGCACTGCGGCAAAGGAATAAATGTCCGTCCATGGGCCTGCAGCAGACTGTAAGCCAAGCTGTTCAATAGGGGTGTATCCCGGATAAACCTCTGTGGCCAGTCCACTGTTAACCGTGCGGGTTTCCGGCAGACAGAAGCCCGTAATATGAAGCTTATGATCCGGATAAACCATTAAGGTGGCGGGGGAGATACCACGGTGGATAATGCCTGCAGAATGCAGATTTGCCAAAGTGGACAGCACCGGCATAAACATAACGCGGGCTTCGTTCCAGGACAGGTAGCCGTTTTTACTGCTTAACAGGTAGTCCCTTAAAGACTGGGATCCATCCACGTATTCGGAAACAGCATAAACGGTGTTGTTGTCTTCAAACAGGTCCAGTGTTTGTACCAAAGCGGACAGGCCCTGCATCTTCTGTAATTTGCTCCATAATTCCGTAAAGGATCCTTTTAAAATGGCAAATTCGGTTTCTTTTCCACTGCGCACTTCCAAAGGACTTTCCGTGCCGCGGCGGCTAACTACCCGGCCCGGGAAAAATTCATGAAGCAGAACGGCTTTCTTCTGCAGCATGTCAAAGCCCATGTAGGTAATGCTGTCTCCGTTGGTATCCAGCGCTACGCCGACCAGATACTTTTCCCCGACAACGGAGCGCATGGGCAGGTAGGGCGGCAGCTGAGACGCCTTATCTTCCCGGAAATGGCAGTGCGGACATTCATGCTGGAATTGCTGGAAGTTGTTATCCGGCTCCTTCATGCAACGCATGCACAATTTTTCGTATGACATAAAGATCTCCTTAATTTACAGAATAACCTAAGCTAATTATACCTGATTTCACCCCTGACTTGTAGTTACAATCGTGTTACCATTCGTTACGGCTGCCCTTTTGACGGGCGATGTAGCAACTTTATTTTTGACAAAGTCCGTATTTTGGGACCGGATAAAATTAAAAAAGAACATTTGTGTTGACATTGAAAAAGGGGTGTGTATAATAAAAGCATAGACAGAAAACAAATGTTCGGTTGGAGGTAATTCATATGCCGTTTGCCATAAAAGTAATCTTAGAACTCGGTGCCATTTTCGCTTTGTTATATGGCTTTTATCATGAAAAAGAAGTCATTGCTTTTGAAGACCGTCTGCTGGCTGCATTCCGTTCCGAAAAACAACAGAAGAAAGCACAGCAGAACGCAGCGGTATCTGAATATCAGGCAGAAGAAGTTTCCTATGACGAACGGGAAGCCAGAGCATTGGAAGCCGAAGCCAACCGCCGGGCTGCGGCTGCATTAAAGGCTGCAGAAGCACGAAAAGCTGCCAGACAACAACAGGCCGCACAAAAGAATGCACAGCGCAAGGCGTATGCACAAAATACTTCCTTTGTAGCCTAATAAATTTGTTGGTACCCGGTGCCAGTCGCCCATTTGCACCGGTGTTATAAACCAAGGTAATTTACCAAACGGAAAGCCCGGATCTAATGATCCGGGCTTTTTGTCTGGTTGTTTGTTTACAGAAGTGCATCGGCATCTTCGGGGTTTTCCCAGTTGTGCCATACGTTCTGGACGTCATCGTTATCTTCAAACATTTCAATCATCTTGGCCATGTTCTTTAAGGATTCTTCATCCGTCAGTTTTACATAGGTAGACGGTACATATTGTACTTCAGCAGTAGAGAACTTATAACCGGCAGATTCCAGATTGTCACGAACCGTGCCGAGATCATTAATACCGGTGCGAATTTCAAAGACGTCTTCGTCATCTGACAGGAAGTCCTCAGCACCTGCTTCCAGTGCTGCTTCCATCAGCGTCTCTTCGTCTACTTCGTTTTCGTCTTCATCTTCTTTATCAATTAAGATGACACCGCAACGTTCAAACAGGAAGGAAACGCAGCCGGACTGGCCCATATTTCCGCCGTATTTGTCAAAGTAATGGCGAACATCTCCGGCAGTACGGTTTTTGTTGTCTGTAAGAGTTTCAACAATGACGGCAATACCGTTTGGACCATAACCTTCGTAGATGTTTTCAATGTAGTTGTCGGCTTCGCTGCTGCCGGCGGCTTTTTTGATGGCCCGTTCAATGTTGTCTTTCGGAATGTTTGCTGCATTGGCTTTGGCAATGCAGTCCTTTAATTTAGAATTGGAAGATGGGTCCGGACCGCCCTGCTTTACGGCAACGGCAATTTCACGACCAATCTTAGTGAATACTTTGGCGCGGGCTGCGTCATTGGCACCCTTTTTGCGCTTAATGGTACTCCATTTGTTATGTCCTGACATAGCGTTTTAGCCCCCAAAATGGATTATTCTTAACAATTGTGTTTAAAATACGGGAAATATTATACAAGGGAATCGGATTCTTGTCCATGATAAATGATTTGGAAGAATTCCCGCAGGCGGTCCAGCTGACCGGTTAAATAAAGATACCCGAACAGGGCCTCAAAGCCGGTGGCAGCATGATATGCCGCACTGCTTTTATTTTTTGGCGTATGATGCGTTTTGGCGTTACGGCCCCGGCGGTAAATTTCGGCCTCCTTCTCCGTTAGGAGAGGAGCCAGTAATTCCGCCGCAGCCTGCTGTGCGTCTGCATTTACGTATTTGACTTTTGCGCTGTGCAGATCCGCAGTAGGACGCTTTCCTTCGGAGACCAGGGCTTCCCGTACAAAAAGCTCATATACGGTATCTCCAAGGAAGGCCAGGTCCAGCATGGAAAGCGTGTTCGGATCTGCCTCCGTATCTAAAAAGCGGTTCATAACGGCTCCTTTAGGAAACGTACTCAAATTCAATATCGTACAGAACAACGGTGTCTCCGTCTTCAATGCCGCGGTTAATCAGTTCCTGATTAATGCCGGAACTGTTCAGGACGCGCTGCAGATACTGTAAGGATTCATAGTCATCCAAATCAATCTGATTCAGAATAGGGATCAGCCACTCCGCTTCCACAAAGTACATATCGTCTTCTACGGTTACCTTGAATCCGCGGTCTTTCTTCTTTTCCAAAACTTCCAACGGAATTTCTTCCGCTTCATATTGCTTGATAGGCGGCAGAGTGGCCAGCTTGGCTGCTACAGCATTCATTAATTCTTTGGTACCTTCCTTAATGGGAGCACAGATGCTGTAGTATTCGTAGCCAAGGTCTTCTACATAGTCCTTGAAAGCTTCAATTTGTTCGTCCGAAGCCATATCAATTTTATTGCCGGCTACAATCTGCGGCAGATTGACCATGTCCGGATTGAATTTTGCCAGTTCTTCGTTAATGGCGTTGAAGTCGGTAATGGGATCCCGTCCTTCGGAACCGGCAACATCTACAATATGAACCAACAGGCGGCAACGCTCTACGTGGCGCAGAAATTCATGGCCAAGGCCAACACCGTCAGCGGCGCCTTCAATTAAGCCCGGAATGTCAGCCATAACGAAAGAGGAACCTTCGCCCATGGAAACAACGCCCAGAACAGGGGAAAGCGTAGTAAAGTGGTACTCTGCAATTTTCGGTTTTGCCTGGCTGACAACGGAAATCAGGGTTGATTTACCAACGGAAGGGAAGCCGAGCAGGCCAACGTCAGCCAGCAGCTTTAGTTCCAACTGTAAGTCCCAGGCTTCTCCGGGTGCACCATTTTTTGCAAAGCGCGGGGTCTGACGGGTTGCCGTGGCAAAATGGGAATTTCCCCAGCCACCGTTGCCGCCACGGGCAGCAATAAAGTCCTCTTCTGAGGACATGTCTGCCAGTACCACACCGGATTCTACTTCACGAATGACGGTTCCCTTTGGAACACAGATAACCAGATCTTCGCCTTTTTTACCGTTACAGCGGTTTCCACGGCCATCCTGTCCGTTGGATGCGGAATATTTCCGTTTGTAACGGAAGTCAGCCAGGGTGGAAAGAGACGTGTCAACGCGGAAAACAATGTTGCCGCCGCGGCCGCCGTCTCCGCCGTCCGGCCCACCGGAGGCAACATATTTTTCCCGGTGAAAGGCAACGGCACCATTGCCGCCATTGCCGGCTTTAACGGAAATTTTTGCAATATCTACAAACATAAATTCCCTCCGTAGTAAAATAAGTGTAACAATTATAAACAAGGCCCAATTGCGTGTCAAACCGAATTGGGGTATCATCAAACGGTAAAAACACCGAAAGGAGTTTCCTATGAAAATTGTAATGCCGGAACATTTTACTTTAACGATGGGCGATGCAGATACATCACCTATTACAAAGTTAGGGGATACCATTATTATGGACCATGCAAGTAAGGCAGAACTGCAGGAAGCACTGCAGGATGCAGAAGTCCTGTTAGTAAATAAAACCGTTGTGGATGAGGATTTGCTGAAAGACGCTAAAAAGCTGGAATACATTGGCGTCAACGCCACCGGTTACAACGTGGTTGACCTGGATTACTGCAACAAACATGGAATTACCGTTACCAATGTACCGGGATATTCTACAGATGCCGTTGCACAGCTGACCTTTGCCTATTTGCTGGATTTTTATTCCAGGGTAGGAGACTACAACAGCTTTGTACAGGAAGGTGGCTGGACCAAGTCCGGTACCTTCAGCCCGCTGGTTTTTCCGACAGAGGAACTGGACGGAAAAACCATGGGCCTGATTGGCTATGGCCAGATCGGCAAAAAAGTGGCGCAGATTGCCACCGCATTCGGCATGAACGTGCTGGCCTACAGCCGCTCCGCGCTGAAAGCGCTGGAAGCGGAGAAGGCCGGTGTAACCAGACAGGAAGGCTATTTAAACAGAGCGGATAAAAACGTTACCTTTGTTACACTGGATACCTTATTAAAGCATTCTGACGTGGTGTCTATTCACTGCCCGTTGAATGCCGAATCGGAGCATCTCTGCAATAAAGACTTTTTTGCCGCCATGAAGCAGGGCGCCTTCTTTATCAATACGGCCCGTGGCCCTATTGTAGACGAACCCGCCCTGCGGGATGCGCTCCTGTCCGGACATCTGGCCGGAGCCGGCCTGGATGTGGTGGACACGGAGCCCATGCCTGCAGATTGTCCGCTGCAGGGAATCCCGAATTGTAAAATTACACCGCATTCCGCCTGGACTCCAAAGGAGACCAGGCGCCGCCTGATCCAGATTGTGGCCGACAATCTGCAGGCCTACATGGAAGGCCACCCCGTTAACGTGGTAAACAACCCATAAGGAAAAAAGTGGCTTCTGTAATGCAATCCCTAAAGGTAAACATAATTGCAGCAGAGTAAGATATAGTTTAAATCTATACCATACAAGAGCTTTTCAATATTATGCAAAAGCAGCCCGAATTATTAAAATGAACAACGAAAAAGACCTAAAACAATTGGAGGGCCAACTATGAAAACATCTGTTATCGGATTTCCGCGCATTGGTACACTGCGGGAACTGAAATTTGCTTCTGAAAAATACTTTAGAAAGGAAATCAGCGCTGACGAATTACAGCAGACTGCCAAAGACCTGCGCAAAATTCACTGGCAGACCCAGAAAGATGCCGGAATTGACTTTATTTCCAGCAATGACTTCTCTTTCTATGACATTACGTTAGACTCTGCTGTCCTGTTTAACATTATTCCGAAACGCTATCAGGATTTGCAACTGCCAGCACTGGACACCTACTTTGCCATGGCTCGTGGTTACCAGGGCCCGTCCGGAGACGTAAAGGCACTGGCCATGAAAAAGTGGTTTAACACCAACTACCACTATCTGGTTCCGGAACTGGAAGATGACACCGAAATTAAACTGGCCGGCACCAAATTCTTTGATGAATACGAAGAGGCCAAGGCTCTTGGCGTAGAAACCAAGCCGGTTGTAACCGGTGCATATACCTTGCTGAAACTGGCCAAAACAACCGGTACCAAGACCACGGAAGATTATGTGGATGCTACCATTCAGGCTTATCAGGACCTGCTGAAAAAAGCAGAAGAAAAGCAGATTGCCTGGGTACAGGTAGAAGAACCGGCTCTGGTTCGTGATATGGATGAAGCAGACATTGCTTTGTTCCGCAAATTGTATGAAGCCATTCTGTCTGTTACCAAGGACACCAAGGTTCTGGTACAGACCTACTTTGGAGATGTCAGAGACGTTTACGAAACCCTGACCAGCCTGCCGTTTGCCGGCATCGGTCTGGACTTCATTGAAGGCAAACAGACGCTTGCTCTGGTACAGAAGTACGGCTTCCCACAGGATAAACTCCTGTTTGCCGGCTTAATTAACGGTAAAAACATCTGGAAGAACCACTATGAAAAGACCCTGCAGACCCTGACTGCACTGAATGCACAGGCTGTTCCGGTTGTCCTTTCCACTTCCTGCTCCCTGTTACACGTACCGTATACCCTGAAGCATGAAACCAAGCTGGCAGCAGAATATACCGCATACTTTGCGTTTGCAGAAGAAAAGCTGACCGAACTTGCCGAACTGAAAGAACTGGCAGAGGATGCCAATTATGCCGAAAATCCGCTGTATGTTGCAAACGCCAGGCTGTTTGCAGGAGACAGGGATTGCCATAATCCGGCTGTTACCGAACGTCTTTCCAAGGTAACGGACGCTGATTACACCCGTCTGCCGAAGCGGAGCGAACGTCAGGCTCTGCAGAAGAAGGTTCTGAATCTGCCGGAATTCCCGACCACCACCATTGGTTCCTTCCCGCAGACCAAAGACGTAAAAGAAACCCGCTTTGCGTATCGTAAGGGCCAGATTACCAAGGAAGAGTATGTGGCATTTAATAAGCAAAAGATTAAGGACTGCATCGCCTGGCAGGAAGAAATTGGTCTGGACGTTCTGGTTCATGGCGAATATGAACGGAATGACATGGTTGAATACTTCGGTGAAGCCCTGGGCGGATTCCTGTTTACAGAAAAGGCCTGGGTTCAGTCCTATGGTACCCGCTGCGTAAAACCGCCAATCATCTGGGGTGACGTTTCCCGTGACCGCCCAATTACCGTAGAATGGTCCGCCTATGCACAGTCCCAGACTGACCACATTATGAAGGGAATGCTGACCGGCCCGGTTACCATCCTGAACTGGTCTTTCCCAAGAGAAGACATTTCCATCAGCGAATCTATCTCTCAGATTGCCCTTGCCATCCGCGATGAAGTTCTTGATTTAGAGGCCAATGGCATCCGTGTTATCCAGATTGATGAAGCTGCGCTTCGTGAAAAGCTGCCGCTGAGAAAATCTGACTGGTACTCTGAATATCTTGACTTTGCCATCCCGGCATTCCGTCTGACCCACAGCGGTGTAAAACCGGAAACCCAGATTCACACCCATATGTGTTACAGTGAATTTACGGATATTATCCCGGCCATTGACAACATGGATGCTGACGTTATTACCTTTGAAGCATCCAGATCCAACCTGCAGATTCTGGATTCCCTGCGTGAAAACCACTTTGAAACAGAAGTTGGTCCTGGCGTTTATGATATCCACTCTCCGCGTGTTCCGTCTGTAGAAGAAATTGTAAAGGCTCTGCACATTATGCTAACCAAGATTGAACGGGACAAGCTCTGGGTTAACCCGGACTGCGGCCTGAAGACCCGTGGCGTGCCGGAAACGGATGCAAGCCTTCGCAACCTGGTTGCTGCTGCCAGGCAGATTCGGGAAGAGGCATAATTCAGACAACGCACAGAAATAGGAAAAGAGTAAAAGACATGAAAATTTCAGAGCTCTATCAGACTCAGAAGCGAACGCTGTCTTTTGAAATTTTTCCGCCGAAGAAAGACGCTGAACTCCGTAACATTGATGATACCCTGGCTGTTCTTTGTGAACTAAATCCGGATTTTATCAGTGTTACCTTCGGCGCAGGCGGAAGTTCCAACGGCAACCGCACCATAGAGCTGGCTAAGAAAATTAAATATGAATATCATGTGGAACCGGTCGTGCATCTGACCTGCTTACACTATGACAAGCAGGAAATTGATGAATTTGCCCGTGTTTTGGAAGAGGAAGGATTGGAAAACGTACTGGCCCTTCGTGGAGACCGCCGCCCGAATGTGCCGGAAAAGGATGATTTCCAACATGCTTCCGATGTCATTTCGTATCTGAAACCGAATCATGATTTCTGCTTCCTTGGTGCCTGTTATCCGGAATGTCATCCGGAGTCAGAAAGCCGTATTACGGAAATCCGGTATTTGAAAGAAAAAGTCAACGCCGGAGCGGAAGTGTTACTTTCCCAATTGTTTTTTGATAATAAACAGTTTTACCACTTTGTAGATGACTGCCGTATTGCCGACATTAATGTACCTGTTATTCCGGGTATTATGCCGGTAATCAACGCTTCCCAAATGAAGCGCATGGTAAGTCTCTGCGGTGCTTCTTTCCCGGAACGGTTCCAGAAAATCATTAACCGTTACGAAGACAACAAGGATGCCCTTTTTGATGCCGGTATGGCCTATGCCTTAAGCCAGGTTATAGACCTTCTTGTCAATGACACGGACGGACTTCATATTTATACGATGAATAACCCACAGGTGGCTCGCAAAATCTGCGAAGGCATTAAGAATATTGTCTGACCACAAAAGAATATCCCAAACAAAAATGCGGACCTGCCCTTTTTCGGGCGGGTCCGTTTTTGCCACTTTACACGGATTTTACATCTCCTTTACTCCGATTTGATAGAGCTTTCCCGCAGAAATTCTATACTGAAGGAAGAAGAAAGGTGAGGGATACTATGGAAAATGTAATCCAGGAAAATGACTTCTTAAATGATTTTACCTATGGGGAAGATTATGAAGTGGTTTCCAATGACTTTACCCGTGAGCCATCCGATCAGAAGTGGGATGCCATCAAAGAAAAGGCTACCAAATTTGCCGGAAAGTATGCTGAAATCTGGAAATTTATGAAATTTGCCTTTACCGGAGCCTCCACCTCTGTTTTGGAACTGGCTGTTTTCTGGCTGTTACAGTATGTTATCTTCCGCTCTTTGAATGAGGTGCCGGTTACGGACAACGCTATTTTGTCTTTCCTTGGAATTGAATATAAAGGATACATGTATTCTTATTTCATTTCTGCCGTTATCGGTTATGCGGCTGCGTATGTTATGAACCGGAAGTTGACGTTTAAGGCAGATGCCAATCCTGTTTTGTCTACTGTGCTGTATGCCATTATGGTTCTTTGTACCATTGCCTTTAATACGTGGTTTGGTGCCTTCCTTGGTACCTTAATTAAGAACGGCGGGCATGACAGTGTCTTTATTGTGCTTCTGACCAAGGTTGTGGTTATGACGGTGCCGACGTTGTGGACCTATCCGTTGAACCGGTTTGTCATCCATAGAAAGAAGAAAGTAACGGAATGAATTATACCCTGATTGCGTGCGATTTGGATGGTACGCTCTTAGACGACCATTCGCATATTGCAAAGGAGAGCTGGTCTGCAATTCAGCAGATGAGGCGTAGCGGTATAGAATTCGTTCTTTGTACCGGCAGAACCTATTATGAAATTCCGGAAGAACTACGGGACTTTCCGGGAATTCGTTATTATCTGTACTCTGACGGTGCGGTTGTCTATGACAAACAAGAGCAAAAGACAATTTCTTCCCGTTATTTTTCAACAGAGACGCTGGTCAAAGTTTTGTCCCTTCTGAAACAGTTTGACACCATGATAGAAGCCTATGATGACGGGCATCCCAAGACGGATGCATGCAAACTAAATGAGGCGTCTTACGCGCATTATCAGATTGATCCGAATTATCTGGACGTCATTCGAAGCACACGACTGGGATTAATGGATTTCAGTCAGACAGCAGGAAAACTGACTCGCACGGAAATAATCAACGTGTTCTTTGCGGATCCGGCGGAGCGGGAAGCCTGCTTTGCCGAACTACGAAAGCAGAAAGAGCTTGCTTTTACCACGTCCATGGACAACAACATTGAAATCATGCTGCAGGGCGTGTCAAAGGGAACTGCGCTTTTTACGTTGGCACAGCACCTGCAAATTCCTTTGGAGCAGACCATGGCAGTTGGTGACAGCAGAAATGATCTTTCCATGTTTGCTGTTGCAGGTGTGGCGGTGGCTTCCGGCGCTGCCTGTCCGGCCGTTCAACAGAAGGCAGGTCATGTGGCCTGCTCTAACAATGATTCTATCCCGCAATATATCCTGACCCATTATTTGACAAACAAAGGAGAAGGAGTCCATGCAAGGTAAGATTCACTTTTTAAATACCAGGAATTCGGACTGTATGATTTTGGAAAGCCAGGGGCATCTGGCCATGGTGGATGCGGCCGAAGACAATGATTATCCGGCCGACAAGCCGTACCTGAATATGAAGGGTTACGAAGAAGAGGTAGTGGCCTATCTGTTAGACCACTTTCGTGGTGAAGACGGAAAGGTTCACCTTGACTTTGTCCTGGCCACCCACTGCCATTCAGATCATATTGGTGGTTTTGATACCGTCATTAACCACCCGGACATTGTGGTAGAGAAGGGATATGTAAAGCCGTACCATCCGGAAGACATTTTTATTTATGAACGGGTCAGATGGGACAATCTGGAAGTTTATAATCAGATGTTGGATGCCATGGAAGCAAATGGGGTAGAGCGCATTGAAAGTTTTGATGGAGCAGAAACCGATTTGGGAGACTTCCATATCAAGTTCTTCAACGGTGCTTACAGGAAACGTTTCCTGAAATTTGGAGAAAACATTAACTCCGTTGGCACGCTGCTTACCATTGGTGATACCAAAGCATTCCTGGCAGGAGACATCAATAATAAGGACGGGGAAGAATGGCGCCTGGCTCCGAAGATTGGCAAAGTGGATTTGCTGAAGGTGGGGCACCACGGTTATGTATTCTCCAGCTCGTATCGCTTTATTAAGACACTGCATCCGGAGATTGCCGTTGTCTGCAACAGCAACTACCGCATTTACCCTGATGTCAGGGCCAAATTGAAGTGGGTTGCAAAGGCCGATTTGTATGCCACCGCAGATAACAACGGCGTGCTTGCTGAGTTTGACGGCAGGAATATTCAAATTACAACAGGTATTATGTAGTCCGGGCGATGTAACCCTGCACAGTAGCTATAGCCCTACACAGTACAAAACAGAGGAGCAGGTCCCGCATGGGACCTGCTCCTTTTTCATAAATCTTTTGGCTTTGCAAAACAGGTCAGCGCTTGGAGGCTTTCTGTTCCTGCTTGAACGCTTTCCGTTTCTTAGCCAGTTCTTTGGCTTCTTCCGAACCACTGTGAGCAATAATTCTGCCGGCACGCTTAATGGAATAACTTACCAGTCCGCCGACTTTATCTTCGCCCCGCCGCATGTCAGTGCATTCCGGATGGTCACGCACCAAATGAATGGCGTCAAATTCGCACTTGGTAGTGCAAAGACCGCAACCAATGCACTTGTGCGGGTCAACAACCGAAGCACCGCATCCAAGACAACGACCGGTTTCAATTTTTACCTGTTCTTCTGTCAGAACCAGATGAGCATCCTGATAAGACATCTTGTAGTCTATGGATTCATCCATGCCGGCTTCCTGACGACCGGCAGTGTCATAAGACGGATAGGACAGGTCTTCTTTGTCCAGTGGCGTAAAGTTACGGCGATCACGGCCAATGGTCATGGAAGCATTTGGACGGACGTGACAGCGCAGGCTTTCTGCCGCCTCGTGTCCGGCCGCAATGGCATCAATAACAAAGCGGGGACCGGTATAAACGTCACCGCCGACAAAGATATCAGGATCATCGGTCTGATAAGTGAATTTGTCGGCAACCGGATAATTTCCATGCCAGAACTGAACCTTGGTTCCCTGTAACAGATTGCCCCATTCGATGGCCTGACCAATGGCAAAGACAATTTTGTCTGCGGAGACTTCCATGGTTTCGTTTTCGTCATAAACAGGGGAGAAGGCGCCGGTGGCAGGATCTATGGTGCGCAGGCACTTCTTCAAAACCAGACCGGTGACTTCGCCGGCGGCATTGACCAGAACTTCCTTCGGACCCCAGGATGGATTGACCTGAATGCCTTCTTCTTCCGCTTCCCGGATTTCTTCGTTGGTGGCCGGCATGGTGGCACGGTCTTCCAGGCAGAACATCTGAACGCCGGAAGCGCCAAGCCGATGGGCGTTGCGGGCGCAGTCAATGGCAACGTTACCGCCACCGACAACAACTACGTTACCGGAGAAGGTGTCTTCCCGATGTTCATAGCAATGACGCAGATATTCTACCGCAATATGGGTTCCTTTGGCGGTGTCATTGGCAACGCCCGGGCGCTTCCCGCCCTGACATCCGATGGCAAGGTAGAACGCCTTATAACCCTGCGCTTTCAGCTCTTCAATGGCAATGTCTTTTCCGACTTCTACGCCGCAGCGGATGTCAGCGCCAAGCTCCTGAATGATCTTGATTTCCGCAGCAAGAACATCTTTTTCCAATTTGTAGCTTGGAATACCGTAGGTCATCATGCCGCCGGGTTCCGCATTCTTCTCAAATACGGTTGGCTTGTAGCCCATCTGTGCCAGGTAGAATGCGGCACTTAAACCGGAAGGTCCGGCACCAATGATGGCAATTTTTTCTTCAAAGGAACCGTAAACAGACTGCACCACCTTTTCCGGAATATAGCGGTCTTCCGAATGTAATTCCAAATCAGCCACAAACTTTTTAACAGCGTCAATGGATACCGGAGCATCTAACCTGCCACGGGTACATTCCTCTTCACAGCGCTTGTTACATACTCTGCCACAAACAGCCGGGAATGGGTTTTCGGTTTTAATCATGGCAAGAGCTTCCCGATACTTGCCTTCTTTTGCCAAGCGGAGATACGCCTGTACCGGTACATGTGCCGGACAGGCCGCTTTACAAGGAGCGCTGCCTGTGGCGTAGGTGTTGGACAGCCGGGCGGTGTCTCTGTACTCCTCATCCCAGGCATATTCACCCCAAATGTTGTTATCCGGAAGCGGAGCCTGCGGATACGTAAATTCGGTACCGTCTTTATGGCACAATTTCTGCCCCAGCTTTGCCGCACCGCCCGGGCAGACTTCAACACACTTGCCACAGGCAACGCACTTGTCTTTGTCTACCTTGGCGGTAAAGGAACTTCTGGACAGGTTTGGTGTATTAAAGAGCATGGACGTCCGCAGTGCGTTACAAATTTTAACGTTGCAATTGCAGATATCAAAGATCTTATTTTCTCCGTCTATGTTGGTAATCTGGTGAACGTATCCGTTCTTTTCTGCCAGTTCCAGAATTTCCAGTGCACGTACTTTATCAATATAATGGGCTTTTCCGGTTTCAACGGCATAATCGGCCATGTCACCTAACTGGATGCACCAGTCATCGGCATCATCTGAACAGCCTTCCCCAAGTGCCGCGCGGGAGGCACGACAGGAGCAGAGTCCTGCAGAAATATGACCGTCATATTTCTGCAACCAGTAAGAAATATGCTCCAGATCTACGGATTCATTCTGGGTGTTAATGGCTTGTTCAACCGGGATAACGTGCATACCAATGCCGTCTCCTCCCGGAGGAACCATTTGTGTAATTCCAGCCAAAGGAACAAAGGTCATCCGTTCAAAGAACGAGGCAACAACCGGATTCTTTTCAATTCTGTCCTTGGTAGAATTGAAAAGTTCTGCGGAGCCCGGTACAAAGAACGGAAGCCGGTACTGGCGAATGCGCGGCTTATCTTTCAGCTCGTGGGTATGGTCATAATTGTCTCCATAACCGTATTCCATGATGCCGATGTCAGCCATATCATCCAGCAGCTTTTGCAGCTCCTCTTCACTCAGCTCAGGATTCATGGCTTTCAGCTCTTCAAAGGTGTAGTCCTTCCGCAATTTCATTTTGTTGGCTACATCGCACATGGCGGGGGTAAGGACTTCCCGTAAGCCCCAATATTCCGGGTCTTCTGATGTAACTCCAAAAATCTTGTGTGGAACCACGTCTGTAATTTTCCTGCCAAGCTTTAAATACCGCTTATCAGGGTTGGAATCTCCCTGATGCTTACTGATAATTTTTTTGCTTTGCTCCGGCATATAACACTCACTCCTTTTTGTTAAATAGATAACAATACAATATTATACTAGTACTTTAAGAAATAACGTCAATATGCGGAATGGCCAAAATCCGCCCGGCGGAATTGACTGGCAGCAGGGTTACCCTGGGGGAAGAATTTGCAAGACGGTGGAAACTGTGGCATATTTACAGAAGGATAGACACAAGGGAAGGGGAAAAGAGCGGTTATGCTACCAGATGGACTTTACGAACAGGTAATTAATAAGGAGCTTGCTGCGGCGCTTTCTGAAACGGACAAGCTGTCTCAGACAGCACCGATTGACAGCGCAGAGGCGCCGAAAATACTGGCTAAATATGTGGCAGAAGTAGTTGAAAAAGGGCTTGCTAATGTAAAGGACAACGGAGGAACCCTGGATTCGCAAATAGAGCTGGTGAACCGGATTGTATCCACCATTATGTCTGAAACAGCAGATTGCAACTTTGATGCACTTTCCGTGGCGGATCGGGCAGAGCAGCTGCTTGCCCTTTTTGACAGAAAAAATAATGTGACGGCACTGACCGGAAAGACAGAAATCACTCGCCCGGAAACTTCCCTTGCGCAAAGCTCCCTTTTTACCGGCGCCGTCCATGAACCGCAGATGTTCACGGAGCTGAAAAAGGAAATTGTTTCCTGTAACCGCATTGATATGCTGGTGTCTTTTATTAAGTGGAGCGGGCTGCGCCTGATTATGGATGAGCTGACTACATTTACGCAAAATGGGGGACAGCTGCGTATCATTACCACTTCTTATATGGGAGCAACGGATGTTAAAGCTATTGAAGAACTACGCAAGTTGCCGAACACCCTGATTAAAGTCAGTTATGACACAAAGCGAACCCGCCTGCACGCAAAAACGTATGTGTTTTACCGGGATACCGGTTTTACTACGGCCTATGTAGGCTCTTCCAATCTTTCCAATGCCGCCATTTCCAGTGGACTGGAATGGAATGTAAAAGTAACCAGGAAGGACCTGCCGGAAACCATAGATAAAATAGCCGCTACCTTTGAAAGTTATTGGAATTCCAATGAATTTGAATACTATACAGAGGACCAGAAGGAGCGGCTTGCCCGTGCCCTGCAGGCGGAAAAATATTTTGATGTCAGCCATGCCGGTATTTATACCATGGACATCCATCCTTATTCCTATCAACAGGAAATACTGGATCAGCTGGAAGCAGAACGTGCCGTGCGCGGGTACCACCGAAACCTGGTTGTTGCGGCAACCGGCACCGGGAAAACCGTTATTTCCGCACTGGATTACAAACGGTTCCGCAGGCAAAACGCGGGCAAGCCGTGCCGACTGCTGTTTGTAGCACACAGGGAAGAAATTCTTCGGCAGAGTCTTTCTACGTTTCGTGCGGTGTTGAAGGACGCTAATTTTGGCGAGTTATTTGTTGGCAACTATAAGCCGGACAACATTGATAACCTGTTCCTTTCCATTCAGACGCTGAATTCGCAGGACTTTACGGATAAAACCACTCCTGATTTTTATGATTACCTTATTGTGGACGAATTCCACCATGCAGCGGCACCGACTTATCAAAAGCTGCTTTCCTATTATCAGCCGAAGATTCTGCTGGGGCTGACCGCTACGCCGGAACGCATGGACGGCAAGAGTATACTGCCTTATTTTAACAACCGCATTGCGGCTGAAATCAGACTGCCGGAAGCCATTGATCGAAAACTGCTCTGTCCGTTCCAATATTTTGGAGTAACGGATACCGTAGATTTGGACAAACTGACCTGGCGTTCCGGCGGCTATGACAAGACGGAGCTTTCTAACCTTTATACCCTGAGCGGTTATGCTGCCAATCGACGGGCAGACCTGATTGTTTCTTCTTTACTGAAATACGTAACTGACATGGATGAGGTAAAGGGCCTGGGCTTCTGCGTGACGATAGCCCATGCAGAGTTTATGGCAAACTACTTCAATGAACATGGAATCCCTGCCGCATTTCTGACCGGTAAATCGCCGGAGGAAGAAAGAAAAGATGCCAAAGACCGCCTTGTTTCAGGAAAAATCCGCTTCTTATTTGTGGTGGATATTTACAATGAAGGCGTAGATATTCCGGAAATAAATACGGTGCTGTTTTTGCGCCCAACGGAGTCCTTAACGGTTTTCCTGCAACAGCTGGGACGGGGATTGCGGCTTTCCGAAAATAAAGAATGCCTGACCGTATTGGATTTCATAGGACAGGCAAATAAAAAATATAATTTTGAGGACCGGTTTGCAGCGCTGCTTTCCGGAACAACCAGGAATGTGGCAAAAGAAGTAAAAAACGGCTTTGTTTCTGTGCCAAAGGGCTGTTACATTCAATTGGAAAAGAAGGCGGCAAAGTATATTCTGGAGAACATACGGGCGTCTTATGGCAACAGCGCCGGATTAATTGCGCGGATTGCCTCCTTTGAAGAGGATACCGGATTAGACCTGACGCTGGAACATTTTCTGGATTATTATAAAATTGATTCGCGCCAGCTTTACAAATTTTCTTCCTTTTCCAGATTGTGCGTCCGTGCCGGCGTAACGGATGATTTTGAAGAACCACTGGAGGATACGCTGACCAAGGCATTAGGCCGCTTTGCTACTGTGGATTCTCGCCGATTTATCGGGTTCCTGCAAAAGGTGTTAACAACGGATTATGTACCAGAAGCAGATGTGGAAAACCGGATGCTGCAAATGTTCCAGTTTACAGTGTGGCAAAAGCCCTTTGAAGACTGCGGCTTTGAAACCCTTATGGACGGAATTCATGCAGTACGCCAGAATCCAATCCTTTGTGGCGAGTTAGTGGCCTTGTTATCTTACCAATATAACCGCATTGATTTCATAGATGAACCGGTAGACGTCGGTTTCGATTGTCCACTGGATTTACACTGCACCTATACCAGAGACCAAATTCTGACAGCACTGGACTTCTTAAAGCCGGCAACGGTGCGAGAGGGTGTCAAATGGATTTCAGAATGGAATCTGGATGTCTTCTTTGTAACGCTGAATAAATCCGACAAGGATTATTCTCCAACCACAATGTACCAGGATTACTCTATTAATGACATCCTGTTTCATTGGCAAAGCCAGAGCACCACTGCAGAAACATCCAAAGCAGGCCAAAGGTATATTCACCACAAAGAACGTGGCAGCAAAGTGCTGCTCTTTGTCCGGGAATTCAAAACGGACCGGCTTTCCGGAAATGCGGCAGCCTACACTTATCTTGGTACTGCCAATTATGTAAAACATGAAGGCTCAAAGCCCATGAATATTACCTGGAAGCTGGATAATCCTATCCCGGCAAAATTCTTAAAAAAGACCAATAAACTGGTGGTGGGCTAAAGTTCACTGCAAAAAGTGTAGTCAGACAACAAAAGTTCGCTGTAAAAAGTGTAGCCAGATAACAAAAGTTCGCTGTAATTTTTGTTGCTATGTGGTATACTATGCTCATGAAAGGACATTGGAGGTGAGCATATGTATCGAATTGCTATTGAAAAACTGCTTCAATGGAAAGAAAGCAAATATCGTAAACCACTGATTATTGAAGGGGCAAGACAGGTCGGAAAAACGTGGCTGATGAAGGAGTTCGGCCGGCTTTATTATACGGACACGGTATATATTAATTTTGATTCCAACGCAAGAATGGCAGAGCTCTTTGCATCAAATCTGGATACTTCCCGGTTGGTGATGGGCTTGGAATTATATACTGGTCATAAAATTAATCCAGAAAACACGCTTCTGATTTTTGATGAGGTACAGGAAGTTCCAAGAGCCCTTAGTTCCCTGAAATACTTTTGTGAAAATGCACCGGAGTATCACATTGTGTGTGCTGGCTCTTTGCTTGGGATTGCTTTACATGAGGGCACCTCTTTTCCGGTCGGTAAAGTTAATTTTTTAAAACTTTATCCGCTGTCTTTCCGGGAATTCTTAATGGCCACCGGCAAAGAACGGTTTGCGGAATTGCTTGCCGGACAAGATTATGAGATGATAACCAGTTTTAAACAGACCTATATTGATGCACTAAAGCAGTACTATTATGTCGGCGGAATGCCGGAAGCAGTACAAAGTTTTGCAGAAGATGAAGATTTCAATGAGGTGCGTAATATTCAAAAAAGAATTCTTACTGCCTACGAACAGGATTTTTCCAAACATGCGCCGAATGACATCGTTCCTAAAATTCGTATGCTCTGGAATAGCATTCCATCCCAACTCGCAAAAGAAAATAAGAAGTTCATTTATGGCCTTGTGCGGGAGGGCGCCAGAGCCAAGGACTACGAAACAGCAATTATGTGGCTTTCCGATTGTGGCCTTATTCACAAAGTAAGCCGCGTCAATGCTGTCGGTGTACCGTTGAAGGCTTATGAAGATTTAAAGGCGTTCAAACTTTTTCTCCTTGATGTGGGCTTACTTGGATGTATGGCCGGCTTAAGCCAACGAACATTACTGGACGGAGAGGACCTCTTTGTTGAATTTAAAGGAGCCCTGACGGAACAGTATGTTTGCCAGCAATTGAAAACAATAGAAGATTTAGGCGTTTATTATTACACCAATGACAGAGGCTCCTGTGAAATAGACTTTGTCATTGATACCGGAGAAAAAATTATTCCCGTAGAGGTGAAAGCAGAAGTAAATCTTCGGGCCAAAAGCCTTAAAACCTATCAGGAGAAATTTAAACCGGCAGTATCTGTTCGTACGTCCATGGCAGATTATAAGAAGGAAGACTGGCTTGTGAATTTACCATTGTATGCAATAGAGCAAATTACTGATTTTTAAGCTGGCTTTGTCATGAGAACTGTCCCATAAAGCGGACATTACAGCACCATGTCATGGGTGTAGTAACCATCCCACGGTAGTATAATAGGATTAAATCCAGTTATATTATGCAAGGTGAGTTATATGACAATTGCAGAAGCGCGCAGAATACAAAGAGAATTTTACGAAAATCCAAATCCGACAGAGGATGATGCTTTCCTTTTCACGGAAGCAATGGACTATATCATCCAAAGCACGAAGGATCCCCATGCAATGTTATCCCTTGGCGGATACTATTATGAAAAGCGCAATTTTGACCTTGCCCTGAAGTATTATGAAATGGCGGCGGAAGAAAAGCTGGATGATGCCTATGAGTGCCTTGGTTACATCTGGTATTACGGCAGAACAGGCACAAAGGATTATGAAAAGGCATTCCGGTATTTTAAACTGGCAAAGGATGCCGGTAATATGGTTGGTGCATATAAGCTTGCGGACATGTATAAAAACGGATATTACGTGGAAAAGGACAACGATAAATATTGTGAAATCATAGAAGAACTATATCCACAAATCAAAAACACGACATGCTTAGGGGATCCACTGCCGGAAATAGCTACCCGTCTTGCCCACATTCGTACGGAGCAGGGAAGAATCGGGGAAGCAGTGCAACTGTATTATTTTGCTAAAGATTTCCTTGCGCAGCGAATCAGCTATAATCCGTTCTTTGGCTCTCTTAATATTATGATGTGGCTTGAGGATGACCTGTACAAGATTATCCGGTTTGACCGGGATCGTTTTGACCTTTATGACCTGTATTATCTTGCCAAAGAATCTGCCAAAGTAAGATTTTATTTTGAAGACAGGGAGCAGGAATGGGAGTCGGTAGAGGAAAACGGGGAATTTTCCATTCGCTTCAATGACCACTGGTACAGAACAAGGGAAGATTTCTTCGCCAGGGCCTGTATTGGAGGCTTCCCTCTGACCTATATTTACGATGCGCTTTACGGATTTGAGGTGATCTGATGCAACTGATAAGGGTAACCGGCGGTGACTATTCCCAGTATGAAGAACTCCTTCTGCGCCGGGACGAACTTGAAAAAGATGCAGAGCAGATTCTGATAGGATATACCCGCATTTTCGGAGACATCACCACGGAAATTTTTCAATTGAAAATAGAGTGCATCGCCCTGAAAAAGTCAATCTCGTATTGCGTTATGCTGCGTAACCGTGGCCAGTCAGTAGATCCCGAAGAGTTACAGAATTTTATTGCAGAAAGGATGGCGGTCTACCAGACCGAACTTGACGAAATGATTCGTCAGAACGAACTTTCAAAAGGCAGTAAAAAAATATCTGCTTTTCAGGACAGGGAAATCAAGCGGATTTACAGAAAAATTGCCAAAGTGCTTCACCCTGACATCAGTAATGTTACAGAAAAATACCCTTCTCTTGCCGACCTTTTCCAGCGGGTTATGATTGCCTACAACTGCAATGATTATAAAGAACTCAAGGAATTGGAAGTCCTGGTTAATTGTGCGTTGGAAGAAGTCGGCGAAGAAACATTTGAACTGATTATTCCCGACATACAGGAAAAAATGGATGAACTGGAAGAAGAAATCCGGATGATTACAACCACAGAACCGTATCTTTACCAGGATCTTTTAAATGACTCCGGCCGCAGACAGCAGAAGATGAAGGAATTTGAGGAAGAACGGGATACTTACGTGGAGTATAGGGAAAAACTGGAATTGCAATTGAAAGAAGTACAGGAGAAATAAAATGCCAGACAACGGATTAACCATATCGAAAGAGAACCTGGTTTCAGTAATAGAAAACCAGGGACTTGGTTCCGTAATCAAGCCCCTGACGCAGGAAATTTATCTTTTTGATTCTTATGTTGCGGGAACAACCCACCTGGAGGATACGTCCGTCCTTGCAGAACTGAAAATCGGTGACAAACTGACCCTGCAAAGGGAAGACAACAAATTTGACAATAACGCCATTCTGATCCTGAACGGAGAAAAGAAGAAACTGGGCTATGTGCCCGAAAAGGACAATGTAGTATTTGCACGGCTTATGGATGCCGGGAAACTGCTTATGGCAAAGGTTGGAAAAATTACGCAAAAGGGCTCTTTTACGCAAATCAGCATTGGCATTTATTTAGTGGACTTTTAGTTTTAACCAACAAGAAAAAGGCACGTAACTGAAAGGCTTAACACAGTCGTAAGGAACTATAAGTCTTGCGGTGGGGCAGAGAACAGTGCGATCGTGAAGGTCACGCGTTTTTCTGCGTCCAAAGCACGCAAAAAAACTTTGAAATTTTCTGACAAATCCGCTAAAATACACATACAGCGTGTGGCGTTTCTGCGTAAATCCAGTTGCAGAAACGCCGCACGTTTTTTGCGGAAATGGGAAAAGTTTATAAGCAAATCGTGTAGCAGAAATGCGTAAACCCAGATAGCTTCTGGCTTTACGCATTTCTTATTTTTTGAAAGGAAAGGTGATTTTTATGGACACCGGAAATCAATTTTTAGGGACGGAGCGTATCGGAAAGCTCATGCGGCAGTACGCTGTCCCCTGTATTATCGCACTATTGGTAGGTGCGCTCTATAACATCGTTGACCAGATTTTTATTGCGAACGCGAGTTACCTCGGCTCCTACGGCAATGCGGCAAACACTGTCGTTTTCCCTCTGACCGTA
>CAVHZY010000017.1:0-28256 GCA_963640645.1 uncultured Phascolarctobacterium sp. | reverse complement strand
GAATTACACGACGCTCAAACTAGATGGTTGTGCTTTCTTCCCATACATCAGTTTTACTACCTTATGGAATTACACGACGCTCAAACTCATACTGCTTAACTCTAAGCACCTCAAGAGTTTTACTACCTTATGGAATTACACGACGCTCAAACGAATTCCGCTAAGCGATATTGAAACCATCCGTTTTACTACCTTATGGAATTACACGACGCTCAAACAGTCCTATATCCGGACGCTGAATATTGCCGGTTTTACTACCTTATGGAATTACACGACGCTCAAACCGCGCTCAGTCATTTTCTTCCTCCTCATATGTTTTACTACCTTATGGAATTACACGACGCTCAAACACTCAATTCCGTTAGCTATTTAATTTCCTCGTTTTACTACCTTATGGAATTACACGACGCTCAAACGCATTCTGGAAGTATAACCATCCGTGCTGAGTTTTACTACCTTATGGAATTACACGACGCTCAAACAATTCTGTAATAAAAGACTCGTCGTATAGAGTTTTACTACCTTATGGAATTACACGACGCTCAAACGTAAAACGGCAGTTCAAGTTTAAATTGCGAGTTTTACTACCTTATGGAATTACACGACGCTCAAACACAAAACGGGCTACAATTCAGGCATTTACGGTTTTACTACCTTATGGAATTACACGACGCTCAAACAGAAGACAAAAACATGCGAGGAGCTGCAGGTTTTACTACCTTATGGAATTACACGACGCTCAAACAAAACAAAACAAGTTAATCCGGGCGATATAGTTTTACTACCTTATGGAATTACACGACGCTCAAACGACAAAACGGGCTACAATTCAGGCATTTACGTTTTACTACCTTATGGAATTACACGACGCTCAAACATATTCTTTTCTGCAATTTCGAAGCACCCTGTTTTACTACCTTATGGAATTACACGACGCTCAAACCTTAAATGTTGAGGGGAGCATCGCAAGCACCACTACATGCTGTAATTTCATAGGATAGTAGGCCGTGGGACTTAGTAAATAACACATAAGTCCCTGTCAATTATATAATATTTTTCAATTGAAAGTCTATCCGTTTCCAGGCCTTCTAACAGAAGAACTTTTATTTTATGATATTCCAAAAACTGATACAGATTTTTCAGTTCTTCTTCCTCCAGGATTAGTTTCAGATTTACCAGAACAAAGACCTCTGTTTTTAGCAAAATCCGGGACAACAACAAATAATTACACAGGCTTTCCAAATATTCACTGTCTGTTTCCGAAAACTGAATTCCGCAAATTTTCAGCAAAGCTTTCATATCAAGCTGATCTGTAAACGTAAATTCAACATCAAAATCTTCTGACAATAATAAAAGTAATTCCTGTACTGCGCGATTAACCTTGCCTACCTGTTCAAAGTAGTCCTCTTGCGCAGTTCTATGTTCCAATGAAGAAATCAGTTTTGTTAGCAGATTTTTGCTATTCAGGTCCAGGTTCACTACATCGCCCAGGAAATCCACATTTGCAAATTTAATATCCTTACCATTACAAGAAAACAAGGCTTGGCCGGCCAAGCCGGATTTTTGAAGCTGAAGATCCAACAACAAAGCTCGTAGTGCCCGTCTGTTTTCAACAACTAAAACAGGAATTTCGTTTTCTTCTATTGGAATTGCCTGCCCTAAAAGTTCCGGATAAGCAAACAGAATACTCAAATTACAATCATCCTTTCATCTGTATCCAGGATTTCCGAATGGTGTTCCCCGGTAACATACTCCATCTTGGCAAACTGCCGCTCTGTTACCGCCAGCATTTGAACCAGGCCCTCTGGAGGTTTGTTCTTTCTGACCGACTTCTGAATGCTCTCCACCGTGGTTTGATTCAAAGCCATCTTGGTATAGACAGACTCCTGCATCATAACGAAGCCGGATTTAATTAGAAACTTCCGAAAATTCCGGTAATTCCTTTGCTGTTCCGTGGTTATGGTAGGAAGATCGAACATAACTAAAACTCTCATAAATCTATAACTCATTCCTGTAAAACCTCAGCAAGGACGTGTCCCGCTCATTAATGGCATCAAATACGGACTTTGAATAGATCTTTATTGCGTTATTAATTGTTTGACGTTTTTCTCCAATAATAATTTCCTGATTCATCAAGTTGACCAGAGCCAGTTTTTCTTCCGATCCGAATTTAGTAGGAGCCAAGCGATAAACAAATTGGTCCACAATCGGGCGAAAAGGTTCCATTAAGTCACAACTTAAATTGAAATGATTAAACATATTGTCATGGAACAAGCCCAACTGCGTTAGATATCCATTGGAAACTACTTCCCGATTAAAAGCAGACAGAAGAATACTATACCCATAATTCAAGCATTTATTAATGTCAATGTCATAGGATCTGCTAAAGTTACTACCAAACAAAGACGCAAAATAGGATTTTGCTGCTAAGCCTTCTCTGTTTGTGCGGTCTCCAAATTCCATTTCTTCCAAATAAGAATACAGAAGATCAAATCCGGTCAAATGCAGTATTTCCAGTGTTTCTGCCTGCTTCTTAATCTTTTCATAAACAATGGAAGTCCATACCTGTCCTTTTACAGCATCAGACCACTGTATTTGTGTCCTTATCTTTTCCGTAGAATCATGACTACCGTAATAAGACATCATTTCAAATGCCGGATTTCTTTTTTCGTCACAGAAAATGACTTTTACTTTGGATTTGGACAATTCATTCAAAAGTGCTGCCGTCATAGAAACTTCTGTGCTTTCAATAACCAGCATAGAAATTTCCGACAGGTGGATTCGTACTGTTTTTTCTCCCCGAACCTCCATATACCCCAAACGGTAGTCTAATTTTGCTCGGTTCCGGATTTCAACAATTCTCCAACTCATAAAGCTGCCAAATCAATTACGTTTTCAAAGATACCGGTTATGGATTGGTTAACCAGTTTGATGTTTTTTTGCTTGGTAATATCTGTACTTACCGTATATGTCCCCGCATGTGAAGACCCTCCAGTTAAAGACAAATCGGTATTTCCTGGAACACATTGAAATAGAACTATGGCATTCGCTAAGAAACGGCATTGATCTTCTAAAGACAAAGTCAAAAAGATGTCTCTTCCCTTTTCAAAAGTAGCCACTTGTGATCCAAGCTTTTTCCCATATTTAGTATTTTTAATTTTATCTAAGAAGCAATCATAGACTACCAAATTTTCCTCTGTGGTTATCTTCTGAAGTGGTGAAATCCTGGCATTCTTTTCCACTTTAGAACGTGCCACAAACTTATCTATTTTCTTAAAATAGCAATAGATTTCATCCGAGAGAACCAGTTGTTCTGCGCACTTCATAAGCAGTGTCTTCCCGCTTCGGCCAGAAATATGCATTCTGAATCCGTCCACCTCCAAAAGCGCATTATATTTTACTTTCGGAAGCAGAATTTCCGGGTTAGTTAACGGATTTTCAGAGCGGGTAGCAAAGTATTTTGCCAAAGCTGCATTATTCCCCTCTACTCTGCTTTTCAGATAAATTGGAACTGCTTCAAAGGACTTCACCGTTTTTCCTTTTTGCTCATGCCGAACCAGAGCAAAATACGCACCCGCCACTTTGTTATAACCGCCATACTTGCTGAAGTCTGCCAATCTGTCATCAGAAGTCTTTAATGGCATCTGTCCACCACCATGCGCTACAGGCATCTGATCAAAGAAACCACCTTTTTGCTCTGTGGCATAGCGTGTAAATAGAACGTTATTTTTCATAACATTCTTTTTGACTGTTACAATAGATCCGTTTTCTCCTGTCTGCCAAGCGATATAGTTTCCCTGATTTACGTCATAGTCATACATTCTGTTCAGACTATATTTATTATCCTTGTTGCTTACAAACTTAACGGGGTTATATCCAAATTTGGTATAGTAAACATTGCCTACCACAATATTAAGGTAAGCATCTTTTGCATGATGATAATCGTTAATGCTACGGCATTTTACAATTCCAAATTGCTGGCGGAAAGAAGAAACGTTTCCTGCTTTTACATAAGCCACTTTTGTGTTGTCATATGCTTTATCCAGCAAATTTGCAATTGCTTTGGTAGACTGTCTGGTTTCCACAATTTGTCTGCTGATAAACCCAGATAATTCATCATCCGTGAATCCATCAGTCCGCGTTAAACGATTGTATTTTTCTTTACTGATTAAGCCTTTCTTCAGCAAATCTTTCCAAAGAGCTGTTTGCGTTGTACGGAAAGAAGAAGGCAACGGATATTTATCCGTCTTGTCTTCATTCAGCTTTCGTTTAACAAGAACCCGGTTGTCTATGCTGTCATCTTTTGTCTTAGACTGCGGATAAATATGATCTATGTCATAATTACTGTTAGCAGACAAAAGATTATCTATATCAATTGCTTCTCCGCTGTACATACACCGTCCCATCTGGGTGAAATACAGGAACAGCTTGTCACTCCGCAATTGATTTTCATCATATTCTTCTAATGATTTTGCCAACTGTTCGCAATCTGCTTTGGCAGCTTTATAACAGGCTTCCAGCTTAGCTTTTCTGGACTGTGTCCGTTGACCTTTTTTACTACCGTCTGCATCTCTGGCCATTTCTACAAAAATTTTCTCAGGATTGTGGCCTGCAATTTTCACAATTTCTTTGACAATCAGTGCCGTTCTCCAAATACTACGTTTCACTGCCGGAGAGACGTATAACTGTTCAATGTCTTTATAGGTAATTGTGCCGTTAAGGTCATTCTTCTCGGCATTAAATTTTTCAATCAGCTGTGCATAGCCATAGGAAGAGCCCAGTAATTGCATCAGGTTATCCTGCGTTTCTTCCAATCCGCTGATAATATTTCTGGTGCATTCTCCGGTACTTGAGTCAAGGTCATAAATCTGCGTCAGAAAAGCTTCCGAAAATCTTCCCCATCCGGTATATCTCCATCTGCAAATTTCCTTGATTTGATCTTCAGACAAAGTAGCTCCGTACTCTCTTTGAAGGTACTCCTTCAAGAGATCTTTTGACTCACCTAATACGGTAATTTTGTAAATGATATCTTCTGCCATCTTAATTTTGGGTGTGTCCAATTCTCCTAACAGCCTTTTGAATTGAACATAGGCTTTCATGGTTCCTACTACTCCGGTGTCTAAGCCGGTAATTTCAGAATCCTTGTGGGCCACTCCCTGTTGGCAAAGATACTTTAAAAGTGCCTTGTTACTGTACTGTTTTGCCTTTTCCGTATCCAAATAGCAATCCTGAAACAGCTTATTTTTTACCGAAACATCCAGCTTTTCACCATCCAGACGGATATTGTTCAGCTGATTGTAAATGACATACTTGCTGTACAGAATAGAATCTTTTGGCAGGACAGTTTCCCCAACCAAATAGGTACATTGGTTGGTCATGCGTTCAATAAACTTGGATGCACTGGTTGTTTTGTCTACCTTTTCGTCAAAATTCCATGGATAAATCTTCCCGGGTTGTTTTCTGACAATCCAGGCATTTTTAGAATTTTCATTTAAAGGGCCAACGTAATAGGGAATACGGAACGTAAGTAATTTTTCCACTTTTTCTTTTACCGAAATGCCGTCTTCCTGTTTCAAAAGAAACGGATAATACACTGCTGCATTTTCCAGAATCTTTTCCAATTCCATTTGATTTAACTGATGTGGGATTACGCTGTTCTCTTTGGTTACCTGTTTTGGCATTGCGGTATTCAATTGCAATTCCGACAGGATATAACGTTCCTCCTCGGTTTCCGGTTCTATATTTCCTATTTCTTTCAAAACAAATTTACAGAAATCTTCCTGGGAGCAACTATATTTTTCTGCATACTTGTTAGTGCCGGAGACGTGCCCGGTATAAGCCACGTAATTGCTTATACTTTTATTTTTATTTTCCGAAAAAATCTTTTTGTAAACGGCGTCCGAGCAGTATTTGCGAACCAGTTCCTTTGTCAGTTTTAAATCCTTTTTATGTTTTTCGTAACTGGCTACTTTGGCATCAGAAACATAAGCGTAACCATTCAGAATGTCCGCCAAAACCGCCCAGTCATAAACCGCCTTCATTTTTTCAATTAAGAAGAATCTATCTTCTAAAAGAGAATCCAAAGCATCTGCCTTGTCATCATATCCGGATCCAAAACTTATTTTGTTCACTTCGGAGTCTTTTAGGGATTCGTCTTCAAACAACTTGGAAAGTTCTACTTGTCCGCCGGCAAGTAAATCGCAAACATATTTCAGAGAACTTCCTTTTTCCACTGAAAACAAACCGGCCAATTCCCGTTTCTTGTCGGTAATGGTTTTGTTTTTATCTTTCAAAAGATCTTCTATGGCAGAAGAGTTCGTAATGGTTGTTATATTAAAGCCATAATCTTCCAGCGCTTGTAGTAATTCATCAAAAACCGCTTTAAAGGAAGGCACAGCAGAAAAGCCCCTGCCCTCAAACAAAAAGTGTCCCCGCTTTTTAATGATATGAGCAACCGCCAGATAAACCAAGCGGATATCAAATTGCTTTTCCGGATGGTGAATCAGGTCACTTCTTAAATGGTAAATAGTGGGATATTCTTCATGATAATTGGCATCTGTGTAATCAGGGTCATTAAAAACAGAAAACCGACCTGCTACCTTCTTGTCCTCTTCAAAGAACTTGCTTTCCTCTAAGCGAAGTAAAAATTCCGGATCTACTTTTGCAATTTCTTCAGCAAAGAGTTCATTCAACAGCGCTATTCTTTCTTTGGCCCGATCTGTCCGTCTTCTTGCCGTGCGATGTGCGCGTCTTTCTTCTGCAGTTTGACCTGCGTCAAAAAGATGAGAACCCCACATTGCTTTCCCATTGGTTTTCAGTAAGTTATATTCTGTGTCTGTAACAGCCCAGCCAACAGAGTTGGTTCCGATATCTAATCCGATGTAATATGCACAATCTTTCATGTCCAAAAGCTCCTTGTGAATTTGATATATTGACAATTGCCGGATTTCTGCTATGCTGAAGGTAATCTCTTTACTACCTTATGAGATTACACTACAAGTTCAAATACGAGCTTGCTCAAATTGCCGATTTTTCGGCCGCGCAGGAGCGCACCCTTAAGATCCAACTTGGTTGGGTCTTATTTTTTTGATTTTGCAAAGAAGGAGAGCAAGTTATGTACATCTGAATTATACTATATATTCCCTACTTTTGTGTTCACTTTCGTGTCCTATTTTATGGACTATGCACAGTAAAAAACAAAAAATCTTAAAAAAATCCGCATTCTGTAACCAAAATGCGGATTTTTTAACTTATATGAGAATTTATTATGGGAGTCTTACTCCGCCACTTCCTCATACTCAGCTTCCATCTCAGCGTTCTTCTTGGCAGATACCTTCTTCATAACGAAGAGGAATCCGATGGTAAGGGCAACGCCAATCGGGATAGACAGCCAGGTTACGCCAAGCTTGTCAAACAGCCCTGCAAGGACGTAGCAGACAAAGGAAATGCCTGCTACGGAAAGAGCGTATGGCAGCTGGGTTTCTACGTGGTCAATGTGGTTGCAGTGGGCTCCGGCACTGGACATGATGGTAGTATCGGAAATAGGAGAACAGTGGTCTCCGCAAACAGCACCGGCCAGGCAGGCAGAAATGCCGACAAAGAACAGACTGCTGGTTTCCGGGAAAATAACGGAAACAATCGGGATCAGGATACCGAAGGTACCCCAGGAAGTACCGGTGGCAAACGCAATCAAAATGGCAATTACAAATACAATTGCCGGCAATGCCCATTGCAGGTGATCTGCGCCGGACATGATGCTCTTAACAAATTCGGCAGAGCCAAGATATTCATTGGTCATGGTCTTCAAAGAAGTGGCCAAGGTCAGAATGGTAATGGCCGGCACCATGGCAATAAAGCCCTTTGGTACGCATTCCATTGCTTCTTGGAAGGTAATAACCTTACGAATAATAAGATAAGCAATAATAACAACCAGTGCAATTAAGCTACCCCAGGGAAGACCAACATAGGCGTCTGTAGAAGAGAAGGCCTCCAAAACAGTTCCTTTTCCTTCCAACGCATCAAAGCCGTTTTTCACCAGGCCCCAAATGCAGAGCGCAATTAAAACAAGGATTGGAATAACCAGGTCAATCAGTTTTCCTTTATGCGGCTGTGCCGGCTCATCGCCGTAGTTTCTCTTGTCACCAAAGTTCTGCTTTTCTTCTTTTTCCGTGCCTTCGGTTTCAAGGATGCCTAAATCGCCAGTTTTCTGAGCCTTAATTTCATATCCGGCCATTTTGCCGTAATCATACCCCATAAGCGAGATGGCAATAATAAATACCAGAGTCAGAATGGAATAAAAGTTATACGGGATGGCGCGAACAAACAAGCCAATTCCGGAGTAGGTTTCGCTTTCCACACAACCGGATACGGCAGCCGCCCAGGAAGAAACCGGGGCAATCATGCAGACCGGAGCCGCCGTTGCGTCAATCAGGTAAGCAAGTTTTGCTCTGGAAATCTTTTTGGAGTCCGTAACCGGAGACATAACCGAGCCTACGGTCAGGCAGTTAAAGTAGTCATCAATAAAGATCAGTACGCCAAGGGCAAAGGTTGCCAGCATGGCGCCAGTCCGTGTTTTAATGTGGGTTTGCGCCCATTCGCCAAACGCGCGGCTTGCACCGGAAAGATTTATAAGAGCAACAATAATGCCCAGAATAACCAGGAATAACAAAATACCGGCGTTTCCTGCAATGGAGGCGGTAATGGCATCTACCGTCATCAGGTCAACCGTTCCAATAAAGCTGCCGCCTGAGGCCATGACTGACCCCAGCAAAACGCCGACAAACAAAGAAGAAAATACTTCCTTGGTAATCAGAGCCAGCACAATTGCAACCAGCGGAGGCAACAGGGACCAGGCCTTATTGACAAAGACCACCCCGGATGCGTTGCAGATCAGAATCAGGGCAAGTACTGCCACAAATACAATTAATGCAATCAGATTCTTCTTGTTTTTCAAAAACATCTCCTACTTTCAAAATTAAAATTTTTACACTTTATAAATACCAAAGCTTAGTACCATTTTTTCTGACTTCCTTAATGATACCGCCACCAAGGCAGATTTCTCCGTCATAAAAAACACAGGCCTGTCCCGGTGTAACCGCTTTTACTCCTTGCGGATAGTGCACCAGAATTTCCCCATTGTCCAGCCACTCTAGCTGTACTTCATGGTCCTGCTGGCGGTAGCGAAACTTAGCCGTACATTCCTCCAGCTTTTGCTCATAAGTCCAGTTAATCTGGTCTACCAGGCAGGCATCGGAAATTAAATATTCGTTGTCGTCTCCTGTGGCGATGTAGAGGATGTTCTTCTGCAAGTCCTTTCCAACCGCAAACATCCGTTCTTCTGTTCCGCCAATCCGAAGACCTCTTCTTTGGCCAATAGTGTAATGCATTAAGCCAATATGCCGGCCAATGACTTCCCCGGTTTTAATGTCTACTACATCGCCGGGCTGATTGGGCAGATAGTTCTTTAAGAAGTTGGAAAAGTTCCGTTCTCCAATAAAGCAAATGCCGGTGGAATCCTTCTTTTTGGCCGTAACCAGGCCGTATTCTTCGGCAATTTTGCGAACTTCCGGCTTACAGATGTCCCCGATTGGGAACAACACATTTTTCAGCTGTTCCTTGGAAACCTGGGAAAGAAAATAAGACTGATCTTTGTTGTCATCCACGGCACGGAGCAGCTGCCCGTCCCGGTTCCGGCAGTAGTGGCCGGTGGCAATGTAATCTGCCCCCAGCTTTTCGGCTTCTTTGGCAAACTGATCAAACTTAATATATTTGTTACACATGATATCCGGGTTTGGCGTTCTGCCCTTTTTCAGTTCATCCAGGAAATAGGAGAACACGTAGTCCCAGTATTCTTTAATAAAGTCCTTGCGGTACAGCGGAATATTCAGCTTTTCACAGACGGCTCTGGCGTCATTGTAATCTACTTCCTGCGGACAAATGCCCTGGGTTGTAGTGGGGGCGCCTTCCATTTCCCCGTCCACGAAGGAATCCCAGTTACGCATGAACAGGCCAATGACTTCGTAGCCCTGCTGTTGCAGCACAATGGCTGCCACGGACGAGTCTACGCCGCCGCTCATGCCAATTACTACTTTTTCCTTCATAAAACGCTCACTCCGTAAATTTAATCTTTGACATTATATCATAGGTCTTCTGTCAGTGTACTGTATTCAGGTAATTTTTTAATGCTTCAATATATTCTTCCGCTGTCTGGCTCAGCACCATGTTTTTCCGCGTAATATAGCCAATTTCCATAACGCTGCTTTCTTCAGCGGAAGAGGCGTCAAACGGAACTGCTGTATAATCAGAGCCATTCAGTTCTTCACAAATAATACCGGAGCAAAGGGTGTAGCCGTTCAGACCAACCATTAAGTTCAGCACGGTTGCGCGGTCATTGGCCTTAATGGTACGGGCGTAGTCTGCGGTACTTAAGATTTCTTCTGATAAATAAAAGGAGCCTGTATCGCCCTGTTCAAAGGAAAGGCAGGGGTATTCCTTTAGCTCATCAAAGGTAATGGATTTTTTCTTAGCCAGTGGATGCCCGCTCCACAAATAAACGTATGCCTGGCAGTCAATTAAGGAGTGGAATTCCAAACCGCTGGTTCTTAACATTTTGGTAATGGCGGCACGGTTAAAGTCACACAAATACAGGATACCGATTTCACTGCGCAGGTTCATAACATCCTGAATGACTTCCTGCGTTTTGGTCTCCCGGATGGCAAATTCATATTGCGAGGTGTCATATTTCTTTACCAGCTCCACAAAGGCCTTTACTGCAAAGGAATAGTGCTGTGTGGATACCCCGAACTTCTTTTTCAGGCCCTGCACATTGCTGTACTTTTCCTTTAAAGATTCATACTGTCCATAAACCTGTCTGGCATACAGTAAAAATTCCATGCCATCCGGGGTCAGCGAAACGCCTCTGCCGCTCCGGTTAAAGATAGTAATGCCCAGTTCCTTTTCCAACTCCTGCATGGAAGTTGTCAAAGAGGGCTGGGACACGTATAAAACCTCCGCGGCCTTATTAAAAGACCCCGCCTCTGAGATGGCAATAGCATAGTGTAACTGTTGTAGCGTCATATTTGCCTCCTATGAAATATGCCTTGATTCTACTATAATACAACAAAAGAGGAAAATTTTTCTCAGAAAGACGCAGAAAAGACTCCGAAAAGAGGGATTTCCACATGAAAAAAGAGCTAAACTGGGTAGTTATCGGCACTGGCGTCATTGCCAATGAAATGGCACAGGCGTTGCAGAAGATGGGTAAAAAACTGTATGGCGTAGCCAATCGTACACATGTAAAGGCAGAAACCTTTGCAGCAGAATATGACGTAAAAAAGGTCTATGACACCATAGACGATGTTTTTTCCGACCCCGCAGTAGACGTGGTTTATCTGACCACACCGCATAACACGCACTATGCTTTCATGGAAAAGGCACTGACCCATGGCAAGCACCTGTTAGTGGAAAAATCCATTACCCTGAACAGCGAAGAGCTGAACAAAGCCATTGCACTGGCAGAACAAAACAACCTGGTTCTGGCGGAAGCCATGACCATCTGGCACATGCCATTATATAAAAAGCTGTGGGATCTGGTTGCCAGCGGTGACTATGGCAAAGTGCAAATGATTACCGTCAATTTCGGCAGCTTCAAGGAATATGATATGTCCAACCGCTTTTTTAACATGAACCTGGCCGGTGGTGCCATGCTGGACATTGGCGTGTACGCCCTTTCCGTTGTCCGCAGCTTCATGACGGAAGCCCCCTCTTCCCTGGCGAGTCAGTGGTTACCTTCCCCAACCGGTTCCGATGAACAAGCTACTATTCTGTTGCAAAATCAGGCCGGTCAGATGGCCACAGTAGCTCTGTCCATGCATTCCAAACAGCCCAAAAGAGCTATGATCAGCCTGGAAAAGGGCTATTTTGAAATTATGGAATTTCCAAGAGCGGATAAAGCTGTCTTTGTGGATGCGCAGAGCGGCGCGTGCACGGAAATTGCCGAAGGCAGTTCCGCAGACGCGCTCTACTATGAAATGTGTGACATGGAACAGGCCATCCTGACCGGCAATACCGCTCTTATGCGCTTAAACCAAAGCAGGGATGTCATGAACATCATGACATCCCTACGCTACCAATGGAATTTAAAATATCCGGAAGAACTTTAAGACAACAGCATTCTGTCATTGTCTAAATCTTCGCCAACGGAAGATTTAAATTTTTGTAATAAGTCTGTTACCGTAAGACCCGTCCGGTCTTCTCCGGCAACATCATAAATAACCCTGCCTTTATCCATCATTATGGTCCGTGTGCCCAAATCCAGTGCCGACTGCATATTGTGGGTAATCATAAGGCAGGTTATTTTATTTTCCTCCACAATCTGTGTGGTCAGTTGCAATACTTTTTCTGCGGTTCCCGGGTCCAGGGCAGCAGTATGCTCGTCTAAAAGCAGAATCTTTGGCGGATTGATGGTTGCCATCATCAACGTCAGTGCCTGCCGCTGACCACCGGAAAGCAGTCCAACCGGTGAATTCATACGGTCTTCCAGACCCATATCCAAAAGCGCAAGCTTGTCACGGAACAACTGCCTGTCCTTTTTGGAAATTACGCTGAACCAGCCACCGTGGCCGGCCGCAAGAGCCAGATTTTCTTCAATACTCATGCCGGGTGCGCTGCCCTTCATGGGATCCTGAAACAGCCGCCCAATAAATTTGGCCCGCTTATGCTCCGGCATGGCGGTAATATCTTTTCCTTCCAGCAGGATTCTGCCTTCATCCGTCAGGTAAGTTCCGGCAATGGCGTTGAACAGGGTGGATTTTCCCGCTCCGTTTGCGCCAATAATAGTAATGAAATCCCCGTCCTTTACGTCCAAAGAAAGGTTGTTTAATGCAATTTTTTCATCCGGCGTGCCTTTGGCAAACACCATGGTAATGTTTTCTAACGTCAGCATATTACCCCTTCTTTCCCGCACGCAGCTTTGCCTTCCGGAGATATTCCGGCATTCTGGTTTTTACATACGGTACCGCAATGGCAAGAATAACAATAATGGACGATACCAGTTTCAGCATAAACGGTTGCATATGCAAGCCAATGGCAATCTGATATACCAAACGGAAAACAATGGCACCCAGCACAACACCAATGGCCCGAAGCGGAATTTTTCCTCTTCTGACAAATACGCCACCAATTAAAAGGGACGCCAGTGCCACGGTTACCATGCCGGTTCCGATATTAATTTCTGCCTGCTTCTGTGTCTGGGCGAGTAAGCATCCCGACAATGCGGTAAACGAGTTTGCGATACACAGCCCTATAATGGTGGTCATAATCGGATTAATAGAGGAAGACTTTACCATATCCGGGTTGTTTCCCGTTGCCCGAATGGAAAGACCCAGTCTTGTCTTTAAGAATAAAGAAAGGAATAAAACAAGCAGGGCAACCGCCACAAAGGAAATAATCAAAGTTTGCTTTCCTTCCAGGAAGGTGCCTTCCAATTGGGCTTTCAATAAAGAAAAGATTGTATCCGTATTATTCAGGTTTATCAGGGAGGACTTCTTCATAACCGCTATATTGATGGAATACAGGCCCGTGTTTACTACAATTCCGGCCAGCAGGCTGTCTATGCCAAGGACGGTTTGCAGAATTGCCGTTACAAAACCGGACAGGACCCCGGACAGCATGGCTGCCGGAATAGCCAAGAACGGGTGTCCGCTGACGGCCACCATGGCACCGACTGCTGCACCAAGGGTGAAGCAGCCGTCGGTGGACAGGTCACACACGTTCAGCATGGAATAGCTGAGGAACAGGGCTAATACGGTAAGAGAGGTAATCAGGCCCAGCTCCAGAACGGTTTCCATCTGTCCCAGATCAAAAATAGCGGTAAAAGTTGACATCTATATTTTCACTCTTTCTGCTTAGAAGCTTTCTGCGGTAGTCAGGGTTTTAATTTCAGTGCAATACGGTGCCGACTTGGTCTTTACGGTTTCCAGATCAAGGCCAAGGGCTTCGCAGGTTTCGGTGTTAATGGTTGCGGTACCGTTGTCAAAGAATTTTACAGGATAGGTTGCCGGGTCTTTTTCATTGACTAAAATGTCGGAAATCATATCTGCGGTCTGCTGACCAAGGGCAGCATAGTCAACACCGTAACCAAGGAAGGCGCCGTTCAGTGCAAAGGAGTCTGCACCGGTGTAATGTGGAATACCGGCATTGGCAAGAGCTTCGTAAATGGACAGCTCAGAAACCATGATGGTGTTGTCGGTTGGGGTAAAGACTGCATCGCACTTGTCATTGATAATGGAAGATACGGCCTGCTGTACTTCTGTTGCGTTGGTGCCGGTGTATTCCTTGTAAGAAACGCCCTTCTTATCCAGATATTTTTTGGCGTTTTCAATTGGTGTCTTGGAGGAATCCTGGCTCATGTCATACAGTAATGCAATGTTATTCGCATCTTCGTCATTGGCAAAAATCAGATCCATAATGGCATCGGTGTTCAGGTAGTCGGAAGTGCCGGTAATATTGGCGCCGGGCTTTTCATCATCCGCAACAAGACCTGCACCAACAGGGTCAGACACTGCTGCAAAAACAACCGGAATCTGGTTATCTTCCGTTGCGGCCTGCATGGCAACCGCTACCGGCGTAGCTACACCAACCATCAGGTCCACATTGGTGGAAACGTAGTTGGAAATAATCTGGTTCATAACGGAAGCATCTCCGTTACAGTTCTGTACGGTTACATCAAAGGTAACCTTATTTTCTTCTCCCAGTGTTTTCAGCTGGGACTGGATATTTTCTACAATCTGATTTAAGGAAGCGTCATCTACATAATTGCAAATGCCAACTTTGTAGGTCTTTCCGGTACTGCCGGTTTCGGACTTGCCGCAGGCCGCAAAGGCAAGCAGGGTGGCTACTAAGGTAACCAGTGCAATCAGTCGGTTTAAGTGGTTTCTTACGGTATTGGTTTTCTCTGTTGTCTGAATTCTGTTTTTCATGGTAATTTCCTTTCTTTCGTACAGTTAAAGTTGAACTTGTTTGCATTTTTGCGTGCGGTCCTCTCCTTGGGAGTGTCCGCCAATTGTTGACTTTTTAGCTTTGCCATCGCCATCGTTTACTCATTCTGTACATTTTAGAAATCCCCTTTTTGAAAAAATAAAAAAATCCTGTCCCAGCAAAACTGCTGGGACAGGATAAATAAACTTAACCTGTGGTGCCACCCGGCTTGCCCTAAGCACTGAACTGCTTAAAGCCACTTTCCGTACTTCTTACGTTTCCACGTTACTTCATACGTTGTCTTTGTTGACGGAGATACCAGCTCCGGCGCCCCTACTGATTTCTGTTCGGTTTGCCCTCAGAAGTCCATTCCATTTTCTGCTTCCTACTGTAATTTCACCATCTACAGCTCTCTTTTCAGGAAGGGGAGAAAATTTACTACTCTTCTTCAACGGTTTGTTCGTTTTTGAATTTGTGACCATTTTAGTCAAATGAAAAGTTCCTGTCAAGCCCCACTCAAAAAATTATTCTTCCAAAGAAACCCCATTTTAATTTCATTTTTCCTCTGGCAGAAACAACCGATCTTGCTAAAATCATGCTATTATGAAAAAGGAAAGAAAATCCCTTATCCTTAGGAGGAAAAATTCATGGTAAAGCACATCATCATCTGGACCCTGAAAGAAGAATTCAACGAAGCGCAGAAGGCTGACATTAAAGAAGGCATCAAAGCCAATCTGGAATCCCTGAAAGGTCAGATTCCGGGCTTGGTTGACATTAAAGTGGAAATCAACGGTCTTGCCTCCTCTACCGGAGACTGCCTGCTTGATACCACCTTTGAAGATGCCGCTTCCCTTAGCGGATATTCCAAGCATCCTGCCCATGTGGCGGTTGCCGACACCTACGTTCGGCCGTACACCGCCATTCGCAGCTGCTTTGACCTTGAAGTGTAAAGCAACTCGCCTTTATGGTAATTGTACTACAAACGGAGTAGCGTACAACCAGCAAACAAAAAGCCGGATTAGCCCAAGAATTTGTTCTTAGCTGATCCGGCATTTTTGCGTTAGTTGTATGCCTTTTTCTTATCAGAATTTACAATTTACTCTTTTGTGTCCAGATGATATGATTCAGTTGGTTAAAAATTTAACAAGCAAAACAAATCAGACAGTACAAATTTGTAAAGAGAGGTAACAGTATGGACAACAAACTATGTCTTGAAAAACAGCCCTTATCCACGGAAATGTTGGAAAAAATGAACGCCTACTGGCGTGCCGCCAACTATCTTTCTGCCGGGCAGCTCTATCTTCTGGACAACCCGCTCTTAAGAGAACCGCTGACGCAGGATCAGATCAAGAAAAAGATTGTCGGTCACTGGGGAACGGTGCCCGGGCAAAACTTTGTTTACGTCCACTGTAACCGTGTCATTAAGCGCTATGACCTGGACATGATTCTTCTTTCCGGTCCCGGACACGGCGGAAACTTTCTGATTGCCAATACCTATCTGGAAGGCACCTACAGTGAAATTTACCCCAACATCAGCCGGGACACGGAAGGCATGAAAAAGCTGTTCAAGCAGTTCTCCTTCCCCTGCGGCGTTCCCAGCCACTGCGCACCGGAAACCCCCGGTTCCATTAATGAAGGCGGCGAGTTAGGCTACTCCATTGCCCACGGCTTCGGCGCCGTATTAGACAACCCGGATTTAATTGCCACGGTTGTGGTCGGTGACGGTGAAGCCGAAACCGGACCCCTTGCCACCTCCTGGCAGTCCAATAAATTCCTGAACCCGGTTACTGACGGGGCCGTTCTTCCTATCCTCCATCTGAACGGATATAAAATCAGCAATCCTACTATCTTCTCCAGAATCTCCCACGAAGAGCTGGAAAACTTCTTTAAAGGCTGCGGCTGGAAGCCCTACTTTGTAGAGGGCGATGACCCCATGACCATGCATCAGAAAATGGCAGAAACCATGGACGTAGTCATTGAAGAAATTAAGGCCATCCAGAAGAATGCCCGCGAAAACAATGACCCTACCCGTCCGTTCTGGCCCATGATTGTTCTTCGGGCGCCGAAGGGCTGGACCGGTCCGAAGATGGTTGACGGAAAGCAGATTGAAGGCTCCTTCCGCGCCCATCAGGTGCCAATCTCCATGGAACAGCCGGAGCACCTGGAGCTCTTAAAGAACTGGCTGGAAAGCTATCATCCGGAAGAACTGTTTGACCAGAACGGACGCCTGATTCCGGAGCTGGAAGAACTGGCCCCGAAAGGCAACGCCCGTATGGGCGCCAACCCGCACGCAAACGGCGGTCTGCTCCTGAAGGATCTTCGCCTGCCGGACTTCCGCTCCTACGGAATTGAAGTACAGCCGGGCAAGACCATTGCACAGGATATGATTGAACTGGGCGGTTATATTCGTGACATCTTTGACTTAAACAAGGAAAACCGGAATTTCCGTATTTTCGGGCCGGACGAAAGTATGTCAAATCGCCTGTATAAAGTATTTGAAACACAAAACCGTGACTGGCAGGCCGAACTGCTGGATACCGATGAATGCCTGGCCAAAGACGGCCGCATCATGGACGGCATGCTGAGCGAACACATGTGCGAAGGCTGGCTGGAAGGATACCTGCTGACCGGGCGCCACGGATTCTTTGCCAGCTACGAAGCCTTCATCCGCATTGTTGACTCCATGGCCGCACAGCATGCCAAGTGGCTTAAGGTTTGTAACCAGCTTTCCTGGAGACAGCCGATTGCCTCGCTGAACTTCATTCTGACTTCCAACGTATGGCAGCAGGACCACAACGGATTTACCCATCAGGATCCGGGCTTCTTAGACCACATTGCCAATAAAAAAGCTGACGTGGTACGCATGTACCTGCCGCCGGATACCAACTGCCTGCTCTCCTGCTTTGACCACTGCATTAAGAGCAAGAATTATGTAAATGCCATTGTTGCCTCTAAGCACCCAAGCTGCCAGTGGCTTTCCATGGAACAGGCTGTCAAGCACTGCACCCAGGGCATTGGCATTTGGGACTGGGCCAGCAATGACAGCGGCGAAGAGCCGGATCTGGTTATGGCCTGCTGCGGTGACACTCCAACCCTGGAAACCATGGCCGCCGTTACCATCCTCCGGGATGAAATGCCGGACCTTAAAATCCGGGTTGTCAACGTTGTTGACCTGTTCAAACTGGAATGTGACAGTAAGCACCCGCACGGCTTAAGCCACACCGAATATGACGCCCTGTTTACACAGGATAAGCCGGTTATCTTCACCTTCCACGGCTACCCGACCTTAATTCATGAGCTGACCTATGAACGGCACAACCACAACATCTCCGTTCACGGGTATCAGGAAGAAGGCACCATTACTACCCCGTTTGACATGCGGGTACAGAATCAGATTGACCGCTTCAATCTGGTGAAGGATGCCATCATGCACCTACCGCAGCTTGGCAATAAGGGCTCCTTCCTGATTCAGAAAATGAATGACAAATTGGTAGAGCACAAGCAGTACATTGCCGAATACGGCCAGGATCTGGAAGAAATCAGGAACTGGGAATGGCATAATTAAGCATAAGAAATCCAATCCAGCTTATCTTTTAACAGCTCTTTGGTTACCCCTGTCACCTTTGACAGGGGTATTTTTCCGTATTCCCCTGCCAGCCAGTCCAGATAGGAATACGCAATACAGGTAGCCGTCAGGTCAGCAACAATCAGCTGTTCTTCTTTATCCCTGCCCGTACTTGCTTTCAAATCCACACGAATCAGCTTGCTGATTGTATTTTTAAAGCTGTCCCGGAAAGAGGACAGCTTATCGTCCCTGGCAACGTATCGGAAGAAGTCTATCTCCTGATACATAAAGCTGTTTAAAATTTCAAGAAACCGGTCAATGTTGAACGCTGACTCGCCGGAAACAAGGTCCACAATGTCCGCTTCCATGTCATCTACAAATTCCGTAAATACGTCTTCAACGGCATCATAATGGGAATAAAAGGTCATCCGGTTGATGTCGGCCCGCCTTGCAATATCGGAAACCGTCAGCCTGTCATATCCCTTTTCCATGACCAGTACAATAAACGCCTTCCGGATTTCTTTCTTATTTTTTTGAAACCTTCTGTCATCAGATACCTTATACATTTCATACCACTTTCTTATCATTTTATTATCATCTGATAATTAATCATCACATTGTATAGTTTTGCTCATTGTTTTGAATTTGTCAAAGAAATATAGTTTGGGTGAAGAGAAAAACTACAGGAAAGGTAGGTTTTATGAAATGAATTTATATGAAAAGTTAGTTTCGGGGTATCCTTCCGGTGATGTATCGCCCCAGGATTTTATTGACCATCTGTCCATTGGCGCAGACGGCTGGGTTATGGCATGGATTTCCATTGCACTGGCTGTTATTTTCGGGCTTCTGGTCTACATTATTCCCATCTATCTGACGGAGAAAGATAAGTGCGGCCCCTATCCCGTCTGGCTCCACACCTTCTACTGCGCGGCAGACTTCATGGGAATCTGGGTTTTCCTGGACGCCTGGAAGAACTACAACCACTTCCTTTTGTTCCTTCTTCTTGCCATCGGCGAGGCAGTTTGGGTCGGCATGGAAATTTACTGCTTACAAAGAGCACTGACCTATGAAAAAGACATCAACTGGAAACCGGGCACTCCGTTCAAAACACGGCTGACCGATGTTTTAATTCAGGTACTTTGCTTCTATGTTGGTTTGAACTTCCTTCGTTTTGAGTTGCACGACAGCACCATGTGGAAGTTCTGGATTTTTACCCAGGTTCTGATTACCATTGTTCCCGGTCTGGAATTGAACAAGCGTGGCTACAGGGAAGGAAACAACCTTTGGCTTCACATTGTACTGATTTGTGTGGCAGTGGTTTCGTTCAACCCGTGGTGTAATATGTGGGCCTGCATTGCTCCGGATTTCTTCTCTCTTTCTGAAAATCCGTGGTACTACATTATGGGCGTTATTTGCCTGATTATGGCCATCCGCGGTCTGGTTATTTACCAGAAGCTGCCGGAAAAAGGGACAAAAGAAGCCGCAGTTGCTGAAAGCGGTTCCGCTGAAGATAAGGAATAAGAACACAGCCAAAAACTGTCTATAACTTCAAATTAAAACATTTCCCATTAAAGCAAGACCAGAAAAGGGGCGCCCAATCGGGTGCCCCTTTTCTTTTTATTTCTGTTTTATTTCTGTTCTGTTGGTGGCTCTGCGTTGTTGGATTGCTTTACAGCACCTGGTTGCTCTACATCGCCCGGCAGTTGCGCCTCCATTAAAGCGTCCCTCTTTTTGGTGTAGAGGAACATCCACAAGGCCATGGCGCAGATGATGAAGTAGCCAAGAATACTGTACTTATCCGGCACCTGGTCAAACAGGAAGAAGCCCAATACGGTGGAAAAGATAATCTGTGAATAATCATAGATGGAGATTTCTTTTGCCGGTGCATGATAATATGCCGCCGTAATGCCAAATTGTCCGCCGGCAGCGGCAAGGCCCGCTCCAAGGAGCGTCAGCACCTGTAATCCTGTCATTGGGTGGAAATTGAAAATCAGGTATGGCAGGGTTACCACACAGGAAAAGCCGGAGAAGAACAGGATAACAGAAGATCCTTTCTGTCCCCTCTGCCCTAACAGGCGCACCATGGCGTAAGCAAAACCTGCTCCCAGTCCTCCGCACAATCCGATCAGGGACGGAACCAGTTCCATATTGGTAAAGGTGGGCTTAATAACAAACAGGCTTCCTATAAACGCGCCAACTACCGCCAGAATTTGCGTTGGTGTCATCTTTTCTTTTAACACAAAATAGGAAAAGATGATGACAAAAAACGGAGACATTTTATTCAGCATGGACGCATCCGACAACACCAGATGATCCACGGCGTAGAAGTTACACAAAATGCCTACAGTCCCGGCAATGGAACGAAGGAGCATATATTTCAGATTGCCTTTTTCAATCTTGAAACCTTCCTTATTTTTCAGGATCATAACCAGAGCAATAAAAAAGGCTACCAGATTTCTGAAAAAGCTCTTTTGCACAGAGGGAAGATCGCCGGAAAGCCGGACAAAGGCATTCATAAAGGCAAACGACAGTGCCGACAACGTAATATACAGTATTCCCTTGTATCTGGATTTCATGCTTCCCACTTCCCTGCTTAGTCCATAAGTATCGCTGAACAATATACCATTTTCAGGGCAGGTTTCAAGTACATGGTCCTTGACAGTGCTTCTTTGCAGGGGTATATTTCAAATTGAAACGTATACGCGTATACGTTTCAATTTGAAAGGAGATTATTTTATGGGTCTGCATTATTCTTTAGCCACCTATCTTGCAAGGCTGGATAGCTGGTATCTTCCGGTTTACATTGGTTGGGGCATTGCCATGGTGTGCTTCTACTGGTATTACTACAAATGCATTCGGGTTGGTTTTCAGCAAAAGTGTTCCGGTATGTCCTGGCAATCCAACATGTGGAACTTTGCCAATGACTTCGTCTATGTTGCCGGATTTTCCAGATGGTTTAGCAAGCTTTCGCCAACCCATCACTGGTTTTCCGAATTCTTATGGTTCGGACTGGTTGTTTGGTTCTTAATGGAATTTGTGGTTCATTATCAGTGCATCAAATATGATCTGACAACGGAAATTTTCCCCAACGCCAAAAGCAGGAAAAATGCCATTTTCATGTACTGTGGCGTTCAAATTTGCTTTGTTGCCGCTTACTGGTTCCTGTGGAGTGTCATGGAAGATTCTCTCTGCCATATCATGTTCCTTACCACCTTTACCGGTTGCGTTATCTGGAACTTCCAGATGTCCTCTAAGCGTAAAAGCAAAAAGGGCATGTCTGCCAGTGTTTGTATTGCATTAATCCTTGCCCAGGCAGATGGCTACTTCCTGATTATGCCGTCCTTTGATCCTATCATGCAAAATTTCTATGTTTACTTTGCAGGGGTTTGCGCAACGGCGCTTGCTGTAGCATACTATATCTACTGGAAGAACCTTCCGGAATACAGTATGAAAGAAGTAGCATAAATGGGTCGCAATCCGGACTTCGAAAAAAAATTTCAAATAGAACAAACTGCCCGCAAACTCTTTCGTCAGAAAGGGTTTGCGGGTACGTCTTATCAGCAAATCGCAGAGGAAATGGGAATAGAAAAGACAAATGTGCAACGCCATTTTCCGCGGAAGGAGCTCTTTGTAGAGCATTTCTTCCAGGATTTGCTGGACGCCATTGCCCGCTATTATAAAGAAAAAAATCTGGCAGAGAAGGAATACTTCCGTAATCTCTACCAGATTGGAACCATTTATTTTGCGTTTCTTCTTTCACCGAACATGCAGAAATTCACCACAGATGTGCTTTCAGACCGCAAGCTGACAGAAGTCATGATTCAAAAGGACATGCAGTGGGCCGCAGCCTATCTTTCCGCGTTTTCCCTGAAGGAACCGTCGGATTTCCGGGACGATGTAGCCCTGGTCATGGGCGGCACCTACGAACTTCTTTACCAGCATCTGACAGGCAACGTGGAAACCGACCCGCAGAAGCTTATGGCGCAGGCAATCCTGCTGTTTGCCTACACGTTACAGGCGCCTACGCCGAATCTGGCAGAGCTTTCCGTGTCCCAAAGTTTTATTGACGAAGCTGTAATCTACTTAGAAAGACAACTGAATTCGTAACCAGGTCCGTATGGCTTCGTGGTGCCGTTTTACCTGTGCCCTTTTACCGCAACTTCAGCTTATAATGCGCAACGGTTGGCAGCTCTTCCACTGTGTTACGCAGTGTGTCACCGGCAAAGCGAAGCGTGGTCTGTAGAAGCTCCCGCTGGGCATTCCGCTGCATCGCCCGTGCCTGTTTCTTTTCTATCCAGGCGATGTGCTTTTCCTTGGAAATTCCAAGCTTCCGGTAATAATCAGCAATTTCCTTTTGCGGGTCAATGACAGCAGTTACGGCTTCTTCATTCCAGCCGGTTTCCGCAAGAATTTTGCCATTTGGGGCAAGAATACGGGAGTGTCCGCCCTCTGCACCAAATCCGGTTTCCGGAGACGAACTTAAGTTGGCGTCCACAAAGACAACTCCATTTTCTATGCAGCGACAGCTTCCGCTGTAACGATGCAGCTGCATCATCGGATCTTTTTCCCCGAACCGCTTATGAATCCCATTCCATGCGGTTGGTGCAACAACAATCTCCGCGCCCTGCAATTTCAGTGCCCGCACCGTGTCCGGGAATACCTTATCAAAGCAAATCAGCAGCCCGATTTTTCCGATTTGGGTGTCCACAACGGTGCCGTACCGCCATCCCTGATTCAGGGTCATTTTTTCGGTACCGGCCGGATGCACTTTCCGATAGGAAGTCAGGAACCCCTCCGGACCAACCAGAACTGCCGTGTTATAAAACCGATCCTTATAAATGGGATCCTTTTCCACCATGCTCCATGCAAGGTACATATTGTATTCCTTTGCAGCGTCTGCCAGGATCTGGACGGATTCGCCTTCCGGTACTAATTCTGCATTATCTTCAAAATATTTTTTGGCGATAGAGCTGACACTAAACATACTCAGCTCCGGATGAAGACCGGTCAGGGAAAGCTCCGGGAATACCAGCAGGTTTACTCCCTCTGCTGCCGCTTTTTTAATATATTCCAAAAAGCGGTCCCTGTTTTTTACTTTGTCCGGTGCCGGACAAAACGTTACGGCTTGAACCTTAATTTCAGACATAGTTTTTTCCTCCTAAAAAAGAAAGCCAGACAAGATATCAGTTATCTTGTCTGGCTTAATTACCCTAAGTCCGGATATGCAAACGCGTTGCATTCCTTGCACGGCATGGTTTTCCATACCTTCCGATAAAGTATTTACTTTTCATTTACTTTTCAGCAGAGTTGAGTGTAGTGCTTTTACTGTGGCTTGTCAAGCAGACGACTCTGTAAAATGTATATCCTTCGTTAGCATATTCTTAGTTGGCGCCATTCTTTGCGTCATTTTTTTGCGCCATTCTTTTGCGCCATTTTTTTCTGCTTAGTGCCATTCTTTCCTGATTAGTGCCATTCTTTCCTGATTAGTGCCATTCTTTCTGCTTAGCGCCATTCTTTCCAAACGTCCGGCTGGTAACCTAAGGTAGATTGCTTACCATTACGCACTACCGGAGTTTTGATAACCTGCGGATTGTCCAGGACTTTCTGCAACTGATCTTCTTTCGAAAGATATTTGATTAGGACCAGCAGATCCTGGTCTTTTCCATCCCAGTTAACCATGTTTTCAAGGCCGCCGTTTGCCTGCGCCACAGAATTAAATTCGCCCTTGCTCATGCCCTTTTCTTTCATATCAACAAACTGATATTTAATGCCGCGTTCCTTAAAGAACCGCTCAGCTTTCTTTGTGTCATTGCACTTTCTGGTGCCAAAAATTTGTATATTCATGTGCGAACCTCCGAAGAGGATTATAGCATATTCCGGCCGAAATAATGGCAGATTGGTTGTGGTCGGTTATATGAGGTAATTTTCTTCCCAGATTACCGCAGATTGGCCACACCTACAGGATCTGCGGTACTTTATGAAGATATCTTTCGCACCAAGACAGCGGCCCTTACCTGATTTACCTCATTTCTGGTTGTGGTCGGTTATATGAGGTAATTTTCTTCCCAGATTACCGCAGATTGGCCACACCTACAGGATCTGCGGTACTTTATGAAGATATCTTTCGCACCAAGACAGCGGCCCTTACCTGATTTACCTCATTTCTGGTCATGACCAGCTATATGAGGTAATTCCCTTCCCGGATTACCGCAGATTGGCCACACCTACATGATCTGTGGTACTTTACGAAAATATCTTTCGCATCAAAGTGGAACCACTCATTTCAACTACCGCATTTTGCGCTGGCATGGCCAATCTGCGGTAGTTTTCTTTTTGCTGCTTCGTGTTGAACTACAGACCAGAAATGAAGCATCGTTCAACTCCATCTCCTCTTCCGCAGAAGCAGCAAGAAGGAGCAGAGCCCTGCCACGGACGCTGTCAGCCAGGATACTACCGTCAAAGAGATTAATTCCTAGGCGATACAGCCTTCCTTAATAATTCTTAGCAACCAACTATAAATACTACGCCCCGCGTTCCTTAAAACACGGGTCACTTTTATATCAGCGATCTCTTTTCATTCGGGGCTCCGCCGGGAAACTATATTGCTGCTCCTATTTCCATAGTTATTACCCTTCCCAATAGACCGCCATCTGCCATCCGAAGCTTAGGGTGGCAAATTCAGGGCTACTGCCTTATTTGCCACCAGAAACAAAAATTTGGGTGGCAAACAGCAGAGACATGCCTGGTTTGCCACACAAACAACGTTAGATTTGCCTTAAGGTCGGCCGACGCAACTCTTTGTGGTGGCAAATCAGGGATTATCGCGTTATTTGCCACCCGAAACAAGAATTTGGGTGGCAAACAGTGGTGCTGTTCCGATTTTGCCACCAGATTAAAGTTGAACCATAGACCAGAAATGAAGCATCATTCAGCTAAGTTGGTTCTTTTGGGACTTCTCCATAGTTAGTACATAATAAAATACATCGTCAGAAGTTATATCCATTTTGCTCTGAATAAAATCCAGAACTTGCTGTCTTTCCTCGTCGTTTTTCAAGTGCGCAAGGATGCCAATATGAAATTCCACATCGTCCCATATTTCCACAAGCTTTTTATATAACTGCCGTTCGATATCTGTAAGTTTATCAACCCTTATCATCATTCTGTTTCCTCCTGCTCGTCGTACTTTTCTGGCTCAATCGGGGTTGAACCACAGACCAAAAATGGTGCATCGTTCAACGTAAGCGGCTTTCTTTTCGCCCTGTTCTTTTTCAACTTCCTGCTGATGTTTCAGGTCTTCAAGCTCTTGGTTCAAGGAATTGTATTTCGCTTCCCAGTCCTGACCGGTTGTTCCTGCTTTAGATGCCGCTTCTTTGGCTTCCTTCAGCTGTTTCTCCAAGTCAGAGTTAACTTCTTTCAGACCTTCAACGGTTTCTGTGTGTGCGGTAATAATCTTGCTTACCTGTTCGTCGGTAAGTTCAAGGCCCTTCAACATACTTCTTGTAAGTGCCATGTTATTGTCCTCTCCGTTTCTTTGGGTGCTGTTCTTCGCACCAGGATAATAAAAGAAAAAGCCTACTGGCTTACCTATATGGTAGGTGAACAAGTGGGCTCGGTTACGCAAACTTTCTATTTTGAATTAAATTTTTTGAACACTTCCTGGAAAATCTTGTAGTAGTCGCTTTGGTGCTCTACAAGGGCCGGCTTCAGGTACGGCTGAGCGTGTTGATACCGTGTCCCCAGTTCAACAAACTCTGCATATTCAACGTTAGTTCCTACTACTGCTTCTCTGTCTCCGGTGCTGTGGCCTATGCTTTGTCTAAGACGGCCTGTATCAACCGGGCAGAGCTTCTTCGCATAGTTTTCCGCCGTCCCTGCGCACATTTCAAGGCCCTGCTTCAAGGCGGCTTCGTTCATGCTTTTTACAAGGTCAAAGTTATCCTGCTTTATCTGGAAGTCCATAAAAATCACCCCTCACCGTGATAATACGGCAAGGGGTGGGCTCTGTTACGCAATTTCTGTCTGCTCTAAAATTTTAAACCACCGGCGAGGATATGCATATTCTTCGCCGTCTTCGTCAAGTATAACAAACCATTTCTTCTTAGGGTCTTTCTTCAATTCGAAGGCTTCTGCTATTTCTCCGGTGTCAAATTCATACGGAGTAGGGCCAATATACTCAACTTTAAATTTAATCAAGAAAAACATCTCCTTCCCGAGGCTTCACTTTGTATCCAAAGCCCCCGTTATGGACCGGGTGCATATAAAAATGTAGTTCTACAAAATTCATCTGTCCTTCATCGTCATATGCCTCATAATAGGCTTTTTGCTTACTAAGCTTTTTCGGGTCGCCCTCTATCCCGTATTTATCCATTATTTCTTCCGCGTACTTAATGGGATTGCTATGCTTACATTTATACCCAGCAATTACTTTATCTGCCGGATATATAGGTCTTGTGCCAGGGACAAACTCAATGTCTTTTCCTGTATAGGGGTTCACAACCTTAGGAAAGCTTCTAGACTTTGCACCAACGCCAAGCTGAATCTTTTCTCCGTAAGTGATGCCTTCCCTTGATTTAATTATACGCTTTTCTTGGTTGAACGATACACCATTTTTGCCCTATCGTTCAACCAAAAAAATATTACGAATCCTTGAGAAACTCTGACCCCTCATTTATAATAAAAGCGATATCAAAGAACACCTCTATTTCAGAAGATGAAGTATCTACGGCGATAAGCCATGTATTTTTTGAAAAACATGACTTGAATGGGCAACAAAGATATTTCTACTCGTCATATGACATGGCTCAGTCGGTGCAACGGCTTCGAACCGGCACCGAAATACAGCCGCATGATTTGACTCTTATCCACCACGAAGCCACTGAGGCTAGCTTTATGAAGAACGGCTTTTCCTATGATGAAGCACATGAAATGGCGAATCAGAAATACAATTACCAAAAAGAATTGTATGAATTTAATAATAAATAAGGAGGCATTTACATGGTAACATTTGAGTTGGTTGATGCCGGGAACAGAAAATATATATATTATCCGGAAGGAAAAACAAATGGCCGTGGTGGTTGCTTTTCGCTTTCCTCAAATGGAGAAATTCTAAGCTTTGCGAAATCTCCAGACGATAAATTTAAAGACTATTTAAATATGGCAGTTTATGAAATCCAAGATGTCCTCGAGGAAACCGGGGAATTCTTAAAAAAAGGAATGAACGCCTGGTATTAATTGCGTAACAGGGCCCACCCCTTGCCGTATCATCACGGTGAGGGGTGATTTTTTTGGAATTTAAAGTAACGAAAGAGTTGAACGATACACCATTTTTGCCCTATCGTTCAACGAAAGAACGGTGTAGAACGCAAAAAGTGAATATAAGATAATTCTCAATGTTTTCTTTGCTTTCATAATACTCCTCCTTCTGATATACTGGTGGTGGGAGGAACAACCCTTTCGGGTTGCCCCTCTTTAATCAGCCACCGTAGAGGCTAAGAAGTTTAATTGCTATGCTTAGAATTGCATCAACTATTGAAAGCAAAAGCAGAAGAATCTTCAAATCCTCTATCGGTGGCATTTTATTTCCACCGTACATGTTTACGTTGAACGATACACCATTTTTGCCCTATCGTTCAACTAAGCAATGAGTAGCTTCTCCGATAACCGTCGACCGAGCTCACGGCCGCCGCTTCCAAACTCGCGTCCAATGGTAATGATT
>CAVHZY010000016.1:0-29456 GCA_963640645.1 uncultured Phascolarctobacterium sp. | reverse complement strand
TGGTCAAATGCATAGCTTAATGGAACCCCGCGTGCAACGCGGGGTTTTCTGATTATAAAAAAGGACACACCAATTTGGTGTGTCCTTTTTTGGTGCGCCCGGCGGGACTTGAACCCGCACACCGAAGTACATGCTCCTAAAACATGCGTGTCTGCCAATTTCACCACAGGCGCATCTGCTGGGATATTATAGCGAAATTTTCTCTGTCACGCAAGAAGAAACCCGGCCCTCCCGGCAGGTTTCTCTGACGGCTTCCCGGGTGGGTCCTTTGGCGGTTTCTTTGACCGTTTCTCTGATTGCTTTGTTCAGGCGATTCAGCACTTCTCTTTTGTTGGCACTCCACTTGGGTGCCAGTAAAAGATTCTTGGGGCCGTCCCCGGTCAGACGATGGATGACAATGTCGTCTGGAAGTGTTTTTAAAATTTCACAGACATACCGGATATAGGTATCTTCGTCTAATGTGGTTATTCTTCCGGCTTTATATTCTTCGGCAAAAGCGGTTCCTTCTAAGATGTGAAGTAGTTGCAGTTTCAGGCCCCAGGTACCCTGCCGGCAGGCATACTGCACCGTGGCCTGCATGTCATCCAGCGTTTCCCCGGGGAGGCCCAGAATGACGTGGGTTACTACTTTAATGCCGGCGGCGTTCAGGGCATGCACCGCGTCTGCGTAAACTTCGTTTGGGTAGCCGCGGCGAATGGTCTGAACGGAGTCCGGCCTGGTGGTCTGCAGTCCAAGCTCTACCCAGACCGGTTTCCTGGCCCGGAGCTCGGTTAACATTTCCATGACCTCCGGGCCAAGGCAGTCCGGCCGGGTGGCAATAGAAAGCACGGCCACCTCGGGCTGGTCAACAGCCTCGGTGTAAAGTGCTTTCAGGCGGCCCAAGTCCCCATAGGTGCCGGTGTAACTCTGAAAATAAGCAATATACCGGTCTGCGTGGGACTTTCCGGCCACACGGCGTTTGGCAAACTCCATTTGCTTGTCCAGCGGCCAATCCGCCGGAGCCGCAAAGTCCCCGGAGCCGCCTTCGGAGCAGAAAGCGCATCCGGAAACGCCAAGGGACCCGTCCCGATTTGGACAGGTCCCTGCGCCGGACAAAGAAAGCTTGTACAGCTTTTCTCCGTATTCGTTTTTTAAATACTGGCTTAAAGAATAATATTCCATATAAATTTAATGTTATTCATATAATCTGGGAACCCGCTGATTCAGGTCACAGACAAATTCATAGTTAAAGCGGCCGGACAGTTCACCCAGTTCGTCCAGCGTAATTTCCTGGTCCCCCTGTTTTCCAATCAGGACCACTTCGTCTCCAATGGCTACATGATCCAGTGCCGTAACATCTACCATACACTGGTCCATGGTTACACGGCCTAAAATGGGGCATTTGGTGCCGCCAATCAGGACATAGCCTTTATTGGAAAGACTGCGCGGATAACCGTCTCCGTAACCAACCGGTACCGTGGCAATAACGGTGTGTTCATCCTTTGTAACATAGGTGGAGCCGTAACTTACCGTAAAGCCCGGGCCGACATCCTTAATGTGGGAAACGTGGCTAATCAGACTAAGAACCGGCTTTGGCTGAATATATTTCGTGGATACTTCATTGCTTGGACTAAATCCGTACAGGGTAGCACCTACCCTGACCATATCCAAAAAGCCGTCTTCTTTTTCCATGGTGGCAGCAGAGTTGCACATATGACGAAGATGGAAGTGGATTCCACGGCTTTCCAAATCCTGAATGAAATCCAGGAAGATGGCCTCCTGATGTTCCATACTGGTTTTATCTTTGCTGTCTGCCATGGCAAAGTGGGTAAAAATACCGTCTATGTCTACCTGTGGCAGCTGGCTGATTTCCAAGATTTGCTGTTTACTTTCTTCCGTTGGCTGGAAACCAAGACGACCCATACCGGTATCTACCTTAATGTGAATGCGTGCGGTTGTCTGCATGGCAACGGCAATTTCGGAAATGCGTCTGGCGTCAACCAGATTGTCTACCGTTAGCAAAATATGATTGGTAATGGCTTCCGGTAAGTCCCGGAAGAAAACATGTCCCAGGACCAGAATGGAGTTTTGCAAGCCTGCTTTGCGCAGTTCCATGGCCTCTTCCACAGTGGCAACTGCAAAGCCGTAGACGCCCTCTTCATTCAGTGCTTTGGCAACATGCACTGCACCGTGACCGTAGGCATCTGTTTTTACAATGGCCATGACTTTGACCTTGTCTCCGACATGATCCATATTCTGTTTTAAATTATACCGAAGAGCGTTTAAGTCAATTTGTGCATAGACTCTCATTGGTTTTAACATGATACTGCTACTTCCTTTTTTTCCTGGAACTTGTGGTATAATTCTAATCCAGGAAACCTAAAAATACAATACGGGAGGCCGTTTTATGGAGCAAATTGCGCATATGGAAACCAACCTGTCCGGCAAGTTCGGCGTACCGCGGCAAAGCGGTGTTATCTCCGCTTTGCAGGGGCGCATTGTCTTTGAACCGGAATACAGAAATCCGGATGCCCTGCGCGGGCTGGAAACCTTTTCCCATATCTGGCTGATCTGGCAGTTCTCAGAGGCGGTCCGTCCCGGAGGGAAACCGCCGGTAACGGTAAGACCGCCGCGCCTGGGCGGAAACACCCGCATGGGTGTATTCGCCACCCGCTCCCCCTTCCGGCCAAACAATCTGGGGCTGACCGTAGTCAAAATAGAATCCATTTCCTTAGACGGGCCGGAGGGACCGGTCATTACCGTCTCCGGTGTTGATTTAATGGACGGAACGCCCATTTTTGACATTAAGCCCTATCTGCCGTACGCCGACGCTGTGCCGGACGCCACCGGCGGATATACCGACACGCTGCCGGACCTGCAATTGCAGGTTGTCTTTCCGGACAACCTGCTGCAGCAGATTCCGGAGGCCGGTCGTCAGGAATTGCTGGGCATATTAAAACACGACCCTCGTCCGCAATATCAGCGAAAACCGGGTCGTGTATATGGCCTGACCTATTTAAATTATGATGTAAAATTCAGCATTGATGATACCGAGCATACCCTTACGGTACAGGGCATTGTCAAAAAAGTGTAGGTCACAAAAAAGCGTAAGTTTTATCTATCTTTGTTTTACCCTTTATTTGTCCAGTAAGCCTAGTCCAAGGAAGGCAAAATAAAGGCCGTCCCTGTTTACGTCTCCGCAAACGCGGTCCGCTACCTTTTTTAAGGCGGCTGTGCCGTTGCCCATGGCAATGCCAAGGCCTGCGTATTGAATCATTTCCATGTCATTGGGGCCGTCTCCAAAGGCAATGGAATTTTCCCTTGCAACGCCGGCATTCTGTAAATAGGCATTCATTCCGGCGCTTTTGTCTATGCCGGCAAGGGTAATTTCTCCGTCACAAAAGCGGGACAGTTTAAAGCTGGAATCCGTAATTTTGAAATATCCGTCCAAATCCTGTTCCACCTGCTCCGGCGCTTTACGGCAATTGTAGTAAAGTGCCTTTTCAATGCCCGGCTGGAGCCAGGGTTCCTTTACAAAATCAACGGTACCATACACTTTTTCCACTGCTTCTGCATTCAGTCCTTTTCCGCGGAATAAAGCCATACCGGCTTCTTCACACCAATTGGCAGAATATAATTTCTTTTCGGATTGTAAGAAAAAGGGCATCCGGTTTTCCTGGAAATACTGCACCATCTGTCTGGTATGGTCTGTTTCAAAGGTAGTAGAATAAATTAACTTCCCCTCATGATAAACACTGGAACCGGCTGCCGTAATCATGCCGTCCACAAGGTCGGCAGGAAACCAGGTTTCCATCTGACACAGGGCACGTCCGGTACAAATGACCATCTGATGACCATTTGAGCGGGCAATACGCAGTGCTTCCCTTGCCGATTCCGGAAAAACGCCGTGATAATCTATCAGCGTTCCATCCACATCCAAAAAAACAACTTTGTTTTGATCCATAGTGGTCTCTTCTTCTCCTTTATCAGGGAATTGCAGTTCTGCAATACGGACCCATTATAGCAAATAAGTACGCGGTTTTGAGCGTTTTCTCTTGTCAAGTTTTTAACGTTTCTGGTATACTGAATCGCAGAAAAGAAAGGGGTTAAAAAATGGACAGCATCCTTTATCTTTATGACGAGGACGGCAATGAAATTGCCTTTGAATTTTTAGATGAAATAGACTACCGTGGCGGGCAATATGTTGCCTTACGCCCCACGGAAGGTACCAGCACAGATGAAGTGCTGATTCTGTTGGTAGAAGGGGACGACTTCTCTCTGGTAGAAAACCCGAAAACGGTACAGGCCGTCTACCAATTATTCCGGGAATCCCACAAAGAAGAGTATGATTTCCGGGACTAAGTCCTTCTGTCTCGGGAATTCCCCGGGGCAGGATTTTTTATTTTCTGGAGGAATGTGTACATGCATCAGGAATTTTTAATGGGGAACGAAGCCATTGCGTTAGGTGCTATGGCTGCCGGCGTCAACCTGGTTGCCGGTTATCCGGGTACCCCATCCACGGAAGTACTGGAAACCATTGCCAGACGAAATCCGGGTCACATTCACGTAGAGTGGTCCATTAATGAAAAAGCCGCCATGGAAGTTGGCGCCGGCGCTGCCTATAGCGGGGCCCGGGTCCTGGTTACCATGAAGCAGGTCGGCCTGAACGTAGCTTCTGACCCGCTTATGAGCTTATCTTATATTGGCGTAAAGGGCGGAATGGTTGTCATGGTAGCGGACGACCCGGGCCCCATCTCCTCCCAGACGGAGCAGGACACCCGCACCTTTGGACAGTTTTCCAAAGTGCCGGTCTTTGACCCGTCCTCTGTGGCAGAAGCCTATGACATGATTCAGGATGCGTTTGCCTTTTCTGAGCGATTCGGCACTCCGGTCTTTTTCCGGGCCACCACCCGCATTGACCATGGCTATGAGGCTATTTCCGTCAAAGACCCGGACGAACAGGAAACTACTATCCCGGAAGGCTTTCAAAAAGATGCCTCCCGCTGGGTTATTTTCCCACGGCTGTCCTTAAAAAATCACGGATTGATTGAACAGAGAAATGCCGAATTGCGGCATACTCTTTCCAAGTACCCTAAGAATCAAATTGTTCCTGCCGCCGGAGCGCCTTCCAAAAAAGGCATTCTGACCCATGGCATTAACTTTGCTTATACCATGGACAACCTGCATTCGGAAAGTCACCCGGCAGTTTGCAAAATTGCAACGCCGTTTCCGTTCCCGGAAGACCTGGTGCTGGACTTTGTCAAAGACCTGGATGAAGTTCTTTGCATTGAAGAACTGGATCCGGTGTTAGAGCAGGAATTACTAAAATTAGTTGGAAAATATCATCTGCATTTAACCGTAAAAGGAAAACTGACCGGAGACGTGAAACCGGCCGGTGAAAATACCGTGGATTACGTTGCCGAACTGCTTGGTAACTTCCTGGACGGGAAGAAGCTGAATCGCCCGGAAGCAGAAAGCACACCAGCAGACGTTCCGGAGTTACCAATCCGGCCGCCGGTACTTTGTGCAGGATGTCCGCACCGGGCCAGCTTTTACGCCGTAAAAGAAGCCATGCTTGGGAAGAAAACCATTTATTGCGGTGACATCGGCTGTTATACCTTGGGGAATGCCGCGCCGCTGGACATGTGTGACACCTGCCTTTGCATGGGTGCCGGCATCAACATTGCACAGGGCGTTTATCACACAGAGCCTGACACAAAGTGCTTTGCCTTTGTCGGGGACTCCACGTTCTTTGCCTCCGGCATTACCGGTGTCATTAACGCCTTTTACAATCAGGCGGACATGACCCTGATTGTGTTGGACAACCACACCACGGCCATGACCGGCCAGCAGCCGCACCCGGGCATTGGTGTCACCATGATGGGCCAAACCGTTACACCGGTCTCCATTGCATCCGTTTTGCGCGGCATTGGCCTTACCACCGTTGTCACCGCAGACCCGTTGCAATTTGCAGAATCCGTAGAGCTGATAAAGAACATTTCGGAAGAAAAAGGCGTCAAAGCCATTATCTTCCGTTCTCCCTGCGTTGTATTGGCCAAACCAAAAGGCCATTCCAGGGTAGACCCGGCAAAGTGTATCGGCTGTAAAGCCTGCGTAGAAGAGCTGGGCTGTCCGGCGTTACAGTTTAAGGCGGAAAAAGCCAGCATAGATACCACCCTTTGTACCGGTTGTACTTTGTGCGAGCAGATCTGCCCCGTTAGCGCCATTTCCGGAGGTGAAAAAAATGTCTGAAACCAATATTCTCCTCTGTGGTGTCGGCGGTCAGGGAACGGTTCTTGCCTCCCGGCTGATTGCCGCTGCCGCCATGAAGAAAAACATTCCCGTAAAAACAGCCGAAACCATTGGCATGTCCCAGCGCGGCGGTTCCGTTGTCAGTCATATCCGCTTAGGAGACGTTTATGCTCCGCAGATTGGCCTTGGCAAAGCAGACCTGATTATTGGCTTTGAGCCGGCAGAAACACTGCGTATGCTGCCCTACTTAAAGAAAGGCGGCACCGTAGTTGTCAGCAACCGGCCGGTGAAGCCGGTCAGTGCCAATATCGGCATTTCCACCTACAAGGAAGACGAAATTTTAACCTATTTGCAAAATCATGTAGAGCATCTTTACCTGGTGGATGCCGACACGGCACTGACTGCCCTCGGCAACGCCAAATGTTTAAACGTGGTTTTGCTTGGCGTTGCCGTCCGCAGCAACGTCCTTCCGCTTTCCGTACAGGATATTACGGAGGCCATCAAAGAAAAAGTGCCGCAAAAGTTCCACCAGTTGAACTTTGCAGCACTGCAATATGAAGCAGCCCCTAAAGGAGAGTAATCACCATGCATATTAATCAAACGCAATTAGAGTTGGTAGACAAACAGGTCAAACGCCTTCTGGCCTCCGGTAACTTTTACGGAAAGCGTCTGGAAGAAGCCGGCATCACCGGCGTCCAAACCGAAGAAGACTTTTTAAAGCTTCCCTTCTCCGAAAAGCAGGACCTTAGAGACGCCTATCCTTTTGGCATCCGTGCCTGCAAGGACGAAGATATTGTTCGCATTCATTCCTCTTCCGGTACCACCGGCACTCCGGTCATTATCCCTTATACCAAGAAGGACGTAGATGACTTTGCCACCATGTTTGCCCGTTGCTTTGAATTTGCCGGCTGTAAGAAGACGGATCACATTCAAAACGCCACCGGTTACGGCCTCTGGACCGCCGGTGTCGGCTTCCAGGCCGGCATTGAAAAGTTTGGTGCCATGTGCATTCCCATGGGTCCCGGGAACACTGCCAAGCAGTTGCAGATGATGCAGGACCTTGGCACCAACGTCCTTTGCTCCACCTCCTCCTATGCCCTTCTGATTGCCGAAGAAGTTGAAAAAGAGGGCTTACAGGACAAAATTCACATTGAGCGCATCATTACCGGATCCGAACGCTGGGGCGAAAAAATGCGGGACCGCATCCAGGGCATCCTGGGCGCCGAACTGTATGATATTTACGGCCTAACCGAAATCTATGGCCCCGGCATTGGCATCAGTTGCAAGGAAAACAACGGCATGCACATTTGGGATGACTTCCTTTATGTTGAAGTAATTGACCCCGTTACAGAACAACCGGTTCCGGACGGACAGCTTGGCGAGTTAGTCATTACCACGCTGGTCAAGGAGGGTGCTCCGCTCCTCCGCTTCCGCACCCATGACATGACCCGCATTTTACCTGGCGACTGTGCCTGCGGCAGCAAATTCCCTCGCATTGATACCATCATGGGACGTTCCGATGACATGATGAAAATTAAGGGCGTTAACGTCTTTCCAAAGCAAATTGAAGAAGTCCTTGCCACCTTCCCGGAAATTTCCAGCGAATATCAGATCCGCATTTCCCATCTGGAAGGAAAAGACACCATGCGTATTTACGTAGAAACCAATGGCACAGTAGATTTCCTTGACCTGGCCAAACGCATTGCCCAAACGGTAAAATCCAAAATCGGATTCACGCCACTGGTCAAAGTAGTAGAACTTGGTGTTCTGCCCCGCTCCGAAAAGAAAACCCAGCGGGTCTTTGACGAACGCTACGACTAATCCAATAAAGATAAGGAAAGAGCACCGAAAAAATTTCTTTCGGTGCTCTTCTTATTCCAATGTAATTTCTGCCACCGTGTTCCCATCAAAATCATAAACCGTGAAAGTGTCACCGTCCAGGATTGCGTAGGTATTGGGGTTGCCTCCTTTTGGAATAGAGGCAGAGCCCGGGTTTAAGTGGTAAAACGCGGTGCAGTCTACGGCAAGCTGCTCCGCTTTTAGCAGGTGCGTATGGCCGTGAAGAAGTACATCGCCAGAAGAAAGGGGCGGCAGGTGTTCTTCATTGTAAATGTGCCCATGCGTAGCATAAATGGTATGACCGTTCAGGCAAAGGAGTGCGTAATCCGCCATGACGGGAAAATCCAGTACCATCTGATCTACTTCGGCTTCACAGTTTCCGCGAACCGCGTAAATTTTATTTTTGAGCGGATTCAGCATGGCAATGACTTCTTTGGGAGCGTAGTCCTTGGGAAGGTCATTGCGGGGACCGTGATACAGAATATCTCCCAGAAGGATTAGGCGTTCTGCCCCGCTCTTTTGGAATTCTTCCAGTGTTTTTCGGCACCAGTAAGAAGATCCGTGGATGTCACTGGCAATGAAATACTTACTCATGAGTGTGTCCTTTCGGGTTGTGTTTTCGGATTCTTTTTACAGATTCTTCAGGTCTTCGTCTGTGTAGAAAGTAATGTTCAGCGGTTCCAGGGCCTTCTTGGCACCTTCGGTGTCATTGACCTTGATGGCAATAGAGGCACCGCTTCCGCCCAAAGACAAACCATACATATAGGAAATATTAATACCGGCAGAGCTGATGGCATTCAGAACGCCTTCCAGAGAGCCAACCACATGCGGAATGTTAACGGCAATAACTTCTGTGGTTTTGGAGGAAATTCCATGATCCTTCAGTACCATCTGCGCCTTATCCACGTCATTTACCAGCAGACGGAGAATTCCATACTGGGACGTATCTGCCAGGCTGACAGAGCAGACATTAATGTCCGCATTTTTCAGGATGTTGAAAACTTCCAGCACCCGTCCTTCACGATTTTCCAGAAAAACAGAAAGTTGCTTTACAAACATAAGAGAACCTCCTTTTAATACAGCTTGCGTTTATCCAGCACGTGCTTGGTCTTACCCTGCGAATGTTCCAGGGTGTTTGGTTCTACCAGACGAACCTGTACATTCAGGCCAATAGCGGTTTTCAAAACGTGTTTTACCTTTTCCGTCAGGTGTTCCAGATCCGCAATTTCGTCAGAGAAGAAGTGTTCGTCCAGTTCTACGGCCACTTCCATAACGTCCTGATCATTGACTCTGTCTACCGTAATAAAGTAGTTCGGGGTCATGCCGTCAATGGTAAGAAGAGCCGCTTCTACCTGAGACGGGAATACGTTAACGCCCTTAATAATAAGCATATCATCCGAACGGCCCTTGAAGCGCTGAATACGGGCGCAGGTGCGGCCGCAGGTGCAGGTTTCATAGGCCAGGGAAGTAAGGTCCTTGGTCCGGTAACGGATCATTGGCATACCTTCCTTGGTCAGGGTGGTAATAACCAGTTCCCCTTCAGAGCCTTCCGGAAGTACTTCTCCGGTTACCGGGTCAATGATTTCCGGCAGGAAGTGGTCTTCCCAAATATGCAGGCCTGCATGCGCCGGGCAGTCGGTGGCAACACCCGGTCCAATAATTTCAGTTAATCCGTAAATATCATAACATTTAATATTTAATCTGGCTTCCAGTCTGGCACGCATTTCATCCGTCCACGGTTCTGCACCGCAGATGGCATATTTCAGTGCAATTCTGTCCAGCAAGCCGTCCCGTTCTAATGCTTCGGCAACATGCAGAAGGTAAGACGGGGTACAGGCAATGGCTGTTGCCTGACAGTCAATCAGCATATCTATGGTTTTTTGTGTATTACCGGTAGACATAGGAATGACAAAAGCACCCAGCTTTTCTCCGCCATAATGAGCACCCAGACCGCCGGTAAATAGGCCATAACCATAGCCAACCAGCAAGGTGTCATCCTTTGTCAGACCTGCCATTGCAAGACATCTGGCCGCTACTTCAGACCAAACGTCAATGTCATGCTGGGTATAAACGGCAATTTTAGACTTACCTGTGGTACCGCTGGAGGCGTGCATACGAACCCAGTCTCTTTTCGGTGCGGCAGCCATGCCAAACGGATAGGCTTCCCGTAAATCTATATAGGTGGTAAACGGAAGCTTGCTTAAATCCTCTACTCCGTGGATATCATCCGGGGTCAGACCCTTCTCTTCCATTTTTTGGCGATAGGCCGGTACATTGTCATATACCCGTTTCACGGTTTCTACCAGCCGCTGACTTTGCAATTGTTTCAGCTCTTCCCGTGGAAGGGTTTCCATTTTTTCATTGAAATACATAATGCTTTTCCTCATTCCGGTTTTTGCTATTCTTAAAAAGAAAGGCGGATCTGACAGATCCGCCTTGTTGGTTGCTTAGGCTCAGGCTTTTCCTGCACAGCCGAAGACTTCCATTTTGTACTTAACCATATCAACAATGGCCTGACAGCCAGGAGCCAGCAGCTTACGAGGATCAAAGCCCTTTCCTTCCTGGTCTTTGCCTTCTTCAATATACTTACGGGTGGCAGCAGCAAATACCAGCTGGCATTCCGTATTTACATTAACCTTGCATACGCCCATGGAAATGGCCTTCTGTACCATTTCATCCGGAATTCCGGAACCGCCGTGCAGTACCAGAGGCACACCCGGAACAGCTTTGGTAATATTTTCCAGAACGTCAAAACGAAGTCCCGGCCAGCCTTCCGGATAAACACCGTGAATGTTACCGATACCGGCAGCTAACATGTCTACGCCCAGGTCTGCAATCAGTTTGCATTCTGCCGGGTCTGCACATTCGCCCATGCCGACAACGCCGTCTTCTTCGCCGCCAATGGCGCCTACTTCTGCTTCCAGGGAAATTCCTCTGGATTTGCAAATTTCGGCAAGTTCCTTGGTCTTGGCAAAGTTTTCTTCAATAGGAAGAGCGGAGCCGTCAAACATGATGGAAGAGAATCCTGCTTCCAGGCATTCCTTTGCGGCATCATAGGTGCCGTGGTCCAGGTGAAGGGCAACCGGAACGGTAATGTTCTGGTAGTCCATGCAGTGTTCAACCATGTCTACTACGTTTTTAAAGCCGTCCATGTACTTACCGGCACCGGCAGATACCTGGATGATAACCGGCGATTTAGCTTCTTCGCAACCCTGCAGAACAGCTTTAATCCATTCCAGGTTGTTGATGTTAATTGCGCCAATGGCATAGTGGCCATCTCTGGCAGCAGTGATCATTTCTTTTGCAGATACTAACATAGATGTTTCTCCTTTTCAGAAGTCTTTTTTCTTACGATGTATATTATGCCTTGGCAAAGGCTAACTTGCAAGGAAAACCACCGTTTTTTCTCAGTTGTTCATCTTCCTTAATTGTTTATCTTGTGATGAACCATATAGGAATCCCTGGTCATGGCTTTAAAGGTGTAACCGTTAGCCTGACCATACTGGATAATCTTTTCCACAGCCTTTACGCTGTTGGCTTTGGTATCATGCTGCAGCACAACAGAAACCTTATGGTTCTTCATTCCGTTGATAACATTATTGGCAAGGGTGTCTGCCGAATAATTCTTTCCGGTAGCATCTTCACTGCTGACATTCCAGTCCGTATAAAGATAACCCTTCTGCGTTACGGAATTGGTCAGCTTGGTCATGATTCCATTGTTATACTTTCTGGATACGGTATTAGAACTACCGCCGGGGAAACGAAGCAGGAAAGCTTTCTGACCGGTCTGTTTCTGGATGACATCATTCATCTTATTCAGATCTTCAAAATAAGCCTCTTCGCTGGCATAAATTTTTGCATAGTCATGCGTGTAGCTGTGAATGGCTACCGTGTGGCCTTTCTGTGCCTCTTTGCCAATCATGTTTTCATATTTGCTGAAGGCATGCGTTACAAAGAAAGTAGCTTTTACATTGTACTTGTCCAATATATCCAGCAGTTCCTGCGTATATTGGCTGGGACCGTCATCAAAGGTCAGATATACTACTTTCCCGGAACCGTCTGAAGCTGCGGGCGTATCAGAGCCCGTCTTTGTTGTTTCAGCCGGTGCTGCAGTTGTGGTAGTAGTTGTAGTTGTAGTGGTAGTGGTTGTAGTAGTTGTTGAGGAGGTGGTGCTTGAACTGGAAGGCGTTGTAGAATTTTTGGCTTGTGAACTTTGTCTTCCAATTACTTCTTTGCCAACAATGACCAATGCAAGAATGACAACCAGTACGGCTGCAACAATACCGATGATTTTTTTGGTATCTGTACTTTTCTTCATAGGAAAACCCCCATTCCTATTTTTTCTGCGGTTTAAGTATAACACCCATGCCAAAAAAAAGAAGTTACGATTGGTTACAAAGACTAAAAAGAACAAGTTATAATGAAATTGGCTGAAATCGTGTTTGTTCAAAATCAAATAACGAAAGGGAGAAAATAATGAAAAAACTGATTAGTGCCCTGCTGGCACTGGTCTTGATGCTGTCTGTCACCAGCATTGCGGCCGTAGCTACAGGCAAAAACAAAACGTACACAGGCAAAATTTCGTACACAGACGGAGAATATGACTACACCTATACGGATGACTACTTTTCCGGATCCGGATATGACTATGACAATGATGTTGCCATTGCCTGTTCTTATCTGGCTTACTGTGCGCAAAACCGTACCAGCAAATCCCATGAAGACTATGATTCCAACGCCCGCGCATTCCTGACAGAATGTGGATATCAGAACATAGAATTCAACGAAGACTATGTAAGCAAACCGGAACGTGACTCCTATGGCGTTGGCATTGCCTCCAAAGAAACCAGAATCAATGGAAAATCCTATACGCTTCTTGCCATCGTTCAACGTGGTGCCGGATACGAAGCAGAATTTGGTTCCAACGTAAAAGTCGGCACCGAAGGAGATCATCAGGGCTTTGCTGAGGCCGGAGAAATTGCCTATCGTTTCTTACTTGACTATCTGAAACGGCACACGGAAATTAAGGGCAATCTGAAAATCTGGACCTGCGGACACAGCAGAGGCGCTGCTGCAGCCAACATTATGGTCAGCAAAATTGACCGTTTGCTGAGTCAGGGCGGCACCCTGCGCAAAGGAGTTACCCTGAAAGGAAAAGATATTTACTGCTACACCCTGGAATCTCCTCTTTGTGCAGACGTAAAGGAAGCAACTGCTAATGCAGAAATTTACTCCAATATTCATAACATCATTTTCCGCAGCGATTTAGTTACTCACGTTGCCCCGTCCAACATGGGCTTTTCCAGATACGGGATTGACTACTACCTTCCGGTAGCTGGAGACAAGGATTTTGAAAAATACCACGAAGCCTGCTTAAACAAGTGCCCGGATGATTCCACCTGGAGACTTCGGAAACAGTTCCTTGGAAAATTCCAGCCGGTAACGGTTACTCCAAACGGCACCATGGACAATCTTATTCAAAGAAGCAACAATACTTCGGAAACGCAGTATACATTCTTAAACCGGACCTTACCAACCCTGGCCACCGCCCTTGGCGGACGGGACGGATTCCAGGATTTGGAAGGCGGTTTATATGAACTGATTGGCACGCTGACCTACATTATCAGTAGCGACGGAACCTATGCAGACGTGCTGGAAGATTTCATGATGAACGTGCAGAAAAATGCCACACAAATCTTCTTCCACCTGTTCTACGGAAACACCGATACCGTGATCAGCCAGTTGGAAGAGATCCTGAATCAGTCCCTGCAGGACAAGGGCAGTGCAACGTATGACACTGAGGAAGTACACGATTTACTGAAAGGCATCGTGAAAGCCATTATTCCGCTGGCGCAGGCCTGCCCGGATGAAGTGGCAACCCTGCTTTGCAACATCTACAGCATTCTGCTGAACCACTTTATTCAGTATGATACCGGATACCTGTATGTACTTCCGGAAGAGTATCTTGCAACGCATAATTCCGCAACCGCACTTCCATTGTCGGATGTGGAAAAAGGAGACACGTATTACAAAGCCATTTCCTATACCTATAAAAAGGGCCTGATGGTCGGTTGCGGAAGCCAGTTCTTCCCCGGGCAGGATCTGCGCAAAGCCGAGCTGGCCGTGGTGCTGTACCGCCTGGCCGGAATGCCGGACGTAGACGTGTCTGGTATCAAGTGGTCCGACATTACAGAACTGAATACCAGTCTGGTAGTTCGCAAGGCCATTGTATGGGCCGCTGAACAAGGCTATGTTCCGGCCGCCTCCTCCACCAGATATTCTAAATTTGACAGCGCCTCCGTCCGGCTTGTCACCAGCGGTCTGACGGCCGTGCTCGGCAAGGACACCCGGGCGGCAGGCAGTTCCGCCAAAGCAAAGGGCACCATTTCCCGCGGGGAAATGGCACAGCTGCTGTATGACGCCCGTGCCTGACGCCCCCACTTTTTACTACAGAAATTTTTTGAAAGGAGCCATTTTTCATGGCAAACGCAAAATACGATAACAGCTGGTTTAAAGACCTTGTGGTTTACCAGATTTGGTGCCGTTCCTTTAAGGACAGTAACGGAGACGGCATTGGAGACTTAAACGGTGTTCTGGAAGAACTGGATTATATTAAGTCTCTTGGTGCAAACTGCATCTGGTTTTCCCCCATTTATCCTTCCCCAAATGCGGACTACGGATATGACATTTCCGACTATCGCAATATCCATAAAGATTTCGGGGACTTAACCACCTTCAAAAAGCTTTTGGACGAAGCCCATAAACGGGACATGAAAGTGGTCATGGACTTAGTAGTCAACCACTCCTCTGACGAACATGAATGGTTTAAGGAGGGTGCAAAATCCAAAGACAATCCGTATCATGATTACTATTTCTGGCGGGACGGCCGTGGCGGCGACTCCAAAAACGGCACCAATCCACCCAACAACTGGGTTTCCATGTTTGAAGGCGGCGCCTGGGAATATAACAAGGAGCTTGACCAGTTTTACCTGCATGTCTTTTCCAAAAAGCAGCCGGATTTAAATATGGATAACCCGAAAGTACGGGAAGAAGTCAAAGACATCATGCGCTTCTGGCTGGACATGGGTGTAGACGGCTTCCGGGAAGACGTTATCACCTTCATTTCCAAAAAAGAGGGACTGCCGGATGGCTTCCCACTTCCCATTGCCTGTGGCATAGAACACTACAATAAGGGTCCGCATATTCATGAATATGTAAATGAATTCCGGAATGACGTCATTAACCAGTATGACTGTTTTGTGGTAGCTGAATCGCCCATGACCAATGCCAAAAGTGCGCTGGACTTCACCGCAGGCGAAGACAGGGCCTTTGACATCATGATCAGCTTTGACCACATGACGGCAGACTGTATTGCCACGGACACCATTCATATTCCGTTCTCACTCCGCCGGATGAAAAAGGCATTCTCCAGCTGGCAATATAAAATGGCCAAAGGCGGTGCCTGGAATGCCCTTTACATTGAAAACCATGACCATCCACGCATTATTTCCCGTTACGGTTCTGAAAAATACTGGAAGGAATCCGGCAAAATGCTTGCCACTATGTGCTACATGCAGTCCGGTACCGCCTTTGTTTATCAGGGCCAGGAACTGGGTATGATGAACATTAAGCTGAAAAAGCTGGAAGATTTCAAAGATGTAGTTACCTTTAACAATGCCAAACTCTTCAAGAAATTTGGTCTTGGCTGGCTGACTTTGAAAATCACCAATAAGACTACACGGGAAAATGCCCGCACCCCGGTACAATGGTCACGGGAAAAGAATGCCGGCTTTACCACCGGAACACCCTGGTTCTTTGTCAACCAGAATTATAAGAAAGGGGTCAACCGGGCTGACGAAGAGAAAGATCCGGATTCCATCCTGCATTACTACCGGAAGCTGTTCCGGATCCGTCAGGCAGATAAAGAGCTGTTTGTTCACGGCGCCTATAAGGAATTTTATCCGCGGGACCGCAAAATTTATTGCTATGAACGTACCTGCAAGGGACGTCGTGCCCTGGTCGTCTGCTCCTTCTCTAAGCACAAGGTAAAATTCAAGGCACCAAAGGGATATTGCCTGACAGATGGCAAGCTGATTCTGCAAAATTATGACCAGGCTCCGGCCTCTGCCAGGACCTGCAAACTGCGCCCCTATGAATGCCGTGTTTATCTTTATGAATCCTAAGAAAGAGACAAGAAAAAAGATTGCTTTTTCTAAGGCTAAGTGTTATATTATTTCACTGTAACGACTAAAGGAGAGGTGCAACTATGCCTAACATTAAATCTGCTAAGAAACGTGTACTTGTAAATCAGACCAAAGCACAAAGAAACAAGTCCACCAATTCCGCACTCAAGACCGCCATTAAAAAGGCTAATATCGCCATTGAAACTGATGCTGCAGATAAGGATGAACTTGTTAAGGCAGCCGTAAAGAAAATTGACCAGGCTCAGGCCAAGGGCATTCTTCATAAGAACAATGCTGCTCGCAAAAAGTCTGCTCTGATGACTAAGGCTGCAAAATAAGCACACGCAGAAAGCAAAAGTAAACCGGTGTTCCGTCTGGAACACCGGTTTTTTCCTGTTCTTTTTCAAATTTTCCGGAGTGGAAGTTAACTCCTGGTTGCAGAACTACTGGTGGTGCTGGATTTAAAAACAGAATACCGGTTTAAGTCCACGCTGCCCTCTATTCCCTGTATGGTACCGCTGTCTGTATATTGCCAGATATCATAAGCCATGGGTAAATAGGCCGGCATGGTAGTACTGTATGCGGCAACCCAGAAAGAATAACTTTTCAACTCTGTTACATTCAGATTATTGGTAAAGAAACTGGCATTGGAATATACCCCGGCACGATACCCCGCCGATTCAATTGTTTCACAAAAAGCTTTGACTACGGCAGTACGTTCTTCTTTGGTTAAGCTGTCCGCACGGCCTTTTCCGCCGGTGCCGGTATCTTCTACATCTATGTAAATAGGCAACTGACATTCCCGCCCATCTACCATTTTCAGTACCAGGTTGGCCTCCTGTACGGCCTCTTCCGGTGTAATGGCCTGGGAATAATAATAAACTCCCCGGTTTATATTCAGCCGTCCACAGGCAGAGAAGTTATGATTAAACCGCTCGTCCTCTTTCAGATTACCATTGTCCCAGGTGGTAACACCTGCGCGGATAATGGCAAACTCTGTCCGGTCATATTTGACTTCAAGCCAGTTAATAAAGCCCTGGTGGGAAGACACGTCAATGCCGCAGGGCGTATTTTGCTGATATCGGTAAACCGTGGTCCAGACCATAATACAAACCAGGATTAAAAGCAGAGGCCTCCCTACCAGCTTAAATGCAGTTTTGTGGCTGCTTAAAAACTGCCACCACTTCTGCTGCCGGATTTTATTCCGAAACGCATTCCATTTTTTCTTCCAGGGTCCTGCGGCTTTCCGGCTCCGCTTTTTTGTCAGTCTTTTTCTGGCCAGTGGTCTCCCCCCTTCCAAAAAGACAGGCTCCGACCATTTGGACGGAGCCCGAAGTCTTAGTGCTGAATTTGTATGCTGTATTTTGCTGTTATTTGATGTTGTTCGGGTAAACTCCGTCTGCAACCAGTTTTTGGAAAGCTTCTTTTACAATGTACTTATCTTCCTGATAGGTAACACCAAACCATTTATCTTTGGTAGGCAGCACTTCTACATCTGCCTTACCTTCCTTTACATAGTCTCCAATGACAATAGGAACCAGGTATTCCGCCTTCAGATTCCCTTCCGGTATGTTCTGTAAGAACTCTTTAAAGCCGTCTTCCAGGGAATCTATGTATTCCGGAGGACAGCCCCACATGTTCATAGAGCAGAGGGTATCATCCGGGAAATAGTGAATTTCGTCTCCGTTACGCAAAGCTGCCCTGCCGTTGATTTTTTCAATGTCAGAAGTTTCATCCAGCTGGGTCAGGAATTTTCCATCTGCCTTGCATACGCCGCGAGTTACACCGCCCTGATCCGAAAGCGTATTAATTAATTGGAAGCCGGCCATACACAGATGCAGTTTTCCATCTGTTACATTTGCTTTTCCGCTTTCCAGAAATTCGTGGATCAGGCGGAAGCCCTCTTTTCCGTAGTAGTCATCTGCATTAATAATGGCAAACGGCTCTTTTACAATACCTTTGCAGGCAAGAATGGCCTGACCGGTTCCCCAGGGTTTGGTGCGTTCGCCAGGGGTAAAGCCATCCGGCAGATTATCCAGTTCCTGATAAGCGTAGGCCACTTCAATCTTTTTGGCAATCCGGTCCCCAATGACTTCCCGGAAATCCGCATCCAGATCCTTGCGGATAATGAAAACAATTTTATTAAATCCGGCTTCTATGGCATCGTGGCAGGAATAATCAATAATGAGTTCTCCGCTTGGGCCAACCGGTTCCATTTGCTTGATACCTTTTCCAAAGCGGCTGCCAATTCCTGCAGCCATGACAACCAGTGTTGTTTTCATTTCTTTCCGCCTTTCTTTTTCTTAAGGGAATCTTCATATTTGGCTACTGCTTCGTCTATAGTGCCGTCAAATACCAGTTTTCCGTTTTTAATATAAATGCCTCGTTTGCAGAACTGTTTGGCAGTTCCGGCGCTGTGGGTAACTAAAAGTAAGGTTACATTCTCTTCTGCAATCAGCTTATTAACTTTATCCAGACACTTCTTCTTAAAGTTGGCGTCTCCTACGGAAAGCGCTTCATCCACAATCAGAATTTCCGGCCGTACATTAGAGTTAATAGCAAAACCAAGCCGTGCTTTCATACCACTGGAATAAGAGCGAACCGGTTGATCCATATATTCACCAATATCGGCAAATTCAATAATTTCCGGCTCCAGACTTTCAATTTCATCCTTTTCCAGACCAAGAGTAGTACCACGAAGGTAAATATTTTCCCGTCCGGTCATTTCCGGTTCAAAGCCTGCGGTTAATTCCAACAGGGCGGAAACACGGCCACGAACCATAATTTCGCCTTCCGTTGGGAAGCAGACACCGGTAATCATCTTTAAAATGGTAGACTTTCCGGCGCCGTTACTACCAACCAAAGCCACTGCCTCGCCCGGCATAACGCTAAAGCTGACATGGTCTATGGCGTCCTTGGTTTTGACTTTTAAGCCCTTAAAAAAGATGCTTAACAGGCGTTGCTTGTTGCCGGAATACAGTTTATAACGTTTGGAAACATTGCAAAATTCAATAATGGGTTGTCCCGGCTGCAAAACCTGTTCTTCTTTCTTTTTCTTTGCCATGGTATGGAATCCTCCTTACAGTACATCCGGAATTTCCTTGCGCAGACGCTTGTAACTCCAGACAGCAAGGAAGAGCATAATAAACAGTTCCACCAGAAAAACAAGTAACTGGAGCGGCTGTTCCCAGAACCAGCAGGACCCCATAAAGGAGTGGCGGATACCATAAACCAGATAGGTAATGGGGTTCAGCTTCAGGATAATCTGAACCGCCTGGCTTTTTACCGTTTCCACGTTAAAGAGGATACCGGAGCCCCACAGAAGCGCAAATACCAGGGATTTCACCAATTGGGAGAAGTCCTGGGAAATGGCGGAAACCGGGCCTGCAAACAGGGACCAGGCCGTAAACATAATAAAGGACAGGAGTAAGAACAGCGGAATCTGCAGCCAGTAAAGATTGGGCATGTAGCCCCGAATTGGATGCAGAATGCAGACTACCACAATCAGAACCATATTTACGGAGAAATTGGAAAGACTGACAATGGTTGGGATGGTGGATACCGGATAATGCATTTTGGTAATCAGATACCGGTATTTCCGCATGCAGTCCGTTCCGCGATTCAGCATATCCGAAATATAAAACCAGGGCACCAGTCCGTCAATCAGCCAAAGGAAATAATCATACTCTGTCATACCCTTGTCGGCACGAAGTCCGATGGTCATGGCAAACCAGTAAATGAAAATGGTAATAACCGGTTTGATAACAGCCCATGACCAGCCAAGAGCTGACCCACGGTACGTACGAATCAAATCTGATTTTGCCATTTTTAGTGTTTGTTCTTTATAGTCAGAATGATCTGTTATGATCTCCTTAATGGTTGCTAAATATCCGCTCATTCATTACCCTCTCGTTCTTTTCACAGATGTCTGTATTTTACCACGGATAGGGTAGCATAGCAAATTATGAAACTGTAACCTTCCTTTTAAGTTCATTTAAGTTGCGCCCTTTATAGTTAAGACAAGCTCAACGGGACTTCTCCCCCCGCTGAGTTGGAAGAAAAAAAGTAGAAACCCCATAACTCGCTTTTTTAATTTCATTTCTCCTATTTCAAAAGGGAAAGCCCGGACTTCAGTCCGGGCTTTTCCCTTTTCCAGGTGACCGCACATTCGTGAAAAAGTAAAACAAACTCAAAAATTTGTCTATTTTTTAAGGGAGATTTAAGGATAGTTCGGTAAACTAACGGTGTTCTCAGGCGGGGAACCAGTCACTCCCTTAAGCTTGAGACTGATAGGGGTGTTTTCCCCTACTCACTTTTTCATTTCATTTTCTCCTATTTTAAGCGCAAGCCGGATGTTCCCCCATCCGGCTTGTGCTTTTTCTTGTTATTCTATTGTAGTTACAAAATTTACGTTACAAAGAACGAAAATAAGTTGCAAAGGGTTCCCAGTCGGTTTTGCCAACCCTGCTGTGGCTTTTCCCTAGCAGTCTGGCAGCCAGCACAAAAGCCAGCGGACTTTGCAGGTACAGCCTGGCAGATAAGCGAACCTTCCGGTCCGGATGATTCCGCAAACGGAGCATCCGGCGTTTCATGTGGGTTTTGTGTCCGAACCGCAAAGCCTTTCCCACGGGAAAAGCCAGGGCCGCCTGCCACATAACGGACCAGTAAATCCGGTTCAGGACATGCCCACGGTATTCCGACAGGAATTCCGGCGCATGGACGGCAATAAACGGAATATCCGCCTGAAGTAACTCTATATTCTGCAACCGCTCCACTTTAAAAGTGGCCATTGCCGTTCCTTCCTGCAGTAAATAATAATAAAGAACGGTTTCTGTATATACTACCCGGTCCGTTACGGACAGCAGGCGGTACAGAAAGTCATAGTCTTCATAATAAGCATAGCCTGTTGCAAAACGCATTTGTTGCGCTTCCAGCAGGCTTCTTTTATAAAAGAAATTATAGACACCATACCTGGTAGGATTTTTTGCCATTTGAAACAGCATTTCCACGCCGGTCAGTGTCTTTGTGCCCCGCAACTGGCTTTCCGTGCCTGTTTCCGGCGCATTGGCCGTCCGCAGGGATTGGAAGGCAACCAGGTCCGGAGTCATATTCAGGCCATCCAGTGGCGCCGTAAGCGTACGGAAAGCCGCCAGGTAGTTGGCCGGAATAAGGTCATCGCAATCCAGAAAAGCAATGTAATCTCCTTGGGCCAGCTCCAGCCCTTTGTTGCGGGCCGCAGACACGCCGCTGTTGGAAATGCTGCAAAGCTTCATGTTGTACTTCCCGGAAGCACCGTATTCCTTTAGGAGTTCAGCGCTGTTATCCGTGGAGCCATCATTAACAAAAACCAGTTCGTACTCTGTTGCCTCTGTCTGAGGCAGGCTTTGAAACAGGCGTTCCAGGTAAGAAGCCCCATTGTAAATAGGGATAATAATACTTAACATAGGTCCTCCTGCATTAGAAATAGTGTGTCCTGCAAAGCAAATCCGGTAAATCAGGTAAATCAGCGATACGCTTTCAGTTTAGCAAACAGGCGCACATGCTTGTGCTTTACCGCAGAAATGACCTGGCTTTCAATATAAACTGGCAATACAAGGCCCCATTTAATTGGGATTAACATAATGCGCATATACGTGGATCTTGGCACAGCACCAAATGCAGCTTCCCTGGTCCGCGGATTTTTCAGAATCAGATGAATTTCCTTCATTTTTTGCACCGTACTCAGCGTACAGTCTTTGTTCATGAAATTTTCCAGACAGCCAAACAGGCGTTCCACATGACGCCGATCCAGAAATTCCTGAATGGTTGGGTTCATGAAACCCCAGTGCTGGTACAGGTCCATCATCCAGCGGTCTTCTTCCAGCCGCTTTTCAAACATACCTTCCCGGTACCGGGCCGTTTCCGATTCCTGCCGCTGGCGGATAAAGTGGTAATACGCTTTTCCTGTTACCACAACCCGTTCTACATCTTTGATAACCATTAGGACAAAGGGGAAATCATCCCAGAAGGTCTGCGGAAAATAAATCTGATTTTCCATCAGGTAATCTGCCCGTGTCAGTTTATTCCACGGCGAGTACAGCAGGTTCTGGTCAAATAATTCCATGGCATTCTGCCGGAATTCCTTTTGCGATGTATAAGCCGCACTTGGACAGGTCTGCACCTGTGTAAAGCACTGGTCTTCGCTGTAATAAGTGTCAATATAAAAGCCGGAAACTACCAGCTGTGCCTGATTTTCTTCTGCCAAAGTAACCATGTCTTCCAACATATCCGGTTCTGCCCAGTCATCGGCATCCATAAAGTAGAAGTAATCCCCGGAGGCTTTATCCATGGCAAAGTTTCTGGCACTGGGAGCGCCACCGTTTTCCTTATGAAAAACCGTAATGCGGTCATCAGAGAAGGCATACTCCTCGCAAATGGTGCCACTACGGTCTTTTGTGCCATCGTCTACGCAAAGCAATTCCCAGTTGTCATAGGTTTGCGCCTGCACGCTCTCAATGGCACGGCCTACGTAAGCTTCCACTCCGTAAACCGGCATAATGATGGAAATTAACGGTCGTTCCATTTCAGTTCCTCCTGCGCCAACCGCAAAGCAGCGGCAATGGTGTCATCCATGTCATAGTATTGATAATCTGCCATACGGCCCCCGAAGAGAAGACCCTCTTCCCTTGCCCGTTTGGCATACTGCTGATGCAGTTCCGTATTTCTGGCATCATTTACCGTGTAATACGGTTCCATGCCTTTTGTCCAAGCGGCCGGATATTCCCGCGTAATAACGGTCTGTGGCTGGTTTTTATCATGAAAAAATTTGTGTTCAATAATGCGGGTATAATCCGGGTTCCGGTCCGTGTAATTGACAACAGCCATGCCCTGGTAGCTACTTTGGTTTAACAGTTCTGTTTCAAAGCGAAGGCTACGGTATTCCAACTGGCCATAACAGCAGTCATAATATTCGTCCAAAGGTCCGGTATAAACCACCTTTTTGCACCGGGCTTCCAACGCAGTTTTATTTAGTAAGAAATCTGTATTCAGGGTTACGGTGCAGCCGTCCAGCAAAGCCTGTACCAAAGCAGTATATCCCTTGTCCGGAATTCCCTGAAAGCGGTCATTAAAATAGTTGTTGTCATAGATATACCGTACCGGCAGGCGCCGGATAATGCTTGGCGGCAGTTCCCTGCAGTCCCTGCCCCACTGTTTTTCTGTATACCCTTTCACCAGTTTGGTATAAACCGTACGGCCTACCAAAGCAATGGCCTGTTCTTCCAGATTTTGTGGTTCTTTCTGAATTTCTGCCCGCTCCTGATCCAGGATGGCGCGTGCCTCTTCCGGAGTCTGAACACCAAATATTTCCGAAAAGGTATACATATTAAAGGGCATGTCATACAGACATCCCCTGTAGTTTGCTTTTAACTGATGTATATACGAATGAAACGGAGTCAGAGCGGTAACATAATTCCAGACGGTTTCGTCATCTGTATGAAAAATATGCGCACCATACCGGTGCACGTCTATGTCTGCTACTGTTTCTGTGTAGACGTTACCGGCAATGTGAGTCCGTTTATCCACAACCAGGACAGAATATCCTGCTTTTACTGCTTCATGGGCAAAGGTTGCACCAAATAATCCGGCCCCTACCACAAGATAGTCATACATTTTTACCGCCTCCTTTTCCGTCCGTTTTATTGTTTCATTCTATCATAGGCCACCCTAAAACACAAACAAACAGCCCGCCATCCGGCGGGCTGTTCCAGTCATAATTGTGCATCTGAAGAACAATGAATTTTAATTTCTTTATTGCAGTGAGGGCAATTGATGGTTCGCGTTCCTTTTTTCTTTTTTACGCGGAGCATCTTTTTGCACTGTGGGCATTTTTTATAAACATAGGTCTTCCGGTCTCTGTGTTTCTGCTTTAGAAAGTGGCGCTTCTTGCGGAAGAAATCCCGACTGCGAAGAAGGAATGCGTTTTCCTTCCGCCGCTTTTCCAAATTTTTGGAAAAGGCCCGGAACAAAAGCCATACCAGGACAGCCAGTGCGCATCCGCCAATCCAGTAGACCCTGTAATACGCTTCCAAAAAAATCAGAACAGTATAAAGAACGAGCAGTAAAATATTTAGTCCGTCTATTCCATTCCGTCCGGCCATACCTTCGGTACATTTCTGGTCCAGATTTTTGAACCAGTTGGATACCTTTCCCTTATTTTCCTTCATACTTGTGGTTCACCTTCTAAAATTGTAACTTCATTTGTTTCAGCATTGTAGCTGAGATTATATTTATCATACAGTTCGCTTCTCTGCTGACGGCTGTCCTGGTCCTGCTGAGAACGTTGTTCATAATAGCCGTCGTCCGGAGCGGAATAACTGCTGTAGTTGTCCGTATCCTGCGCATAGTAATAATACCGGGCGGTGTTGCGGTACAGGCAGGTCCGGAAAAGAACCGGGACCAGAAAGAGGATCACATTAATAACAACCATCCAAAGCAGCCATCGGGCACACCCGCCGCTGCGGTGGCTGGTTGAAGTAGTATAGGTAGCGGTTCTTCTCTGGGCCTGCTGCCGTTGCTGCTCCGCCCGGTTTTGCTGGAACCACTTCCAGAACTCGTCAAAATCCTGTGTATAATATCCGCCGCTGCCATAGCCGTACCGGGCATTGCCCTGCTGCGGTCCGGCAGTGCGGGAAGAATGAATTCCTACATCGCCCTTTTTTATGCGGTCATAGGCATCATTAATTTCGCTCATTTTTTGTGCTGCAGCTTCATCGCCGGGATTCAGGTCCGGATGATACTGCTTTGCCAATTTCCGGTACGCTTTGGTAACTTCTTCTTCCGAAGCCCCGTGCGGTACCCCCAGCACCTCATAAGGATCTTTCAAGGCCACGCCCCCTTTCGAACTGCCTTAAAGTGTCTTTATCATAGATGGAATAGCTTAAAGCTACTTAAACTAAAATACCCGATAGCGCATTTCTGCACTTATCGGGTATCTTAACTGAATTTTAAATTGCACGCAAGTCTATGCTGTAGCGGAAACCGGTTTATCGGAACTGAAACATGTCACACCAAGGATTGCCGGTTCCCTCAATGTACGCCGTTTCCTCTTTTCCATCCTTTTCTACAATAAAAGAACTGCCAAACTGTTCCTGAACAGTGTAACCCATTTCTTCCAGGCAATCTTCATAGGTGTAGTCTTCACCAAACTGCGTTATTACCACCTTAGAAGGAGAGGACAACTTATTATTTTTCACAACAACATAATGTTCTGCCCCAGATCTTACGGTAGAAATGCCATAAATGACACGTGCCGCATTAACCGTACCGAATTCAACATAACTGGCACCCATAATTGCGCAGAGCACAATTGCAATTGCAGAAATAATGATGGTCCGTGCTTTCGTTTTTCTTCTCATAATGGAGCCTCCTTTTTTAGGATACTTTATATTCCTTCAAAAATATAGTGTCTGTTTTTCTTAAAAAGTGAGGGAAGAGTATGGAAAAATTACAAAAAAAGACAGAAGTCTGCCATAGTACAATGGCAGACTTCTGTCTCTTAAAAGCTTAATGCTCCTGTAGTCTCATTTTCCTGTGAGCAAACAAATAAATTTCGTTTTGCATAATAGGTTGCCACGACACGATATTGGTATCCGGCCTCTACTTTCTGCTTTTTTTGAAAAATACATTCGTTTCCATCTGTATATAAAGGTCTAAATACTTTGTATGTAGCCCAGTTTTCTTGTCCCTTTGGCCTTCGCTGTATCATAATTTTCTTAAATCCACATTTTTTTACCTCTTGCCGTCCTTGTACATATGCCCTTATCACCAGTGTGTCATCCACATTAATAATGCCTAATTGTCTTTCTTTAATGTCCGTACCATCAAAGCAATTAGTAGATTCTTTCATTTGCCGAAAAGCAGTAGCCCTAAAATAAGAAAACGCCATGGGCATGCACAAGCAAACCACCACTGCCGCCGCAAGAATTCTTTTTGACGTCTTCATACCATCCTCCTACCGAATAGACTTGGCCAATTGCAAGGCCGTATCTATGTCGGCGCAGTTCAGATCAATTTTGTAATAAGTAAGACCATCTTTATATAGAATTACGCATCTGTCCTTCTGTTCAAAAAGAAGAATACCCATCCCGTTGACCTGAATGGCACGGCTGTGAATGACATCGCTTAGGGTCGTCTTTCCGTTTTTTTCATACGTCTGTGAATATTGCGTTAAAACCAGCTGTCCGTCATAGTCCGAATACCGGAATTCTACCGTTACTTCCGTGGAAAGCGCTGCGTCCGCCGTTGTATTCTGAATTTCATTAATTGTTCCGTTTTCCTTTATCAACCCTTCTGGAACGGTAATGGGAGAAATTCCAAATGTCTGAATTTGCTTTCCCAATTCCGTATTCATTAATGCGTGCGATTCAGCTGTTGTCTTTGCATTCTCTACCGACCAGTCAACAATGACAATTCCATTTTTTACCTGCACAAAATCATCTGTCTTTTGTGACCTGAATCCTGCCAGTGCGCCAAAGGAAGAAACCAGAACAATCAACACAGCTGCCACTGCAATTGTTATTTTCATAGAATACCGAACGTGCTTCTTAGCTTGCGGCTTCTTTTGTTCTAACAGACGAAAGCAAAAATCCACGTAGTCCATATCAATTTCTTCCGGATCTTTTTCAGATTCTTCTTTAATTCTAGCCTGCAACTGTTCATAGGTTAAATCTTCCAGGCCGTTATAAAGCATCTGCGCAGTTGTCATGGTTACACCTCCCCTTCCCGGTCTTTTATCATCTTTAAAAGCTTTTTTCGAAGCGTGGAGCTTCGTTGTCTTGCAGCAGTATAGGAAATACCCCATTTCTTTGCAATTGCTTTCAGACTTTTTTGCTCTACATAGTAGTCATAATATAGGTCCCGTTCCTGTGGGCTAAGGCATTTAAGGATTTCCAGTGCCTTTTGTTCTATTGCTGCATCGCCCACCATAACGTCCAGATAATCCGGGTTATAGGTTAGTGGCGCGTCTGAAACGTCACATGTCTTCTGCTTTATTTTTTCCTTCACGGCCTTGTTTTTGTGATTCATGACCACCTTAAACAGCCAGCCTTCGCAGTTTCTGATTTTCTGCCCCTTTTGCAAAGCTTCTAGCAGCGCCACATATGCCTCTTGTACGCAGTCTTCTGCCTGTTCCGGCTCATATTGAAAAAACTGCGAACAATACCGAATTAATTTGGGGCGATATTGCTCACAGGAGTTCATGATTTCCGTAATTGTTTCGTCTTGAAAACCCATACCGTTCTCCTACTTCGTTGTTCAACTCCATTATGAAACAGGTAAGCGGTCTGTGCAAGGCAAAAAAAGAAGGGTCCCAGGGTAGAGATCCTTCTTCTTTCTATAGGTTATTTTACTTTCCCCGTGCCCCAGCTAAGAACGTAAATAACAACGTTTCGGCGGCCCCATTGGCAGCACTGGGCGTTGGTATTCATGTAGAGGTCAACTACAACGTTCGTGGTTTTGGTAAACCCACCGGTATCGGCGGCAATGGCATATCCATATACCTGCTTACCGTCTGCGGAAACAATATAGAGTTCGGAACCATAAGGAATTTCCTTCGGGTCTACTGCTACATAGCCCGTCTGTGCGGTTACGCCGGTAGCACACTTGGCACCGGAAGAAGCAGAATATGCGGTTGCGGGGCCTGTGATGGTTTTCAACGCGTTAGTTGGAACGCCATCCTTCAGGGTATATTTGCTTGGAAGTGACATTTGGCTGATGGTGTTGGTTGCGGTAACGGCAACTTTGGTACCTTTTGCGATAACCTGATCTACCGGTTCTTTTAAAACCTGTTCTTTCAGTTCTTCGCTTTCAGCCACTTCACCGTCTACAATTTTGTCTTTGTAAGCAACGGTGCGAGCCCCGTTTTCTCCTGTCTGCAGGATTTTGGTTGTTCCGGATGGAACGGTGGAGTCGGACCTGGTAACCGTGTCATACTCCAAAGTTTCGGTTGTAACGCGGATTTTATAAGTAACCCGTTCTACAACCACGGTATCACCTATGCTCAGTTCCGTATCAAGGGATGGCGAAACCTCATCATCTTTACCCAGGCTAATACCCTGTCTGTCAAGGACGTCAGCTACTGTGCCTGAGGTAAACGGTACATATTCGGTTTTGCCGTCTGCAATTACTTTTACGGATTCAGAGCGGGTAATTTCGACCTCCTGGTCTTCGGTCAGGACCGTGTCAGCCGATGGGCTAACCGTGTCTTTTTCACCGAGTTTGATTCCGGCCTTGTCCAGGGCATCCTGAACAGTACCGGCTACGGTGATGGTGGCAACAAGTTCTTCATCATCATAAATTTCAACAGTCTGGGAACGGTGAACTTTAATTTCGTTTCCGTCCTTGCTGTCTGCACCGGCGCGGAAGTTGGTAAGATCCACGGCATCGTCGTCTCCAACAGAAACACCGGCTTGTTCAATAATGACATCTGTATTGCGGGCAGATGTTTTGACCGTCTTCGTGTCACCGTCTGCAGTCACGTCTACCGTGTATACAGAGGCGGCTGCCGCAACCACCGCCATGCAGCAGACAACAATGAATGCCAGTGCTACAATCAGGCGTTTTCGAACTGCCTTTACAAATTTACGGCCGTCTTGGTTTGTAATCATCAAAAATCTCCTTTATCTTCATGGCTCCGTGGCAGGTAGTCAGCCTGTCTTTCTCCTATGTCTGGGAGCCACGCCATTATTATGAGTGACGTTCTTTGACCTTGACGTCAGGCATTGTAATGACGAGTTGAAATAAAGTCAAATTATTTCTTAAGGAGATTTTGTGCAATTTAACGGAGATTTCTTGGCGATTTAGAGAAAGCTTAAAAAGATTTTTCTTTATTAGAAAAATAAATATGTATTCTTTGTGCAAACCTTAAAAATTACAAAAAGTTACAAAAGGGTTACAATTTGTTACTGTTTGTTACTGATTTTGGGGATTTGAAAGGATTTGAAGGGATTCCTGCGCTGCTGATTTTGGGCGATTTAGCTGCAGCGGGGCTCCGGTTTTTGGGTTGGTTTAGGTACACTGGGACCCAGCTTTTGGGGCTGATTTAGTGCTGCGCGAGGAGCCACCTGGCTGTGCTTTTGGGGGTCATCTTTAGGTTGCTTTCATGGCGGCTTTTTTGGTGCACCGGGCTCTGGTTTTTGGGCTGGTTTTGGTACACTGGGGCCCGGC
>CAVHZY010000015.1:0-30168 GCA_963640645.1 uncultured Phascolarctobacterium sp. | reverse complement strand
TCCACTTCCCTTAAAGGCAACAAAAGACACAGCCGGCACTGCCACTACAACCAGCACTTCATTATTTACACTGTACCTTTTACAAAAAAAGGGGCGTCCCGCCAAATTAGACCAGAAGGGGCTCCGCCGGAAATAAAAACAGCACCGTCTAAAACGGTGCTGGGCTGAATTACATAGGCCTGAATTGCATTAAACTGCATTGTACCAGGCTGCATTCTACTGGACCGCACTGTACCGGACTGCACTGTACCGGACTGCATTATACGGGGTTGCATTGTACTGTACTTAATTGCGAAGAGGCAGTTACAAAAGTATCATTGCAATGATATAGTTTAAGAAAAAGCCACCTTCAGGGAAACAACTTACCGCAGATAACGGCCCGAGGTGGATTTGCGATAGATAGAGGATTGATTTACCGCAGAAAGCCTGGATAGGACCGGATCTGCGGTAATCTGAGCCAATAGCACTTTCCCGATACGAAAGATACTTTCAGGTATTACCGCAGATAACGGTACTAAGCCAGATTTGCGGTAAATAGAGGATTGATTTACCGCAGAAGGCCTGGATAGGACCGGATCTGCGGTAATCTGAGCCAACAGCACCTTCCCGATATGAAAGATACTTTCAGGTATTACCGCAGATATCGGCACCAAACTGGATTTGCGGTAAACAGAGAACAGATTTACCGCAGAAGGCCTGGATAGGACCGGATCTGCGGTAATCTGAGCCAACAGCACCTTCCCGATACGAAAGATACTTTCAGGTATTACCGCAGATATCGGCGCCAAGCTGGATTTGAGGTAAATGGAGAACAGATTTACCGCAGAAAGCCTGGATAGGACCGGATCTGCGGTAAACCACAAAAGAAAACTACCGCAGATTGGCCTTACAGCGCAATTGCGGTAGCTTTTTGTTGAACTATAAAGTAGAATTCTTCCTTTCAGGGCATACTTCTTAGGAGACGCCGGTCTGTTCTACCAGTTCGCCATCTTCGGCAAGGTAAGCGGTGGCGTTGTCCACGTTTTCAGGGCCGTACTGGCCGTCTTCGGTTTGGACAAGCGTGCAGTCCTTGTAAATCAGGTTGCTTAGGACAACGGTGCCTTCCATATCTTTGTCGGTGTACAGGATGACAACGTAGGTAATATCATTGGGCTCTACGTAGTTGTAGTAAAGGTCCTTTAAATTCTTTTCCTTTACATCGGTCGATTTAGCTTCCAACACCACATATTTACCCAGCACGGTTTCCCCATCAGTGCCGTAGATGTCTTGCGGTTCTGCATTTTCATAAAGGACAGGGGCGCCGCAGGCGCAGAACATAAGCGATGTAGTTAACACAAGCAAAAGGATGGTTATTTTTTGTTTCATAAAACCGTCACCTCTTTCCGGCATATTGTAGCACAAAAACAGCTTCTATACTATAATTAGGAGCAGACTATAAAGGGGAGGCTCCTCATGGAATTATATGATATCAACCAGATTGAAGCGTTGCTGAAGCGGCACGGATTTCACTTTTCCAAGGCGCTGGGGCAAAACTTTTTGATTGACCCAGACGTTTGTCCGGCCATGGCGGAGGCCGCCATTCCGGACGACAGTTATGGCGTCCTGGAAATCGGCCCCGGCATTGGCGTGCTGACCGTGGAGTTGGCAAAGCGCGCCGCAAAAGTAGTTTCCGTGGAGTTGGACGAACGTCTCCTCCCCATTCTGGAAGAAACCCTGGCGCCCTTTGCCAACGTAAAAGTGGTACCCGGAGACATACTAAAGCTGGATTTGCATCAGCTACTGGCAGAGGAGTTCGGCAATCGGCCTGTCGTGGTCTGTGCCAACCTGCCTTATTATATTACTTCTCCAATTATTACCCACCTGCTGCAGGAGCAGCTGCCCATCCGGTCACTGACCGTCATGGTCCAGGCCGAAGCGGCCGAACGCCTCTGCGCAGAAATGGGCACACGGGAAGCCGGGGCCATTACGGCGGCCATCCGGTATTACGCGCAGCCGGAGCGTTTATTTACCGTGCCGAAGGAATCTTTCGTTCCTTCGCCAAAAGTTACCAGCGAAGTTATCCGGCTGACGCTTCTGCCGGAGCCGCCGGTCCAGCTGGATAACGAACAGGCCTTTTTCCGTATGGTCAAAGCCGGTTTTACCCAGCGCCGCAAAACCATCCTTAACTCCTTCTCCGCCTGCCTGCACCTCAGCAAGGAGGAGCTCCGCTCGGTCCTTGCTGAGCTGAATATCCCGGAAACTGCCCGCATTGAACAGCTAACCCTGGAAGATCTTATCCGCATCTACCAGCACACAAAATAGCCCTACTTAAACAAAAGCCCCGGAGGGAAACATTCCCTCCGGGGCTTACGTTTGCGTTAGCTACGTAACATTAGACAAGTTCAATGATGCACATTTCAGCTGCATCGCCGCGGCGTGGGCCGGTCTTAATGATACGAGTGTAACCGCCGTTTACATCTGCGTACTTCGGTGCAATTTCGTCAAACAGCTTCTTGGCTACGTCTTCTTTGGTAACGTATGCAAGTACCTGACGCTTGGCACTGAGGTCGTCCTTCTTTGCAATGGTAATCATTTTTTCGGCCATTGCACGAACTTCCTTGGCGCGAGTAACGGTGGTTTCAATTTTGCCATTTTCAAACAGATAGGTAACCATTCCACGAAGCATGGACTTACGGTGGCTGCTGGTTCTACCAAGTTTTCTGGTTCCTGGCATTCTGATCACTCCTTTACCTTATTCGTCATCCGTGCGAAGAGAGAATCCGAGGTTATCTAACTTTGCAACTACTTCGTCAAGAGACTTCTTGCCAAGGTTGCGAACCTTCATCATGTCATCTTCGGACTTGTTGGTCAAATCTTCTACTGTGTTAATGCCTGCGCGCTTCAAGCAGTTGAAGGAACGTACAGACAAATCAAGTTCTTCAATGGTCATCTCCAAAACTTTCTCTCTTGAGTTATCATCTTTCTCAACAAGAACGTCGGCCATGAATTCATTTTCAGACAAGTCAATAAATAACTTGAGGTGATCGTTGAGGATCTTGGCTGCCAAAGAAACCGCTTCCTTTGCAGAAATGGTTCCGTTGGTCCACACCTCCAGAGTCAGCTTATCATAGTCAATACGCTGGCCTACACGGGTGTTCTCAACAGTGTAATTAACCTTTAATACCGGTGTATAAATAGAGTCAGTGGCAATGACACCCAGAATCGGCTGCAGTTCCTGCTTGTTTCTGTCAGAAGAAACATAACCTCTTCCGTTATCTACGGTCATTTCCATGGAAAGCTTAGCGTCCTTGTCCAGGCTTGCAATGTGCAGTTCCGGATTCAGGATTTCAACGTCATAGTCGCCCTTGATGTCACCCGCGGTTACTTCGCCTTCACCGGATGCATCAATGCGGACGGTCTTGGGGCCATCGCTGTTCAGCTTAACAATAACGCTCTTTAAGTTCAGGACAATTTCGGTTACGTCTTCTTTGACGCCCGGAATGGTGGAGAACTCATGAAGAACGCCGTCAATCTTTACAGAAGTAATGGCGTAACCCGGGAGAGAGGAGAGCAGGACCCGACGAAGGGAGTTACCCAGCGTGGTGCCAAAGCCTCTTTCCAGTGGTTCCAACGTGAATTTTCCGTAGGTGTCGCCTTCCAAATTGACAATTTCAATATTTGGCTTCTCGATACCGATCATTCAAAACCCTCCTTTGTAAAATGAAAAAGAATCGGGGCTTTAAAGTACTAGCATTACTTGGAGTAGTACTCAACGATGAGATGTTCTTCAACCGGGAAGTCAACATCTTCACGAGTAGGCATTCTGGTAACCGTGCCCTTCAGCTTGCTGCTGTCCAGTTCCAGCCATGCCGGAACATTAACCAGCGGAGCATCTTCTCCGGTCAGACGGGTGAACAGAACGGAAGAACGGCTGCCTTCCTTAACTTCAATTACCATACCCGGCTTTACCTGGAAGGACGGAATGTTAACCTTCTTACCGTCTACAGTGAAGTGGCTGTGGTTAACCAGCTGTCTTGCCTGACGGCGGGTGGATGCAAAACCAAGATGGAAAACAACGTTGTCCAGACGGCTTTCGCAAAGGATCAGAAGGTTGTCACCGGTTTTACCCGGCATCTTAGCTGCCTTTTCATAATAAGAACGGAACTGCTTTTCCAGCATACCGTAAACAAACTTTACTTTCTGCTTTTCGTTCAGCTGCAGTGCATATTCGGACTGCTTTCTTCTCATGTTGCCCTTCGGGTTGCGGCGAGTTTCCTTGCCGGAGTAGCCAAGGGTTGCAGGAGAAAGGTTGAGCGCCTTACAGCGCTTGGCAATCGGCTGCATATTTTTTGCCATAGTGTTTATCCTCCTTATCAGACACGTCTTCTCTTCGGCGGACGGCATCCGTTGTGCGGGATTGGAGTAACGTCTTTAATCATGGTTACTTCCAGACCGGCAGTCTGCAGTGCACGAATGGCAGCTTCACGGCCGGCGCCCGGGCCCTTGACGTAAACTTCAACAGTCTTCATTCCGTTGTCAATTGCAATGGCAGCAGCGGTTTCAGCTGCGCTCTGAGCGGCAAACGGAGTGGATTTCTTGGATCCGCGGAAACCAAGTTCACCGGCGGAAGCCCAAGATACGGCGTTACCTTCCAAATCAGTAATGGTAACAATAGTATTGTTGAAGGTGGACTGGATATGAGCCGCACCGTTGACAACTGCCTTACGGTCACGACGTCTGCGAGTGGCTGTGGTCTTTTTGCCCTGTTTAGCCATTTAGGTATCCCTCCTATTACTTCTTCTTGTTTGCAATGGTCTTCTTCGGGCCCTTGCGTGTACGAGCGTTGGTCTTAGAACGCTGTCCTCTTACCGGAAGACCCTTTCTATGACGTACGCCACGGTAGGAACCGATTTCAATCAGTCTCTTGATGTTCAGCGCTGTTTCGCGGCGAAGGTCACCTTCTACGGTCAGATGGTGGTCAATATACTCACGAAGCTTGGAAACATCTTCTTCGGTCAAATCCTTAACGCGGGTATCAGGATTTACACCGGTTGCGGTAATGATATCGTTTGCAGTTTTATTGCCGATGCCATAGATGTAAGTCAGAGCAATTTCAACTCTTTTGTCTCTTGGCAGGTCAACACCTGAAATACGAGCCATTAATTTGCACCTCCATTAGTGTGTAAGTCCGGGCGAGTTAGCCCTGACGCTGTTTGTGCTTCGGGTTTTCACAGATAACCATGACTTTACCCTTGCGCTTGATCACTTTGCACTTATCGCACATTTTTTTGACAGAAGGTCTTACTTTCATTTGAACTACCTCCGTTGTTGTGTTATTTGGATCGCCACGTAATACGGCCTCTAGTAAGGTCATATGGCGACATTTCGACCGTTACTTTGTCTCCCGGAAGAATGCGGATGTAATTCATCCGAAGCTTACCGGAAATATGGGCCAGAATTTGGTGTCCGTTCTGAAGCTCTACTTTGAACATGGCGTTCGGAAGTGCTTCAACAACAGTCCCTTCGATTTCGATCATATCCTGTTTAGACATACGTTTCCCTCCTCACCATTAATACTTAAATGGTGTCAGAATGACTGGTCCATCCGCCGTAACGGCAATGGTGTTCTCAAAGTGAGCGGCAGGCTTTCCGTCGGCGGTATAAACCGTCCACTCGTCTCCCGGATTCTGACGAATCTTATAGGTGCCCATGGCAATCATTGGTTCAATGGCCAGGGTCATACCCGGAAGAATCCGCGCGCCCCGATGGGCTCTACCAAAGTTTGGTATGCCAGGATCTTCATGAAGCTTGGTGCCGACACCGTGTCCTTCGTATTCCCGAATAACACCGTAACCGGCAGCTTCTGCGCATTCCTGAACAGCGTGGCCGATATCCCCGATCCGGTTGCCCGGAACGGCGGCTTCAATGCCCTTGTACAAACTCTCCTTCGTGACCTCTAGCAGCCGCTTCACTTCAGGAGAAACTTCGCCAACCATAAAGGTATAGGCGTTGTCACCGTTGTATCCGTCAAATTTGGCGCCGGTGTCTATGGAGACGATGTCGCCCTCTTTCAGGATTACTTTCTTGCTGGGAATGCCATGAATGATCTCATCATTTACGGAAATGCAGGCAGTACCCGGAAATCCATAAAGGCCAAGGAAGTTGGGTTCTGCTCCCTGACTTTTTATGTAGTCATACGCAATTTTGTCCAGTTCCCAAGTGGAAATGCCCGGGCGAATTGCGTCTCCGGCTTTGAACAGGGCGTCGGAAGAAATTTTACAGGCTTTCTTCATCAGCTCCAGTTCTTTACTGGTTTTCAGTACTATCATGCATTTGCCTCCAAAGCGTCTTTGACACGCTTTGTAATCTCGTCAACAGAGCCAAGTCCGTCTACTTCCTTTAAAGTGCCGCGTTTGGCATAGAAGTCTTTCAACGGTTCGGTCTGTTCATGATAAACCTTTAAGCGGTCAGCAACCGTTTCCGGCTTATCATCTTTACGCTGTTGCAGTTCTGTACCGCATTTATCACAGATGCCGTCTTTTTTCGGCTTTAAGGAGTCAATGTGGTACGGCGCGCCGCACTTCGGGCAAACCCGGCGGCCGGACATACGGGCCGTGATGATGTCATCGGCAACCTCTATGTCTACCACCTTATCAATGGTAACGCCCATTTCTTCCAGGGCTTCTGCCTGTGGAATAGTGCGTGGGAATCCGTCAAGGATAAACCCGTTTGCGCAATCAGCCAGCGCTAAACGCTCTTGAATGATGCCGATGACAACTGCGTCAGGGACCAGTTGTCCGGCTTCAATGAAGGCTTTGGCCTTCAGGCCCATTTCGGTGCCTTTGGCCAGCGCTTCACGAATCATGTTGCCTGTGGAGATGGTCGGAATGCCGTAGGCATCGGCAATTCTGTCTGCCTGTGTGCCTTTGCCGGCGCCCGGCGCGCCCAGAAAAATAATATTCATCTTTTCTGTCCTCCTTCGGTTAATCCAGGAAACCCTTGTACTGGCGAACCATTAACTGGGATTCCAGCTGTCTTACCGTTTCCAGAGCAACACCAACCAGAATGATTACGGATGTGCCGCCCAGGGCAATGTTAACCTGTGCACCGCACGCTTTGGTAATCTGGGAATAAACGGTTGGATAAAGAGCAATGATACTGATCAGCAAAGATCCAACCAAAACTACGCGGTTTAAAACCTTTGCAATGTATTCGGAAGTCGGCTTACCCGGACGGATGCCTGGGATTGTGCCGTTGTTCTTCCGGAGTGTGTTTGCCATCTCGATCGGGTTATACTGAATGGAACTGTAGAAGAACGCGAAGAAGATGATCAAAACAAAGTAAATAATGCCGTAGAACCAGTTCTCTGCATTAAACAGGTTAAAGAACTTGTCCCATCCGCTGCCTTCTTCAATTTTGTCCGTTAAGAACATCTGAATGGTTGGCGGCAGGGAAAGAATGGAGCTGGCAAAGATGATGGACATAACACCGGACATGTTTACCTTAATTGGTAAGTTGGTGCTTTGTCCGCCATACATCTTCCGGCCAACTACACGCTTGGCATAAACAACCGGGATTCTTCTTTCGGAACCGTCAATCCATACAATGAAGACTACCGATGCCAGGATGCTGATCAGGGCAAGCGGGGAGAATGCATAGTACAGACCACCCTTGGTAAAGGTGTTCCAAAGAAGCATTGCGGTCTGTGGCATACGGGAAATAATACCCGCAAACAACAGAATGGAAATACCGTTGCCGATTCCTTTGACGTTAATCTGTTCGCCCAGCCACATCATTAAAGCGGAGCCGGCAGTCAGCGTCATGATAACAACCAGAGCCTGCAGAACTGCAGAAAATCCGGTGTAGTCATTACCGACAAGGTAATTGCCACTTCTTAAATAAAAGAAGTAAGCGGTGGACTGAAGAAGAGCAATGACAATTGCGGTAATCCGCGTAATTGCCTGCATCTTTTTCCGTCCGGAATCTCCTTCCTTGGTTAACCGTTCCAAAGCAGGAATGGCTACCGTCAGGAGCTGAATGATGATGGATGCGTTAATGTACGGAGTAATTGACATTGCAAAAATGGTTCCGTAGTTGAACGCGTCACCGGTCATCATATTTAAATAGTTCATGAAGTTGCCTGCCGATGTGGTATCAGAAATGATACCCATGGAGGCATCTGTAAACGGGACTGAAATAGCGGCACCAATACGAAACAGAAGAATGATGAATGCGGTATACAGCATTCTCTTTCTTAAGTCAGGAGTCTTAAACGCGTTGACCAGTGTCTGCAGCATTTCAGATCACCTCAGCCTTCCCACCTGCTGCTTCAATCTTTTCTTTGGCAGCGCCAGAATAAGCATTGACCTTAACGGTCAGCTTTTTGCTGAGATCTCCGTTTCCAAGGACTTTTACACCGTCCTTTTCCTTCTTGATCAGACCGGCAGCAATCAGAGCTGCGGCATCAACAACGTCACCGTCGTTGAACTTCTTCTCAAGATCAGAAACGTTTACCGTTACGATTTCCTTAGCGAAGATATTGTTGAACCCTCTCTTCGGAATTCGTCTCTGGAGTGGCATCTGGCCACCTTCGAAACCAAAGCGCTGGCTGTAGCCGGATCTTGCTTTCTGACCCTTGTGGCCTTTGCCTGCAGTCTTACCCTGGCCGGAAGCCGGGCCACGACCGATGCGCTTTACGTCACGCTTGGAGCCTTCTGCTGGCTTGAGTTCGTGCAGTTGCATGTTTTGCACCTCCTATTAATCTTCGCTAACTTCTACCAGGTGAACAATCTTGTTGATCTTGCCCTGGGTCTGAGGATTGTTCGGCTGGGTGCTGACATCCCCAATTTTATGAAGACCAAGAGAATATGCGGTTGCAATCTGGTCTTTCTTGCTGCCGATGAGGCTCTTTACAAGCTTTACATCAACGGTGTCTTTCTTTGCCATTTTGACAACCTCCTTAGCCTACAATTTCTTTTACGGACTTGCCGCGAACTTCTGCCACTTCTTCAGCTGTGCGAAGCTGAGACAGACCGTTCAGGGTAGCTCTTACTACGTTGCACGGGTTGTTCGAGCGAAGTGCCTTAGAACGAATGTCCTTGATACCCACTGTTTCTACAACAGCACGGACAGGACCACCGGCAATAACGCCGGTACCAGGTGCAGCCGGTTTCAGCAGTACAACGCCTGCACCGAACTTACCGGTTACTTCGTGAGGGATAGTAGAACCCTTCAGAGAAACCTTAATTAAGTTCTTCTTAGCATCTTCGATGCCTTTGCGGATAGCGTCTGGAACTTCGCCGGACTTACCAATACCGAAGCCTACGATTCCGTTGCCATCTCCAACTACTACAAGAGCAGCGAACTTATAAATACGACCACCTTTAACGGTCTTGGAAACACGGTTAATGGTGATAACGCGCTCCTGAAGCTCTAAATTAGATGCATCAATCTTAGCCAAAAAATTCCTCTCCTTTCTGTTATCAGAACTTCAGGCCACCCTCACGGGCACCTTCAGCGAGTGCTTCTACACGGCCTTCATATACATAACCGCCGCGGTCAAAGACTACTTCTGTAATATTTTTTTCTGCTGCACGTTCTGCAAGAAGTTTACCAACTTCTTTGGCGGCAGCTTTGTTTCCGCCGTATTCTTTAAACGTTTTTTCATTGGAGGAAGCAGCAACAAGAGTGTTTCCTGCTTCGTCATCAATGATCTGCGCATAGATGTTGTTCAAAGAACGGTAAACACTGAGGCGCGGACGCTGTGCAGTGCCGGAAATCTTTGCGCGTACTCTTTTATGACGCTTAAGACGAGCTTTATTGCTATCTTGTCTTGATACCATTCCGATTCACTCCTTTTCTTACTTACCGCCCTTACCGGCTTTACCTTCTTTGCGGCGAATGTGTTCGTCAGCATACTTAATGCCCTTGCCCTTATATGGCTCCGGCGGACGCTGCTTGCGAACTTCAGCTGCAAACTGACCTACGGCCTGCTTATCAGCACCGGAAATAACAATCTTGTTTGGAGCCGGAACTTCGCATTTCAGGCCGTCCGGAGTTTCCATCTTAACAAGGTGGGAATAACCGATGGTAAGTACCAGAGTCTTGCCTTCCATGGCAGCACGGTAACCTACACCGTTAATTTCAAGCTCTTTGGTGAAGCCTTCGGTTACGCCTGTTACCATGTTGGCAAGCAGGGAACGGGTCAGGCCGTGCAGAGCTCTGTTTTCTTTCTGGTCGTTCGGGCGAGTTACCAAAATTTCGGTTCCTTCAACCTTTACTTCCATGTTCGGATGTACTGTCTGCGTAAGGGTGTCCTTCGGACCTTTTACGGTAACAGTGTTTCCGTCCAGCTTTACTTCAACGCCGGCTGGAATGGCGATTGGTTTTTTACCAATTCGAGACATTTCACTGTTCCTCCTTACCAAACGAATGCAAGAACTTCGCCGCCAACATTGGCTTTGCGAGCTTCTTTATCAGTCATAACGCCCTTCGGAGTAGAAAGGATGGCAATGCCAAGACCCTTCATTACCTTCGGCATATCTTCGCAGCTGGTGTAGATGCGGAGACCCGGCTTGGAAACTCTTCTAAGACCGGTGATAACCTGAGATTTGTTCGGGCCGTACTTGAGCACGATGTCAATTACGCCCTGCTTTCCGTCTTCCGTAACGGTAAAGCTTTTGATGTATCCCTCGTCAACAAGAATCTGAGCAATGGCCTTCTTCATGTTGGATGCGGGAACTTGTACTGTGTCATGCTTTGCGGAATTTGCATTTCTAATTCTGGTAAGCATATCTGCTACCGGATCTGTAATTTGCATGTTTCGTTACCCTCCTTATGCTATTGCTCGTTTTTTACCAGCTGGCTTTCTTAACGCCAGGGATCTGACCTGCATGAGCAAGCTCTCTGAAGCAAACGCGGCATACTCCGTACTTACGGAGATAAGCGTGTGGTCTACCGCAGATTTTGCATCTGTTGTGCTGTCTGGTCGAGTATTTGGCAGGTCTGGCTGCCTTTACTTTCATAGAAGTTTTTGCCACAGTTCTCTCCTCCTTACTTTGCGAACGGAGCACCCATCAGGGTGAGCAGTTCTTTTGCTTCTTCGTCAGTCTTTGCAGTGGTAACGAAGCAGATGTCCATACCACGGATAGCATCAATCTTGTCGTACTCAATTTCCGGGAAGATCAGCTGTTCCTTAATGCCCAGGGAGTAGTTTCCGCGGCCATCGAAGGAGTTCGGGTTGATCCCTCTGAAGTCTCTTACGCGTGGCAGAGCCAGGTTGAAGAAACGATCCAGGAATTCGTACATTCTGTCACCGCGAAGGGTTACCTTTGCGCCGATGACCATGCCTTCACGAAGCTTGAAGTTTGCAACAGACTTCTTAGCCTTGCAAAGAACCGGATGCTGACCGGTAATGGTCTGTAAGTCGTTTACTACGGAGTCAATAACCTTGGAGTTTTCCTTGGCTTCGCCGCAGGCAACGTTAACAACAATCTTTTCCAGCTTCGGAATCTGCATTACGGATTCATAACCGTACTTTTCCATCAGAGCAGGAGCAACTTCGCCTACATACTTATCTTTTAATCTAGCCATTCTGTTGTTCCCCTCCTTTATTCAAACTTTGCGCCGCACTTCTTGCAAACGCGTTTCTTATCTTTGCCCTGACCTTCATGACCAACGCGAGTCGGCTTTCCGCATTCCGGGCAAACGAGCTGAACCTTGCTGGCATACAGAGCAGATTCTGCCTTTACCAGACCACCGGTTTCGCCCATTCTTCTTGGCTTAACGTGCTTGGTGATGATGTTAATGCCTTCTACAATGACTTTGCCTTCAGCCGGAGAAACAGCAAGAACCTTGCCTTTCTGGCCGTGGTATTTACCATTGATTACAATAACTTCATCGCCGGTTTTAACGTGAACTTTATTCATATTTTTTTACCTCCAGATTAGAGTACTTCCGGAGCAAGGGACAGAATCTTGGTAAAGTCCTTGCCTCTCAGTTCTCTTGCTACAGGCCCAAAAATACGGGTTCCTTTTGGACTCTTATCTTCCTTAATCAGAACAGCTGCGTTTTCGTCAAACCGAATGTAGGTGCCGTCATCACGACGAACGCCCTTCTTGGTTCTGACAACAACTGCCTTCACTACTTCGCCCTTCTTTACGGCTCCGCCCGGCTGTGCTTTCTTTACGGAAGCAACAATGACGTCACCGATGTTGGCGTATCTTCTCCCGGTACCGCCAAGTACACGGATGCACATGATTTCTTTTGCACCAGAGTTGTCGGCAACCTTGAGGAGTGTTTGCTGTTGTACCACAGGGATTCCCTCCTTAATTACTTAGCCTTCTCAATGATCTCTGCTACACGCCATCTCTTGTCTTTGGAGATAGGACGGGTTTCCATGATTTTTACTCTGTCACCTACGTGGCATTCGTTGTTTTCGTCATGGGCTTTGATCTTTACGGTGCGGTTTACAATCTTCTTATAAAGCGGATGCTGTACTCTGTCTCTGACAGTAACAACAACGGTTTTATCCATTTTGTCGCTGGTTACGACGCCGACCTGAGTTTTTCTAAGATTTCTTTCACTCATGCTTTCAAACCTCTCTTTCCTTAGGCTTCCGTGCCGTGAAGTTCTACATCGCGCTGGATGGTTTTGATGCGGGCGATGTCCTTTTTAACGGCACTGATGCGGGATGGGTTTTCAAGCTGGTTGATTGCCTGCTGAAAACGAAGTTTAAACAGTTCGTCCCGAAGTTCGGCAAGCTTTGCGTCAAGTTCAGCGGCGGACAGTGTTCTCAGTTCAGAAGCTTTCATTCCTGTTCACCCTCCTCTTTCTTTACGAACTTGCATTTGATGGGGAGCTTGTTAGCGGCAAGACGCATGGCCTCACGAGCTGTTTCTTCCGGTACGCCGGCAAGTTCAAACATAACTCTGCCCGGCTTAACAACGGCTACCCAGTATTCTACGGCACCCTTACCTTTACCCATTCGGGTTTCAGCCGGGGTTTTGGTGATTGGCTTGTCAGGGAAGATCTTAATCCAAACCTGACCGCCACGCTTGATGTAACGGGTCATGGCAACACGGGCTGCTTCAATCTGAGCAGAAGTGATCCATGCCGGTTCCAGAGCAACAAGACCATAGTCACCGTAAGTGACCTTGGTGCCACGAGTGGCTTTACCGGTCATACGACCACGCTGCTGCTTTCTGTGTTTTACTCTTTTTGGCATCAGCATTATTTGTTGCCCCCTTTCTTGGCACCACCGGTCTTCTTGGTGCTGTGCAGTACTTCACCGTTGTAGATCCATACTTTTACACCAACAACACCGTAGGTGGTATGAGCTTCTGCAAATCCGTAGTCAATGTCTGCACGGATGGTCTGCAGAGGAATGGTTCCTTCATGATAACTTTCGGAACGTGCAATTTCAGCACCACCGAGACGGCCGCCGCACTGTACCTTAATACCTTTGGCTCCCAGTCTCATGGTTCTGCCGATTGCCTGCTTAGTGGCACGACGATAAGAAATACGTCTTTCCAGCTGGCCGGCAATGTTTTCTGCAACAAGCTGTGCGTCCAGGTCCGGCTGCTTAATTTCAATAATGTTAATGGAAACCGGCTTGCCGAGCTTCTTTTCACATATTGCTTTCAGCTTTTCAATTTCAGAACCGCCGCGGCCGATAACAATACCCGGCTTTGCACAGTGGATATTAATGCGAACGCGCTTTGCATCACGTTCAATTTCTACTTTTGGTACGCCTGCTGGCTTCAGAGTCTGAAGAAGGTATTTTCTGAGATTGTAGTCTTCTACCAGTGTGTCACCGAAAGTGTTCTTGCCGGCATACCAGCGAGATTCCCAGTCTTTGATAACACCGATTCTGAGTCCAGTTGGGTTAACTTTCTGTCCCATTGCTTCAACCTCCTCCTTTATTCTGCTTCCTTAAGCACCATGGTGATATGGGATGTTTTCTTATCAATTCCATATGCACGGCCCTGTGCTCTTGGTCTCATACGCTTCAGAGTTGGTCCCTGGTTTACATAACATTCGGAAATGTAAAGCCGGCTGATGTCCATACCCTTAACCTCAGCGTTTGCCATTGCGGACTTTAACAGTTTCTCAAGAACCTCTGTTGCAGCTTTCGGGGTGTGCTTGAGAATAGCCATGGCCTTGTCGGCCGGCTGGTTGCGGATCAGATCCAGAACGATCTGTACCTTGCGAGGTGCAATTCTTACGAATGTAACCTTAGCAGTTGCTTCCATTATTTACACCCTCCTTACTTGCCTGATGTCTTGGAACCTGCGTGGCCCCTGTATGTTCTGGTCGGTGCAAATTCACCGAGTTTGTGTCCTACCATGTCCTCAGTAACGTATACGGGAACGTGCTTACGTCCGTCGTGAACTGCGAAGGTATGACCAACGAAATCTGGGAAGATAGTGGAGGAACGGCTCCAGGTCTTCAAAACGATCTTTTCACCGGCTTCGTTCATCTTCTGTACTCTTGCGAGCAGTTTCGGCTCCACGTATGGGCCTTTCTTTAAAGATCTACTCATGATGCATAACTCCTTTCACGATTATTTGCCGTTCCGACGTCTTACGATCATCTTATCGGACTTCTTGTTGTGCTTACGCGTCTTATAACCCAGTGCAGGTTTACCCCACGGAGTAACAGGGCCCGGACGGCCGATCGGGGACTTACCTTCACCACCACCGTGCGGGTGGTCATTCGGGTTCATGACAGAACCACGAACGGTTGGACGGATACCCTTATGACGGGTGCGGCCTGCTTTACCAAGCTTTACGTTTTCGTGGTCGGTGTTGCCAACCTGGCCAACAGTGGCCATGCAGGTAACCGGCACGTTACGAAGTTCGCCGGACGGCATACGGAGAAGGGCTTTGCCATTTTCCTTTGCCATAAGCTGGGCAGCGTTACCGGCAGCTCTTGCAAACTGACCGCCGCGGCCCGGGTAAAGTTCTACGTTGTGTACGAAAGTACCAACCGGGATGTTTACCATAGGAAGTGCATTACCCGGCTTGATGTCTGCATTCGGGCCGGCTTCTACGGTGTCTCCTACCTTCAGGCCAACCGGAGCAAGAATGTAATTCTTTACGCCGTCTTCATACTGGATGAGAGCAATGTTGGCAGAGCGGTTCGGGTCATATTCCAGAGTGATAACCTTTGCAGGTACATCAAACTTCTGACGCTTAAAGTCAATGACACGATATTTTCTACGGTTTCCGCCGCCTCTGTGGCGAACGGTAATTCTACCGTAACTGTTACGACCGGAGTGCTTGGAAAGCGGCTCTAACAGGCTTCTTTCCGGAGCAACCTTAGAAAGTTCGGAGTAATCAGTAACGGACATGTTTCTTGTGCCGTTGGTAACCGGCTTGATAACACGAATTGCCATTTCTTTTCCCTCCTAACTTAAATCATGCCTTCGAAGAACTCGATGGTCTTGGAGTCTTCGGTCAGGGTTACGATGGCTTTTTTCCAGGATGCAGTGTAGCCTACGAAACGGCCCTGTCTGCGCTGCTTGCCGCGAACGTTCAGGGTGTTTACCTTGGCAACCTGTACGCCGAACAGTTCTTCAACTGCTTTGGCAATTTCAATCTTGTTGGCATCCTTGGCTACTTTGAAGGTGTATTTCTTCAGAGCAGTGTTTGCCATACTGGCTTCTGTAATAATTGGTTTGAGGATGATGTCCTGTGCTACCTTGCTCATGCATATACCTCCTCAAGCTTGGCAACAGCGTCCTTGGCAATAACAACCTTGTTGCTGTTGACGATGTCATAAACGCTGATAGCGTTTACCGGGCTTACTTTAACGCCCTGAATGTTTCTTGCACTCTTATAAACAACGTCGTCCTTCTCAGCGGTTACGATGAGAGTCTTCTTTGTCTGTCCCAGTGCGCTAAGAACCTTAACCATGTCCTTGGTCTTAATGTCTTTCAGACCAAATTCTTCTACAACCTGGAATGCATCATTTGCAACCTTGTCGGAAAGAACGGACTTCATGGCCAGTTTCTTTACTTTCTTGTTTACGTCAAAGCCGTAAGTTCTCGGCTTTGGACCAAGAGCAATACCGCCGTGTCTCCACTGCGGTGCACGGATGGAGCCCTGACGAGCACGACCGGTGCCCTTCTGTCTCCACGGTTTTCTTCCGCCGCCGGCTACTTCGGAGCGGGTGAGGGTAGACTGTGTACCCTGACGCTGATTTGCCAGGTAATTTACAACAACCAGGTGAACAACGGACATATTCGGTTCAATGCCGAAGATGCTGTCGGACAGTTCCATGGTGCCGTTTTTCTTACCGGCTGCGCTATAAACTGCTACGCTAGGCATGTCTTACTCCTCCTTCTTATGCTTTTACGGTGTCTCTGAGAACAACGATGCCGCCGCGCGGGCCAGGAATGGCACCCTTGATGGCAATCAGGTTGTTTTCAACATCTACCTTAACAACTTCCTGATTCTGGATGGTTACGCGTTCAGAACCAAGATGACCAGCTAATTTCTTTCCCTTGAATACGCGGGACGGGTCCGAGCAGGCACCCAGAGAACCGGCGTGTCTTGCGTTAGGACCGGTACCGTGGGTTTCTTTCAGGCGGGAGAAGTTCCAGCGCTTAATGGCACCGGCGGTTCCCTTACCCTTGCTGGTACCGATGACGTCTACCTTGTCACCGATGGCGAAGGTATCAGCCTTCAGAATGTCACCAACGTTAACGCTGTCACAATCATCCAGTCTGAATTCTTTCAAAACTTTCTTCGGGGCAACATTAGCCTTGTCAAACTGACCTTTCATAGGCTTGTTTACCCGCTGTACCTTAACGTCTCCGAAGCCAAGCTGTACGGCGTTGTAACCGTCATTAGCTTCTGTCTTCTTGAGAACAACAGTACATGGTCCAGCTTCTACAACGGTTACCGGGATAACTTTTCCGGATTCGTCAAAAAGCTGTGTCATACCGATTTTCTTACCGATAAGACCTTTCTGCATAATTACTACCTCCTAATGGTTATTGGTTGGCGTTTGCCAACATGACCCTACGGGATGAAATCTGCGTTCTGGCGATGTAGTCAGAACTGTTTGCCTTACAGCTTGATTTCGATTTCAACACCGGCAGGAAGCTCAAGACCAGTCAGAGCTTCAACAGTTTTGTTGGAAGGTCTCTGAATGTCGATGAGTCTTTTGTGGGTTCTTTGCTCAAACTGTTCCCGGCTGTCCTTGTACTTGTGAGTTGCACGAAGGATGGTAACAATTTCCTTTTCGGTTGGAAGGGGAACAGGACCGGATACCTTAGCGCCTGTACGCTTTGCGGTTTCAACGATCTTTTCGGCTGCGATGTCAACTAAGTTGTGGTCATAGCCCTTGAGTCTGATTCTGATCTTTTCTTTTACTGCCATTTTTACTCCTCCTAGAGTGATAAGTATGGCGGGCTTATTGCTGTTTTTATAAACCCAACCGGGCGTTTCCCCAGTCAGTATTTAAAAAACCTGAAGGCCTGAGCTCGTGAGCAGCTCTGCTTTCGGGTGACAAAACAGCATGGCAGTCCAATCTTTTGCGAGTCAGATTGATTTGCCGTTATTTGTTTCGCCCGGTTTAAAATCGGACATACTCCGCGGAAATTTCCCGTCTCGGGGACGGCCACCTCCCGCATCTTCGCATATCTCTGCGTGATTCTGGGCGCAACACGCCCAATTCACGTGCCTAAAAAATATACCATACCGATACCCCTGATGCAATAGTTTTTTCTGAGAAATTTCTGCTTTTTTTACAAGGTTTCCCGGCAGAGTTCTGTCATTTTTCACAAAGATGCGGGAGGCAGAAAACGTGCAAAAACGGAGTGCGTTTTTGCACTCCGTTTCTTCCGCAAAATGTTGCGGTCCCCGTCCCCGAGTCCGCAAAATGTAGCCTGTGGCTGAAGTGTACTACATCGCACGGGGTGGCGATGGCCCGCCTTCTTACAATTTACTTTCCCTTTATGGCGTCCCAGTATATCTTGGCCGCCTGTTCTACTTTGTTTTCGCCGGGCGTATAGTAAACAGCATCTTTGATAGCATCCGGCAGATACTGTTGCTTTACCCAGTGGTTGGGATAGTCATGCGGATAAATATAGAACTGACCCTTATTGGGGTTATCTTCACCGTCAAAGTGCTTGTTCTGCAGGCGGCGCGGGATGGCACCGAAGTTGCCCGACTGCACGTCCGCTTCTGCAGCGCCGTATGCCAGGTACGCGCTGTTGGACTTCGGACTGGTGGCAACAAGGACCACCGCGTCCGCCAAAGGGATGCGGGCTTCGGGCAGGCCGACCTGCAACGCAATATCACAGGCGTTCTTTACGATAGGTATGATTTGCGGATAGGCCAGGCCAACGTCTTCGCAAGCGCAGACCATCAGCCGCCGAATGGCGGATGGCAGGTCCCCTGCGGAAAGCAGTCTGGCCAGATAATGCAGGGCGGCATCCGGATCCGAACCCCGCAGACTTTTCTGGAAAGCACTTAAAATGTCATAGTGGTCATCTCCGGCGCGGTCGTACCGCATGGAGGACTTCTGCGTCAGCTGTTCCACTAAATCTAATGTAATGGTTGCGTCCGGTCCGCTGGACAGGGCACACAGTTCTACTATATTAATGGACTTGCGCACGTCTCCTCCGGAGGCGCGGGCAATGGCCATGCTGACGCCGTCTTCCAATTGGTACGGCGCGCCGCCCTCTTCCGCTAAGACGCGGAAGGCCCGCTGCACGGCCTGTTCAATATCCGCTGCACTGACACTTTTAAATTCAAACACCGTGCAGCGGCTGATGACCGCATTATATACATAAAAGTATGGGTTTTCCGTTGTGGAGGCAATCATGGTAATGTCTCCGCTTTCCAGATACTCCAGCAAACTCTGTTGCTGTTTCTTATTAAAGTATTGGATTTCATCCAGATACAGCAATATACCATTCGGCGCTGCCAGGGTATTCAGCTCCGACACCATATCCTTAATATCAGAAATGGAGGCATTGGTAGCATTTAACCGGTATAACCGTTTATTGGTCTGCTTTGCAATAATACTGGCAAGCGTGGTTTTCCCTGTTCCGGACGGCCCATAAAAGATTAAATTGGGAATGGTGCCGGACTGAATAATGTTGCGCAGCGCTTTGCCTTCGCCCAGAAGATGCCGCTGCCCGACAATGTCGTCCAGCGTTTCCGGCCGAATGCGGTCTGCCAAAGGAGCTGCCATTTGTGAATCCCCCTCTTTCTGCTTCCTGAGATATTTATTGTATCCGTTATCCACCCCAAGAACAACCAAGAACAGTGTGAAACACTGTTTTGAAATTGTTTAACAACAATCTGTATTAAAATGTGGCCTTTTTATGAAAAAAGCGGCAAAAGAGCCGCATCCGAAGGAAGTTTTCCTACGGATGCGGCCTTGTTTTTTGGACTTCTTAACCGTGTTTTTGGCTTGTTTTTGCGGATTATTCGTGTCAATACCCGATTTTTAGTTCCAAATTGGAAAAATACAACTTTCCGTATTATTTTTTTGAGGATAAATGTTCAAAACTCTGTGGAAACAGTCCAAAAGTAGATTTTTTTATGGCGTAATTATGGCTTTTGCGGTATTTTCTGCCAATTTGCGGAAAAAGAAATGCTTGACAGCCTTTTCATTACGAAACGTTAATCAGCCTTTACACTTTGCACAGATTCTTACAGAACCTTTGACAGAAAATCTTGCAACCGTTCCGATTGTGGATGGTCAAAAATTTCTACCGGCGTTCCCTCTTCCACCAACTTGGCGTCTGCCATGAAGAGTACACGGGACGCTACCTCGCGGGCAAAGCCCATTTCATGGGTAACAATGACCATGGTCATGCCTTCTTTGGCCAGTTCCTTCATAACGTCCAGTACTTCGCCAACCATTTCCGGGTCCAAAGCAGACGTGGGTTCGTCAAAAAGCATAACCTCCGGGTTCATGGCAAGTGCCCGTACAATGGCAATCCGCTGTTTCTGACCACCGGACAACTGCACCGGATAGTCTCCGGCCTTATCTGCCAGGTTGACCCGCTCCAGCAATTCCAGTGCTCTTGCTTTGGCCTCCTCCGGCTTCTGTCCAAGAAGCTTTGTCGGCCCAAGTGTTATGTTGTCCAGAATGGTCATGTTGTTATACAGATTGAAATGCTGGAATACCATACCAATTTTTTGCCGTGCCTGGTTAATGTCCAGGGTATGGTCCTTTTCAATCTGCTTCATCTTTTCTTTGTAAGCGCGGCCTTCGTGCTTTTCGTGCAACAGATCTTCCGCTTTAATTTTCTGAATCAGCGCTTCCCTGGTCTCCTCAGGAGACAAATCAGAATGCTGACTCGCAAAGGAAGAATACAGTTTCTGGTAGGTTTTGGAGGCTTCCATGACATCCCAGTGCAAATAAGGGTCTGCCGGAGTCAGGAGCTGGTTTTCAAACCAGACTTCCCCGTAAGTTGGTTCCCCAAGGAGGTTCAATGCGCGGAGGAAGGTGGATTTACCGGAGCCGGACGGTCCGATGATGGCAATCCGTTCTCCTTTAGCAATGTCACAGCTGACGTCCTGCAACGCCGTTACCATACCCTGCGTTTTCTGAAAGGTTTTATAAAGGTGTCGTGCGCTTAAAATAATGTTCTCTTTATCTGGCATCGCTCTTCCGCAGCCTCCTTTCCAGTGCATTTACAAGAAGGGTCATAATCAGGATGATGACAATGTACATTGCCGCCATAACCAGGTACGGAACCATGAATTCATAGTTGCTGGCACCGATGTTCCGGAATGCTACGCACAAATCCGTACAGGCGATGTAGCCAACTACGGAAGTTTCCTTTATTAAGGTAATAAATTCATTGCCAAGCGTTGGAATAATATTCTTAATGGCCTGCGGGATAACTATCTTCATCATGGTCTGTCCATACGTCAGGCCGATGGCCCGGCCCGCTTCTGTCTGGCCATAGTCTACAGACAAAATGCCACCGCGCATCATCTCTGAAACGTAAGCGCCGGAGTTCATGCCGAAGATGACAATGGCAACCACCAGTGCCTGCACGCCCCGGATACCAAGCAGCGGGAACAGAACATAATAACCAAGCAGCAACTGTACTACCATTGGCGTGCCCCGGAAGAAGCCAACGTAAATGGAGGCCAGGCGCTTCAAAATAGTTGTAGCTGTGTTCTTCTGCGGAAGCAGTCGGACAACCGCAATCAGCGTACCAATTACCAGGCCAATCAAAAGTCCGCCAAGGGCAATCATTGCTGTATTTTCCAGACCGATTAAAACCTGCTTATAGGCTTCCTTCCCTATGAAGCTGTTCACAAAGGTGGTCCATTTTAAGCCCCAATTATTCATAACAACATCCTTTAAAAAAGGCCGGGGGACGTGCTCCCTCCCCCGGCATGCATTTTCTCTTTATTATGCTACGGCATTATATTTTTCTACCAGAGACTTGGCAGGTGCTTCATCAATAATAACAAAGTCAATATTTCCGTTCAGCATGTCCTGTACCGCAAGAGCACCGTTGGCATAACCCATGGCAGTTGCTTTCAGGCCGGTAAAGCCAAAGCCTTCGTCTCCTTCAATGTAGAGCTTACCGGTAGTGCCGTTCTGTGCACCAATCTTTGTGCTGGAATCCAGGCTGTTCAGAACCTTTTCCACATCTTCGCGGGTCTTGCAGTCATCAAAGCGAGTGTCGCTTTCCTTTACAACAATCATCTGGTTGGCATCATAGTAAGAATCAGAGAAGGTAACATACTTTTCCCTGTCTTCATTCTTGGTCAGACCGGTGGCAGCTACATCGCCATAACCGGCGTCAATGAAGGTCAGAACAGAGTCAAATTCCATGTTCTTAATAACCAGTTCTTTGCCCAAAGAATCGGCAAACGCCTTCATCATTTCCATGTCAATGCCGTAGGCCAGGCTTCCATCCAGGTATTCAAACGGAGCAAATTCACAGTTGGTGGCAATAATCAGCTGATCCTTAGCGGAATCTTCTGTGCCAAGCTCAACGCCAACCGGGGTGCCGTCACCAAAATAGTGGTTCATGATTTCTTCCAGCGTGCCGTCCTGTTTGCTCTTCTGAACAAAGTCATTCAGCTGCGCCAGCAGTTCCGGTTCTTTTTTATTAACGCCGTAGGCATATTCCTCTTCGGTCAACGCAATGTTAATCAACTTTACCTTCTGCGAGTCAGCGTCCTTTGATCCGCCGCAAGCGGCAAAGGCAACCATCATTGCCAAAACCATAAGAAGAGCCAAAACTTTTTTTACGCCTTTCATGAATATTCCTCCTAATAAATAATGTAATTATGTTTGTATTATAAACATATAAATATGTAATAATCAAATAAAAGAGGAAAAAAGACTGCAAAAAAAGCATAAATATTCATATTTGACAAGAAGCAGCGGAGTGGCTATCATGAGTGCGCGATTCCTATATCGCCAAAACGCATTGCATCCCAAAATGGGAGCAGTAGCAAAGGAGACAATTTTATATGAAAAAAGCACGTGTAAACCCACGGGTCCTGTACTTAACGGAGCTGTCGGTGCTGCTGGCCATCCTTCTGTTAATGGCCTTCACCCCCATCGGCTACATTAAAACCGCAGGACTGGAAATTGCCCTGATTACCATTCCGGTTATCCTGGGTGCCACCTTGCTGGATGAAAAAGCCGGAGCCATCCTTGGCCTGGCATTTGGTATCACCAGCTTCATTCAGGCTGTCAGCGGACTGTCCGCCTTCGGCGTCCTTCTGTTCCAGCTTCGTCCGGTAGCCACTTTCTTTGTCTGTGTTCCTACCCGTTGTTTAATGGGCTGGCTCTGCGGGCTTATCTTTAAGGCATTCAAGAAGAAAAATGCTTTGGCTTACGGTGTCAGTGGCCTTGCCGGCGCACTGTTAAACACCCTGTTCTTCATGACTACCTTACTGGCGTTCTTCTGGAAAACAGATCTGATTCAGGGCTTTGCCACGCAGTTGGGAAGCACCAACGTATTTGCTTTCACCATTGCCTTCGTCGGCATCAATGGCTTAATTGAAGCCATTACCTGCACCGTTTTGGCGGTTGCCCTTGCGCTCCCGCTCCGCAAGGCCATGGAAAAAGTACAAGGCTAATTCCAAAAAAGCTGATTACGTAAAACTATAAACGAAACCTACCAGGCCCTGCGCTAACCGCGTGGGGCTTTTGCTTTGCTGAAACTACCCTGCCAAGTTACTGGGGCTCCTGCCGCTGGGCTGTCAAGTTACTGGGCTGCCAAGTTACTGGGGCTCCGGCCGCTGGGCTGCCAAGTTGCTGGGGCTCCGGCCGCAAAGTTCCCAAAAGCATACTTTTTTGCCAAAAAACGCCATTTGGTATGCACTAAAGGCCGCAAATCAAGGCTTTTGCGTCAAAAAGTTTGCTTTTATTTTCCGTATTGGAAATATGTGGGCTTTCCCGTCAAAAGCCCACCTCTAAAAAGCATACTTTTTTGCTTAAAATCGCCATTTGGTATGATTTTCCCTCTAAAAAAGCCGCATTTTGAAGCAAAAACGAAAAAAAGTATGCTTTTCGCCCTTTATATTTCTAATATAGAAAATTGAAAAAATCATAAATGGAAAGAATAAAAAAAGATGCCAAGAAAAAAGATAAAAAAGAATCACAACAAAGGCTGCAGCTTAGAGCACCCGCTCTAAGCTGCAGCCTTTCCTTTTTAAAGCTAAGGGCTAACTACGTCTCCGCCCACAGCTAAACTCCTACTACTCTTTTACAAATACTTTCAGCACCGGAAACTTATCTGCCAGATGGTACTGGTTAATAGCGGCCTTTACGGTAGCTTTTATATTGTACAGCATACTGGTGCGCAGGCTGGCAATAACGCCGCCGTCATTCAGAATTTCACAGCCAGTCAGATAACTGTTGCGTTCATCCACTACGCAGTCAACCAGGAACGCCATTTCTTCCGGCTGGCCGAAACGGCGGATGGAAGCACCCGGAAGATAGGTGGCGGCGCCGTCCTTTTCCAGCATGCCCATTGGCGTGGCAAAGTCGCCCGGGCTGATGGTAACACAGCGAATTCCCGTATCCACCAGCTTTCTGGAATACAGTGCCGCATAATAGTTAACGAAGTTCTTGGACAGCATATAACCCATGGCCGGGCCGAAGGTGGCAGGCATCAAATCCAGAAGCTTATACATTACCTTCTTGTACATTTCCAGGTTCCGGCTTTCCAGATTGTGGAACATCCGAATAACAGCCAAATCCGGAAGCATATCTCCGGACATGGACGAAAAATTCAAAATGCAGGCACCTTTCGTCATAACCTTCGTAAATTCCTCTGCCATATAAACGGTACCCAGGGCATTAACTGTCCAAATTTTCTTGGCATCCGACATGGACGGAGATAAACCTGCAATGTTAACGGAAGCCTGAACCTGACCCTTTGTGGCAGCATACTGCGCCAGCTCGGCCACAGCCCCACGGTCACTGACATCTACTTTTTTCCCTTCACAGGAGAAGCCAGCTTCCGTCAATTCCCTGACAGCAGCATCCAGATTTTCCTGATTTACGTCTGTCAGAATAACATGGTATTTTTCGCAGAGTTTTTTTGCGGCAGCAAAGCCCATTCCGCGAGCCGCGCCGGTAACAACTGCCACTTTCTTTTCTTGCATCATTTTCTCTCCTTTGCATATAAATTTTGAAATCGGACGCCTTTATTATAAAGCGCTTTCCGGCCGAAAAAATTAACAATTCTTGAACACTTTGTTGGTTTAACAAAGTGTCTCTTTTCAAAGGCAAAGGAGCTACCTCGCCCGGGCGAGTCGGCTTTTCTCTTTTCCTGAATTCATGTATAATGAAAGCGAATCCATTCGCGGAAAAATCACGTCCTATTAGGGAAGACAAAATCTATTTTTGATGAAGGAGAATTTACCATGCAAGAAAACATGCAGAAAGGGAATGTGCTGGTCATTGGTGCTTCCGGTGTTGGAAAATCCACCTTGATTAACGCCGTTATGGGATCCGAAGTGGCCAGGGCAGCCCAAGGGGGGGGGTAATGGAATTACCCAAAAGCTGACGCTTTATGAGAATGAGGATTGTCCATTTCGTGTCATAGACACCATTGGCTTTACCCCGTCTCTGCTTCAGAATGTAAAAGCAATTAACGAAGTGCAAACATGGGCCAGAAGGAGCACAAAAGAAGGGGACACCAACACAAAAATTAATGTCATCTGGCTCTGTATAGAAGGCACTTCCGGTCGGCTTTTTCCGGAAACAATCAAGCGTTTCCTGCGTGCCACCACCCTCTACAAAACCGTCCCCATTGTAACCGTTATTACAAAGTCCTATTCTGTTCCGGATCGGGAAGGAAATATTGAAATGGTCCGGCAAGCTTTTCATGAAAAGCCCAAGGATGCACAACGGTTACAGAGAATTATTCCGGTAGTTGCCGCCCCATTTTCCTTAAACGAGGAAGCCTTTGCCCCGCCGGAAGGAATCACAGAACTAATTGAGGTAACTAACCAATTAATGCCGGAAGGAATGGCAGAAGCGGATAAAGCAATTCGCAAATATCAACTCCGCCGAAAGCGTGCCTTGGCACATAGTCTCGTCGTTTCAGCAACTGCCAGCGCTTCCATAATCGGAGCAGTTGAAATCCCGATTGTTTCAGATGCCCTTATTTTAACGCCTCTGGAAACCGGAATGATCAACGCCCTTGCTTCCATCTATGGCATTTCCAAAGATGAAAAATCAACAACTTTTTTCAATTCTATTATAGAAGTCGGAACCGTTACTACCGTTGCCAGAACGGTTATTGCTGCGCTGAAAGCCATTCCTGCTTTAACGCTGACAGCAAGTGCTTTGAATGCCGTTATAGCCGGTGTCATCGTTGCCGCACTGGGCGAAGGCTCTGTTTATCTGTTTGAACAGGTTTATTTAGGGAACAAATCCATTGACGACATCGATTGGGCAAAAAAGGTCATGGACGAAAAATTTGCCACTGGAATTATGAAAAAGGTTGAGCAAATTACAGGCATGATTACAGAAAACACGAGCGCTAAAGATATCGGAAAAATCATCAGCGCAATTTTTGCAGCAGATAAAAAAGAGACCTCTAAAGACAAAGATTAAGAAGCATTAAACGGCGACCAGCCTACCTCTGACAGAGATAGGCCGGTCGTTACTGTTTTTTGAAGTATTTTCCTTAATCCAGGATTCTGCCATCAATAGAGATGGTGACTACCTGCCACGGAATAAACTTGCCGCTGTTTTGCAGGGCGTTCATGGCAGCCATTTGGAGGCCGCCGCAGCAGGGCACTTCCATGCGGACAATGGTAACGGACTGAATGTTGTTGCTGCGGATAATTTCCGTCAGCTTTTCCGTGTAATCCACGGCGTCCAGCTTCGGGCAGCCGATTAACGTAATTTTGCCGCGCATGAAGTCCTGGTGCATATTGGCGTAAGCATAAGCCGTACAGTCAGCTGCAATCAGAAGCTTGGCGCCGTCAAAATATGGTGCGTTAATCGGCACCAGTTTAATCTGCACCGGCCATTGTCCCAGCTGGGACTGCGGCTTCGCAACAGACGTTGCGGCAGGCTCCGAAGCACTTTCCGGAGCAATGTCCCGCTGGAAGCGATGCATCTGATGGCCGGGGCATCCACCGTGACCACCATGTCCGCCAGGAACCGGCCCTGCGGCGGCCTGCTTCTTCTTTTTGTTTTCCTCTACCGCCTGTTCGTCATAAGCGGCGGCTTCCCGCTCCACAAAGGTAATGGCACCGGTGGGGCACTGCGGCAGGCAGTCACCCATGCCGTCACAATAGTCATCCCGCATTAATTTTGCCTTGCCATTCACCATTTCAATGGCGCCTTCGTGGCATGCATTGGCGCAGGCACCGCAACCGTTACATTTTTCCTCATCTATCTGAATAATTTTTCTAATCATTCGTTATCCCTCCACATTCTTTCCAAGGTTACATTTTCTTGCTTTTGCACGCTTAGTATAGTGTAATAAAAGCAGAAACTATGTGGTTATAACCACGAAACGGAGCGCTTTATGAAAAGTTCCACGACAAATCCTATAAAAACCCTGCCCTCTTTTTTGTTCCAGAATTTCACGGACACTGAAGTTGCAGACATCCTTTCTTCTTCCTATCTGCGAGCCGGCTCCTTTCCCAAAGAAACAGTCATTTTTCATTCCGGGGACCTGGTCCGCGAATTAGGCATTGTCCAAAGCGGAAGTGTTCACATAGAAAGCATTGACCCCTGGGGAAACAAAAGTATTTTAAGCAATGTTTCCGCCGGGCAGGTTTTTGCCGAAACCTATGCCATTGCCGGCGAGCCAATGATGGTAGATGCCGTAGCGGCAGAAAACTGCACCATTCTTTTTCTGGACATAAAAAGTCTGCTGTGCGAGGAAAACGCACAGCAGACCTGGTACCCTAAAGTATTAAATAATATTCTTCGGATTTCCGTGCAGAAAAACCTGCTTTTATCCAACCGCATTTTCTGCACCACGCCCAAAACCATCCGGGACCGGGTAATGCTTTACCTGTCTACCCAGGCCGCCAAAAGCGGCAGCACCACTTTCCAGATTCCCTTCAACCGTCAGCAGCTGGCAGACTACCTGAACTTAGACCGCAGTGCCCTTTCCAAAGAGCTTGGAAAAATGCGGGACGACGGACTACTGGAGTTCTACAAAAACAGTTTTAAGCTGAAAGCAGCGGATAAAGACTAACTCGCCAGAGATATTCAAAGAAAAGCACTGTCATTCTGACAGTGCTTTTCTTAGTGGTGGACCTAAAGGGATTCGAACCCTCGACCTCTCGGATGCGAACCGAACGCTCTCCCAGCTGAGCTATAGGCCCATAAAGACGGCGCAAAAATGCGCCTATACAGTATTTTAATGAAAATGCGTTATTTTGCAATCTTCTTTTTGCAAATCTCCGTTAAGGCGCAGTTTTCGCAATGGGCCTTTCGGGCCGTGCAGCAGGCGCGCCCGTGCATAACGCAGCGGTGGCAAAAATTGTTGCTTTCTTCCGGTGGCAACAGCCTGCGCAGTTCCAGTTCCACCTTTTTCGGATCCTTGGTTTCCACCAAGCCGATGCGGTTGGCAATGCGGATTAAATGCGTATCCGTTACCACGGAGCCCGGGATATGGTAAATGTCTCCGCAAATTAAATTGGCTGTTTTCCGGCCAACGCCCTGCAGGGAGGTTAAATCTTCAATGTTATCCGGCACGTTGCCATTAAAGCGGTCCAACAGTTGCTGTGCCATGATAACCAGGTCTTTGGCCTTGGTATGATAAAACCCGGTGGAGCGAATCAGTTCTTCCACTTCTTCTACCGGTGCTTTGGACATGGCCTCCGGCGTAGGAAAAGCAGCAAACAGTGCCGGGGTAACCAGATTAACCCGGGCATCCGTGCACTGGGCAGACAGCCGCGTTGCCACCAGCAGCTGATACGGATCCTGCGCCTGCAAAGAGCACTCCGGATCCGGATACATAATTTTCAATTGTTCCACCGCCGCGCGGGCGCGCTCCTTTTTTGTCATAAAGAAACTCCTTAAAACAGTTTAAAATAAAGCGTAAACAAGCCATAAAGGGCAGGTACGTGTAACAGATAAATCCAAAGTGCATGACGGCCGGTAAAAGCAAAGAACCGAACATGAGAATGGTATGTCCAGCCAGGAATACGTCCCTCTTTTACGTAAATACCAAGGAAGGTGCCCAGGAAAAACGGGAATACCAGCGGCAGCAACGGGCAGTAATCCATAGAAACAAAATCTGCGTTATGAATTCCAAGCCAAAAGAAAGCGTTGGTTCCGTTTTCCATGGTCATAGGAAAAAATAAAGTACTGATACCGTAAAGCATTACGCAGGAAACAATCCCAGCCTCAGGTTTTACTTTGGACAACAGCCGTTCCGTAATGGCAAAAAGCAAAATACAGGCGGCCAGGCAATGCAGGATACCGAAATAATCTTCCATACCATGGAAGTGAACCGCATGCGCAACCGGCACCGTTAAAGCCGTAATTAAAATACTGATTCCTGCCAATTTCAATCCGCGTTTCCAGTTGGAATGGCTTAAACGGGAACTAATTCCGCTAATTACCACAAAAGTAATTACGTAAAGCGGCTGAATATACGACAGCCAGTGCCAAAGGACAGCCGCTGTCTGCACGAAAAAGAACTGGTCCAATAAAAGAAGTGCGTGATACAGGATCATGCACAAAATACAGAAGCCGCGTAACTCGTCCAGGAAAACAACTCGCCCCTGCCTGGTTGTTTCAGTCATAAGAATCACCGTTGCTGATTATACCATTCCTACAGTATAATGAACAACAGCAAAGGAGGGGTTCCATGCAGGCGGTTCGCGCAGTATTTTTTGATTTTGACGGCACCATTGCCAATACCGAGCGGGGCATTAAAAATGCCATTCGGTACTCTTTAAAAGAAAAAGGAATTCCTGTGGGCGATCCGGCTGCTCTGGATTACTTCATCGGTCCTCCCTTATATGACGGATATTCCCATGTCTACGGAACGGAAGAGCCCCTGACTTCGGAACTGGTGGACTTATACCGCGTTTATTATCAGAAGCAGGGTGTCTTTGAATTGGATTTGTATCCCGGCATACGGGAGTTACTGGAGGCGCTGAAGGCGGCCGGTATTAAAACCGCCGTAACGTCTTCCAAACCGCTTCACTTTTTGCAAATGGCCGTGCCGTTTGTCGGCATTGCTGATTTGCTGGATGCCGTCATTGGCCCGGAGCTGCACAACAAGAATGCCGACAAAACATTTTTGGTGGGCTGTGCCTTAGCACAGCTAAACTTACCGGCAGGCCCGGACATCTGCATGGTCGGGGACCGTCACTATGACGTTACCGGCGGAAAGAAGGCCAGAGTCAGCGCCATTGGCGTCACCTACGGCTTTGGCTCGGAGCAGGAGCTCCTCGCCGCCGGAGCCGACGCCATTGCCCACACTCCACAGGAGCTAAAAAGCCTGCTTTTACCCAATGACTAAAGAACACCAAAAAAGTGTTGACAAGCCCCGTGGTATTCCGTTATAATGACTCTTGCTTTGACACATGGCGGGATAGCTCAGTTGGCTAGAGCACTCGGTTCATACCCGGGGTGTCGTTGGTTCAAATCCTACTCCCGCTACCAAATGGCCCGGTGGTCAAGCGGTTAAGACACCGCCCTTTCACGGCGGTAACACGGGTTCGATTCCCGTCCGGGTCACCA
>CAVHZY010000014.1:0-30326 GCA_963640645.1 uncultured Phascolarctobacterium sp. | reverse complement strand
CTGCGGGAACTGGATAGCCGCCATCCGGATGTCATTCTTTTAGTCCGCGGCGGCGGGTCCATGGAAGACCTCTGGTGCTTCAATGACGAACGCGTGGCCCGCACTGTTTTTGACCTGCAAACACCGGTGGTCACCGGCGTTGGACACGAAACCGATTTTACCATTGTGGATTTTGTGTCTGACCTACGGGCACCAACGCCGTCTGCTGCGGCGGAACTGTGTACCCCGGATCGCCTGGAAGAAATGGAAAAACTGCTGCTGATGCAAACCAGACTTCACAGCAGTATGACCTCTTATTTGAAAAACAGCCGGACCAAAGTCAATGCACTGGCTTCCAGTACTGTTTTACGCAGCTTAACTTCCCTGATTAATGAACGCCGCTTAGCTCTGGACGCCATGACAGATAAAATGACGCAGCTGTTGCAAAGCCGGGTGCTGATGGAACAGGAAAGACTGCATCGCCGGGAAGAACGCATGCAGCGTACCATGGAAACACAGGTCCAAAAGGGACGAATGCAATTATCTGTCTGTGCCGGAAAGCTGGATGCATTTGCTCCGCTAAAGGTACTGGCAAGAGGATACAGCCTTTCCTTTAACAAAGATGGCAGGGTAATACAAAGTATTACAGCCGTAAATCAACAGGAAGATATGACAGTACAGGTTCCCGACGGCAAAATCCATTGTCGCGTGGAATCCGTAGAACAGGAGTAACCCATGGCAGAATTAACCTATGAAGCTGCAATTGCCCGTCTGGAAGAAATTGTAGCAAAGCTGGAACAGGGCGAGTTAGGCTTAGACGATTCTTTAAAGCTTTTTGAAGAAGGCACCAGGCTGGCCGCTTTTTGCAACAAGACGCTGGATGCGGCAGAACTGAAAATTTCCAAAACGGAAGAGAGTGCAGAAGAAACGCATGAGTGAGAAAAAACGTTTGGATCTGGTGGTCTTTGAAGAAGGCCATACGGACAGCCGGGAAAAGGCCAGGGCGTTGATCATGGCCGGTCAGGTCTATGTCAACGGACAAAAAGAGACCAAGGCCGGAACCCAGATTAAACCGGAAGACAAGATTGAAGTACGCGGAAGCAAACTTCCTTATGTCAGCCGCGGCGGTTTGAAGCTGGAAAAGGCCATGCAGCTTTGGAACCTGTCCCTGGACGGGAAAATCTGCATGGATGTGGGCGCTTCCACCGGCGGATTTACTGACTGTATGCTGCAGAATGGGGCAATAAAGGTTTATTCCATAGACGTCGGATACGGCCAGCTGGCCTGGAAGCTTCGCTCAGACGAACGGGTTGTCAACCTGGAACGCACCAATTTCCGTTATGTAACAAAGGAACAGGTGCCGGATAAAATTGGCTTTTCCAGTGTAGATGTATCCTTTATTTCACTGAAAAAAATCCTTCCGGTATTACACACTTTACTGGAAGACCACGGACAGGCTGTCTGCCTGATTAAACCGCAGTTTGAAGCGGGAAAGGAAAAGGTCGGCAAAAAAGGCGTTGTCCGGGATCTGTCCGTCCACACGGAAGTGGTGGAAACCATTACCACGTTTGCGCTGGAAACCGGCTTCTCTTTGCTGGGACTGACCTATTCTCCCATCAAAGGACCGGAAGGAAATATTGAATATTTAATGCTGCTGGAAAAAGCAGAACAGCCGGAAAATCAGGTTACCGTTCCGGTCAGCAGCTTAACGGAAGAGTCCCATCAGGCTTTGCATACCTGAGCAGCACGGCATGAAACGGAGAACGGAAATGAAAGTAGCCATTATTCCGAATTTAACAAGAAAAAACGCATTGGCAGTTACCAAAGAAATTTGTCAGTGGCTGACGGTTTACGGTGCGGAATTTGCATTTCGTACCTTTGACAGAAACCTGGCAAATGAAATTCCCAATATCCGGTTTATGGAATTCCCGGAGCTGGTGGTTTGGTGTGACGCCGTTATTTCCGTTGGTGGGGACGGCACCATGCTGACCTGCGCCAAAAGTATTGTTGATTATAAAAAGCCGGTGCTTTGTATTAACGCCGGACGCCTTGCTTTTATGGCCGGTTTGGAAAGTGATGAGCTCTCCCTGCTGAAGAAGCTGATTGATGGCGAATACACGGAAGACCATCGCATGCTTCTGGAAGTCAGTGTTTACCGGGACGGGGAAGAAGTCTACTCCAATCACGTCATTAATGACGTGGTAGTTGCCCGTGGCATTGAAATGCGCATGTGCGATTTAGACCTTGCCTGTGACGGCCGCCACATTGCTTCCTACCATGCAGATGGCATTATTGTTTCTACCCCAACCGGATCGTCGGCATACACCTTCTCTGCCGGCGGCCCGATTATTGATCCGCAACTGGAAGGTATTGTAGTTACTCCTATTTGCGCACATTCCGTGTTCTCCAGACCCATCGTATTTAATCCGAACAATCGGTTGACATTAACCAGTGGGGAAGAGGCCAGATATACGGACCTGCTGCTTTCTGTTGACGGAGAACCCTCTGTAGAGTTAAAAAAAGGGGATATTATTAAAGTTTATAAATCCCTTCGTTATGCCAATTTTATTCGTATTAAGCATGAAAACTTCTTTGAAATTCTGAAAAAGAAAATGTCCAAAACGGAGGACTGATTCATGAACGCACGTAAGGAACGCCAAGCGCAGATTTTAAGACTGATTACCGAATATCAGATTTCCACCCAGGATGATCTGATTCGGCGTCTGACGGAAGATGGCGTGCAGGTAACGCAGGCTACCATCTCCCGGGATTTAAAGGAACTGAAACTGGTTAAAAAAGTTGGCAGTGACGGTCGGTCTTATTACAGTGTCGGTACAACAGAACGGGAACTGCACCAGGAACGGTATGACAGCATCTTAGCCGGTGCCATTCTTTCCGTGGACTATGCTCTGAATACCTGTGTTGTAAAAACCCATGTCGGCATGGCCAATGCCGCCGGCGCTGCTTTGGACGCTCTGGAATTTGAAGGCATTGTGGGAACTCTGGCCGGAGACGACACCATTTTTGTCCTGTGCCGGACTGAGGAACGGGCCGCAGCCTTTTGTCAGGAACTCCGGGAACGGATTCTTGCCTAGGAGGACGCTCTATGCTCAGTAGTCTTACCATTGAAAATATTGCCATTATTGAAGCGGCGCAAATGGATTTCTGTTCCGGCCTGAACGTCCTGAGCGGCGAAACCGGCGCCGGCAAATCCATTGTCATTGACGCTTTAAGCGCGGTCCTGGGGGAACGGACGTCCAAAGACCTGATCCGGACCGGTGCTTCCGGCGCAACGGTAGTTGCGCTGTTTGAACAGGTCTCGGATGATACACTGGAAGTGTTGCAACAGCTTGGCCTTCCGGTTCCCGATGACCGCGCCCTGCAGATTTCCCGTGCCATTCGGGAAGATGGCAGGAATATCTGTAAAGTAAACGGAACACCGGTGACGGTTACCATGCTAAAAACCCTTGGAAAAACACTGATTAGTATTCATGGACAGCACGATTCCCAAAACCTGCTGAATCCGGAATACCATTACCAGTATCTGGATGCTCTGGGGGGACTGGAACCGATTCACCAGGCCTATCTGAAGGAATACGAAGCTTATTCCCGGCTGTACCGTAACTTCCGTCAGCTGGAGTCCGGTGCAGAAGAACGGCAACGCCGTATCGAAACCCTGCAGTTTGAAGTGCAGGAGTTGCAGGCAGCGCAGATTACGGTTGGAGAATATGACGAACTAAAAAAGAAAAGGGACTTTTTCCGTAATGCGGAAAAGGTTTTGGATGGACTGCATCGCGCAGAAGCAGCCCTGACTGACGGGGAAGAGACCAACGGTGCGCTGACCCTTTTATTTGATGTGGTAAATGCGTTGCAGAGCCCGGCAGGTCATTTGGAAGAAGCCGCTGTCCTGTTACAGGAAGCAAATGATCTTGCTTATGCGGCCCAGGATTTAAAAGCTCACATTGAAAGTCTTCTGCTACAGGCAGATTATAATCCGCAGCAGCAGGCAGAGGTGGAAGAACGTCTTAGCTTTCTCCATCAATTACAACTGAAATATGGTCCGGATGAAGAAAGCATGCTTTCTTATCTGGCGGAAGCTGAAGAAGAGCTGCAATCCCTGCAGGGGCTTGGTTCCAATCGGGAAGAAGTGCTTGCGGAGCTGGAACAGCGAAAAGAACAATTACTGGCCGCCGCTGATCGCCTGCATCTGGCCAGAAGCCATGCGGCATCTGATTTTGAAGTACGGGTTCAAAAAGAATTGCAGTTTCTGGACATGCCCCATGTGGAGCTGTCCACCAGCTTTACCCGCTGTAAGCTGAATCCGACCGGATCCGATCAGATTGAATTTTTAATCAGTCCGAATCCGGGTGAAGCGTTAAAACCGCTGGCTAAAATAGCCTCCGGCGGTGAGCTCTCACGGATTTTACTGGCCATCCAAAATGTTTTGTCAGACAAGGGTAATGTAGCCACGCTGATTTTTGATGAAATTGACACCGGTGTTTCCGGCAGCGCGGCAGAAAAAATTGCCATTAAGCTGAAATCGGTCAGTAGCAGACACCAGGTTATCTGTATTACCCATAGTGCACAGGTAGCTGCCTATGCGGAAGCTCACTTCTTCTTATATAAGGAAGTGCAGGACGGCAAAACCTATACGCGCGTCCAGCTCTTGGATCAGGAGGGACGCATTAAAGAGCTGGCCCGTATTATGGGTGGCGTGGAAATTACGGACTTGCAGAAGGAAAGTGCAAAAGAGCTGCTACAACATGCAAAAAATGCCGTAGCTACTTGACTTTTAAAAGGTAAAACGCTACATTTATTTAGCATCTGATGAATCGCATAAAAGAAAGGATGAGTTCGATAGAAATCTACGAAGAACTGGTTGCCCGTGGTTTGATTGCCCAGGTAACGGATGAAGAGGAAATCAGAGAATTGGTCAATGCCGGTAAAGCAAAATTCTATATTGGCTTTGACCCGACCGCAGACAGCCTTCACGTTGGCCACTTCATGGCTCTTTGTCTAATGAAGCGCCTGCAGATGGCCGGTAATACACCGGTTGTCCTGATTGGCGGTGGTACCGGTTACATTGGTGACCCGTCCGGACGGACTGACATGCGTTCCATGATGACTCCGGAAATTATTCAGCATAACTGTGACTGCTTTAAAAAGCAGATGGAACGGTTTATTGAATTTGGTCCGGACAAGGCAATTATGGTTAACAATGCCGACTGGCTGTTAAAGCTGAACTATATTGAGCTCCTGCGGGATGTCGGCGCCTGCTTCTCTGTTAATAATATGCTCCGTGCAGAATGCTATAAGCAGCGCATGGAAAGAGGACTTTCCTTCTTAGAATTCAACTACATGATTATGCAGTCCTATGACTTCTATCATCTGTTTAAGGAATACGGCTGTAACATGCAGTTCGGCGGTGACGACCAGTGGTCCAATATGCTGGGCGGTACCGAACTGATCCGTAAGAAACTGGGCAAAGACGCCTATGCCATGACCATTACCCTTCTGATGAACTCGGAAGGAAAGAAAATGGGCAAGACGGCATCCGGCGCTGTTTGGCTTGATCCGGAAAAGACCTCTCCATACGAATTCTATCAGTATTGGAGAAATGTCGGAGACGACGATGTTTTGAAATGTATCCGTATGCTGACCTTCCTTCCGCTGGAAGAAATTGACGCTATGGATTCCTGGGAAGGCAGTCAGCTGAATACTGCCAAAGAAATTCTGGCTTATGAACTGACCAAACTGGTTCATGGGGAAGAAGAGGCCGTAAAGGCACAGAATACGGCAAGGGCCCTGTTCTCCGGCGCCGGTAATTCCGAAGATATGCCAAGCACGGTTTTGACAGGTGCTGATTTAACGGATGGTGCCATTCCGGTACTTGACCTCTTGGTAAAGACCGGCATCTGCTCTTCCAAGGGCGAAGGCAGACGTCTGGTACAGCAGGGTGGTATTTCCGTAGATGGTGAAAAAGTAACCGATCCGTTCACCACCTTTGCAGAAGATGCTTTGAAAGCCGGCATTGTTCTGAAGAAAGGCAAGAAGGTTTATCACAAGGTAAGCATGGACTAAAATGACTGTGGGTCTGTTGTAAAACAGACCCACTATTGCATATTTCTATATTTATGCAGTATAAATTGAATAAATATTCAATAATTTTGGGAATTTATTGAATTTATATGCAAATACAACTTGAAGATACCGTACTTTTGTATTATCATACCTATACTACAAAACAGGGGAGGACCTTTTTTGAAACCAATCGTTTACATAGACGGAAAATCCGGAACAACAGGCCTGCAAATTTATGACCGCCTGGGTTCCCGTTCTGACATTCAGCTTCTGCTGATTCCGGAAGAACAACGAAGAGATCCCGCCCTGCGAAAAGAGTATTTAAACAAGGCAGATATTGTTTTTCTGTGCCTGCCGGACCAGGCGGCCAGGGAGGCCGTCAGCCTGATTGAAAATCCGGCCACCCGCGTCATTGACGCGTCCACGGCGCACCGCGTAAACCCGGATTGGGCCTACGGCTTTCCGGAACTTTCGTATGAACGAAGACAGCATATTATGACAGCCGGACGGGTGGCCAATCCGGGTTGCCATGCCACCGGTTTCATTTCTATTGTGTATCCTTTGGTAAAGCTGGACATTCTTCCCGCGGATACGCCGCTGACGGCCTTTTCCCTGACCGGTTACTCCGGCGGCGGGAAAAATATGATTGCCGAATATGAAGCGTCGGATCGGGACGTGGCGCTGGATGCGCCCCGTCAGTACGGCCTAAACGGCAATCATAAGCACCTGCCGGAAATGCAACAGGTCTGCGGACTGACAGAAGCTCCTGTATTTTGCCCTATTGTAGACCAGTATTACAAGGGCATGGAAGTTTCCATTCCGCTTCATGGTTCCCAGGTTAAAGGCTATACACCGCAGCAAATCCGGGACATGCTGTTTGAATACTATCGCAATACGGCACTGGTTAAGGTTGCCGAAGAAGTAACCACAAGTGGTTTCCTGTCAGCCAATCAGTTTGCCGGTACCAATCAATTGGAAATTACCGTCTGCGGGAACAAAGACCGTATGGTTCTGGTTTCCCGCTTTGATAATCTTGGAAAGGGCGCTTCCGGCGCAGCCGTTCAGAATATGAATCTGATGTTGGGCTTCCCGGAAACAGAAGGCCTGGTATGAAGGAGTACAACATGAAGAAGATAGAAGGCGGCATCTGCGCCGCCAAAGGATTTCTGGCCAACGGTCTGCACGCTGGTATTAAAGCAACGTCTAATCCGTCCAGAAAGGATTTAGGCCTGATTTATTCCGAAGTGCTTTGCAGTGCTGCCGGTCTGTTTACCAGTAACCTGGTCAAGGCAGATCCGGTTGTGCTGGATCAGCAGCACCTGGAAAACGGGGTGGCCCAGGCAGTCATTGTAAATAGCTACATCGCCAATGCCTGTGCCCCGGAAGGCATTGAAACTGCTACGCAGGAATGCCAGATGGTTTCCAAGGCACTGAATTTACGGGAGGAGGACGTCTTAGTTTCTTCCACCGGTGTTATTGGTGTCCGTTTAAATGTAGAGGCCATTGAAGCGGCTCTTCCGGAACTGGTTCACGGCCTGAATCCAAACGGATCTGATGACGTGGCACACGCCATTATGACAACCGATACCGTAAAGAAAGAACTGGCCTATGAGTTTGAGCTGGGCGGAAAGACCTGCCATTTAGGCGGTATTTCCAAGGGCTCCGGCATGATTCATCCGCACATGGGTACCATGCTATGCTACCTGACCACGGATGTGGCCATTCATAAAGATCTGCTGAAGGAAGCTTTGCGGGAAGCGGTTTCCAAAAGCTTTAACCGCATCAGTGTAGACGGAGATATGTCCACCAATGACAGCTGTATTCTTCTGGCAAACGGTATGGCAGAAAACCAGGCCATTACGGAAAAGAATGCAGATTACCAAACCTTTACAACGGTTTTGAATGCTCTTTGCGTAGAGCTTGCCAGAGAAATGGCCGCAGACGGGGAAGGGGCAACGCACCTGATTACCTGTGAAGTTAGCGGTGCCAAGGACGAAGCCACGGCAGAACAGCTGGGCAAGAGCGTTATTTCCTCTTCGCTGACTAAGGCTGCTGTGTTCGGAAAAGACGCCAACTGGGGCAGAATTCTCTGTGCCATGGGCTACTCCGGCGCAGAATTCAAACCGTCCGGTGCCAAAATCAGTTTTGCCTCTGCTGCCGGCACGGTTCCGGTTTGTGAAGGCGGCAAGGGAATTCCGTTTGACGAAGAGCTTGCCACAAAAGTTCTTTCAGAAAAAGAAGTAATTATTCAGATTTCTTTAGCGGAAGGGGACGGCTCTGCCACTTGCTGGGGCTGTGACCTGACCTATGATTACGTTAAAATTAACGGAGATTATCGCACATAAGGAGGTAAGGCACATGGATATTTCATCTGCAGACAAAGCAAAAATTTTAGTGGAAGCGCTGCCTTACATTCAACGGTACTCCGGTAAGACTGTCGTTGTAAAATACGGTGGCAACGCCATGATTTCTCCCGACCTGTTTGATGCAGTCATTCACGACGTAGTGCTGCTTTCCCTGGTTGGAATTAAAGTTATTCTGGTACACGGCGGTGGTCCTGAAATCAACGCCATGCTGGAAAAAATCGGCCATCAGTCCAAATTTGTCAACGGGCTTCGCTATACGGACGAAGAAACCATGGATGTGGTACAGTCTGTTCTGGCCGGTAAAGTCAATAAGAATCTGGTTACCAAGATTAACCATGTTGGCGGTCACGCTGTCGGCATTTGCGGCATGGATGACAACTTCATTACTGCCGTAAAACTGGATAAAGGAGACGGCTATGACTACGGTTTAGTCGGCGAAATTGTTGGCGTAGACCCGGATATCATTAAAATTATTCTGGCCAAGGATGCCATCCCGGTGGTTTCCACTGTGGCAGCAGGCCTGGACGGAAATACCTGTTACAACATTAATGCAGACACTGCGGCAGCAGAAATTGCTATTGCCGTTGGTGCAACCAAACTGATTCTGATGACGGATGTAGAAGGTGTTCTGCGGGATCCAAAAGATCCGGGCAGTCTGATCCGCCAAATCCGTTTGGATGAAATTGACGACTTAAAAGGAAGCGGTATTCTGACCGGCGGCATGATTCCGAAAGTGGACTGCTGCCAGAGAGCGTTGGAAATGGGCGTAGAACGAACCCATATCCTGGACGGCAGAAACCCGCATTCCATTCTGATTGAATTGCTGTCCCATAAGGGTATCGGCACCATGATTTGGAGAGGAGAGGACAAGGTATAATGGATATCAAAGAGTTGGATAAAAAATACGTGATGCACACCTATGCCAGAAATGATCTTCTGATTGATCACGGCAAGGGCGCTACGTTGTACGATGATAAAGGCAATTCCTACATTGACTTTACCTCCGGCATTGGTGTTTCTTCCATTGGGTACGCCAACGAAAAGCAGATTGCCGCTGTTTCGGAACAGATTTCCAAACTGGCACATATTTCCAATCTGTATTACACCGCACCTTGTGCACAAGTGGCAGAAAAGCTGGTGGAAAGAACCGGCATGGGCGCCGTTTTCTTTGGTAACTCCGGAGCGGAAGCCAATGAAGGTATGGTCAAGCTTGCCAGAAAGTACAGCTTTGACAAATATGGTGACGGGCGATCCACTATCTTAACCTTGCTGAACTCCTTCCACGGAAGAACAATTACCACGCTGAAGGCTACGGGACAGGATCACTTCCATGAATTTTTCATGCCGTTCACCCCTGGTTTCTCTTATGCACCGGCCAATGACTATGATGCCTTAATTGCACAGGTAAAAGAAGACACCTGCGCCATTATGCTGGAACTGATTCAGGGCGAAGGCGGCGTTATGCCAATGGACAAAGAATACGTCCAGAAAGTAGCTGCCTATTGCAAAGAGCATGACCTGCTTCTGTTAATTGATGAAGTACAAACCGGCATTGGCAGAACCGGAAAGCTGTTTGCCTATATGAATTATGAAATTCAGCCGGATGTGGTTTCCTTTGCAAAGGGAATTGCGGGCGGTTTGCCCATGGGCGGATTTATCTGCAGCCCGGATCTGGTTAACGTATTAGGGCCTGGAGACCATGGATCTACCTTTGGCGGAAATCCGGTTGCCTGTGCTTCTGCTAATGTTGTGCTGGATGTACTGACGGATGACGTTATTGCAGAAGTTACCAAAAAGGGAGACTACATCAGACAGCAGATTGCTTCCTGGAACTGTGATTTTGTTACATCGGTTCGTGGTATGGGCCTGATGATTGGTATTGGTTTAGACGGTGTCGTCAATAAGGACCTTGCAAAAGCACTTATGGAGCGTGGCCTGCTGGTTCTGACCGCCGGTCAGAACACACTGCGCCTTCTTCCGCCGCTGACCATCAGCAAGGAAGAACTAGAAAAGGGCCTGGAAATTATGGCAGGACTGCTGAAAGCGTAAATTTTTCCAAAAGGGAAAAGAACTGACTCGCCTGGAAACGGTAAGCTTAGTCTAATTTTTAGTAAAAAGCGGAAAAGTGGCAGAAAAATGCTTGCTTTTCCGTTTTTTCATGCTATATTATAAGTGATAATCATTATCGATAAGGAGAGAGCAAAATGGCAAAGTTAAGACAAAGCAAACAAAGAGATGCCATTTATGCAAACCTGTCTTCTCGGTATGATCATCCCACTGCAGAAGAACTGTATGACTCGGTTAAAGAGACCGTTCCCAATATCAGTCTGGCAACGGTGTATCGGAATCTGAAACAGTTGGCTGCCGCCGGTCAGGTACGGATTTTGCATGCAGAAACCGCAGATCACTTTGATGCGGATGTATCCCTGCATTATCATCTGTACTGTTATTCCTGCAACCGGATTTATGACTATCCGGTGCCAAGCATTCCCGGGGTAGAAAAAGTCCTGGAACAGGACCCCAATTTGGATTCCTATGATCTGACCTTTAACGGCATTTGTTTGCAGTGTAAACAACGGGGAATCCCGTCCAATGATGTTTGATTTGAATGAATTTTGGAGGTATTTATTATGAAAAAATTTGTATGTACTGTTTGTGGCTATGTTTATGAAGCGGAATCCCTTCCTGCAGATTTCACCTGCCCGGTTTGTCATGTTGGAGCTGACAAATTCAAGGAAGTAGTAGGGAACCTGAAACTGGCTGCAGAACACGAATTTGGCGTGTATGAAAAAACCGTAAAGAACAACCCGGACATTTCCGAAGAAGACAAGAAATACATCTATGATCAGCTGGTTGCCAACTTCAACGGCGAATGCTCCGAAGTCGGCATGTATCTGTGCATGGCAAGAATTGCCCACAGAGAAGGCTATCCGGAAATTGGTCTTTACTGGGAAAAGGCTGCTTATGAAGAAGCAGAACATGCTGCCAAATTTGCAGAACTGCTGGGTTCTGACCTGGAGCCGAAGATGACTGCTTCCACCAAGGATAACCTTGCCTGGAGAGTAGACTGCGAATATGGCGCTACCGCCGGCAAAGTAGATCTTGCCACCTGCGCCAAGAAAAACGGTCTGGACGCCATCCATGACACCGTTCATGAAATGGCCAGAGACGAAGCCCGCCACGGCAAGGCTTTGGAAGGCATGCTGAAGCGTTACTTCAAATAATAAGTTTCCTGTTTTATAGGTAGGAGCATATAGTAAGCCCGCTACGGATATATTCTGTAGCGGGCTTTCGTTGTGAATTTTCGTTTTCAATATTGCACCGGGCTTTGCATTGTACCGGAGTTTTGCCGGCACGAGTTATATTACAACCGGTACAAAAAGCGGAGTTTTTCCTCTACCTCTGCGATGTGCTTCTCCGGTTGATCCGCAAAGCTGTCACAAAGTTTACCGTCATCTAAAGCATATACGCTATGACAGTCCGGGCAGAAGAAATACAAATCCTTGGTATGATTGGCAAAGACCAGCTGAAAGGAATTCATTCCCAATGACGCTTCCAGAATCTGCATTTGCGTTTTTGCTCCGCAGGTCTGGCAAAAGAGACTTTGCCGGTCCGGACGGAAGGACACACGGTCCTGACTGAAATCAATTCGTTCCCGTTCCATGGTTTATCCTTTCTTTCTGTGCTGCTCCTGAATATAGCCTTGCCGATAGGCTTCAATCAGCTGTTTTAAGTAATCTACATTTTTTTGAAGTTGCTGGCCAATGTCGGTTTCCCGGATTTTTATGCGGTGGTCAAGCTCTTCCGTAATGACAACCGAGGAAACGATGTCCTTGTTTTGCTTTAAAGCAGTTTCTTTTCCGGCAAACGGTTCATGTGCGGAAATGGCCATGTGTCTGGAGTTGTAAATCAGGGTGTAGCCGGCAATCCCGGTTGTTTTCTGATAAGCTTTAGAAAAGCCGCCGTCAATGACAATCAGCTTGCCGTTGCCTTTGACCGGAGATTCTCCGTCTTTGGAACGAACCGGAACGTGGCCATTGATAATATGGCAATGTTCCGCCGTCAGACCGAACTCCTGCAGAATTTTTTCACAACCGTCGGCAGTGTTAATAAATTGGTAATATGAGTTCTTTTGCTCTGCCCAGGTGGATTGGTCAGAAAGGAACCGCCGTTCAAAGGTGGTCATCTTGTTTCTTGCATACAAGGGCGAGTTAGGACCACACCAGAGATACCAGCAGAAATCCATGCCTTTCAGGCGTTCTGAAGAGCCTTCCGGTGCATGATAGGCATTACGGGCCTGCTTTTCACAGTAGTCCAATAAGCGCTTGCCGGCGTAAAGCTCACCGTCAAATACCACATTGGTAAAGGACCCATCCGGTTCCATTGGAATGCCACCGTGGAATAGGAGATTGCCATTGTACCGCTTATACATATTTCCGTTGGAATACAGATAACGGACATGGCGCTGTAAGCGTTCCGAGCTCTTAAAAGCCAGGACTAATTCATCAATTAGGCTCTGCTCTGCTTCGGTAATGTGATACGGGTGGGAGATGTCTACCGTTGGAAAATCACAGTCATGCATGGCGTACGTTTTTCCGTCAATTTCCACTTTGGCTAAATCATAGTCTATGTGGTTCAGCAGCAGTCGGTCATCCATTTGGAAATCCGGATTGCGGGAAATGACCTGACCCATCAGCTTAAATAATAAGATATCGGTGGCTTTGGACATTCTGGCTGTCCGCTCCAGATCCACTTCACTTAGTTTCTGTAAGTCCTTCGGATCCATGATGCGGGTAGCAAAACAGGCAACGTCCGTTAATCCGTAGTAGTCATTGGCAAAGATATATAAAGGACGCAGGCTGATTCCATATCCGAATTCAATTACGTCCAGGTTATGATACAGAATGGAATTGGACAGAACGGTCAGAATACAGACAGGAGATCCTGCTGCGGCGCCCATCCAGATAATATCATGGTTTCCCCATTGAATATCCACGTTGTGATGATCTATGAGGGAATCCATGATGTAGTCCGCCCGCGGGCCGCGGTCATAAATATCGCCAATAATATGGATTTTATCTACAATTAAATAATTGATGACATTGCACATGGCGCAGATAAAATCTTCCGCTTTTCCAACTTCAATGATGCCGTTTAAAATGGTGTCATAATATTCCATTTTGTTGTGCATGGTGAAGTCGGCATTCAGCAATTCATCAATAACATAAGCATATTCTTCCGGCAATGCTTTCCGGACCTTGGAACGGGTATATTTAAAAGAAACAGAGTGACAGATTTCAATCAGATAGTGCAGCGTCTGAACATACCATTCGGTTTTGTCATTAACCCAGGGAAGAATCTGTTTCATTTTTTCTTTGGGATAGTAAATTAATGTGGCAAGTTCTGCCCGCTCTTCGGAAGACATACTGTCCTGATACAGCATGTCAATTTTTTCCCGGATGGCACCGGAGGCACTTCTCATGATCTGGGTAAAGGCTTCGTATTCACCGTGCAAATCGGACATGAAATGCTCTGTTGGTTTTGGCAGGCCAAGAATGGCATTTAAGTTGATAATTTCAGTTGCGCAAACTTGTTCGTTGGGATACTCTTTCGCCAGCAGGCGCAAATAGTCCAATTCCTGTTCCGAAATGGGCCGATTCCGATTCATGGGAACACATCCTTTCCAAGTTACTTCCAGTATAATGCAAAAGAGGTGTTCAAACAAGGAAAAGGGGCTTGCAATTACAGAAACCATATGGTAATATAAGCAAGTGCTTACGGGGGTGTAGCTCACTTGGGAGAGCGCTTGAATGGCATTCAAGAGGTAGTCGGTTCGATCCCGATCATCTCCACCACGCAAAAGGTTCTGAGGTTTTCTCAGAGCCTTTTTTGTTTTATTTATCGGCCGTTTATGGTAAAATAATTGGGTTTTAAGGAGGTGGGAATATGGGCCGAAAAATTTGGAGTTTAGGGAATCCGGATAAGGATTTGGCAGCACAAATTTCAGAAACGTATTCCCTGGATCCGTTTGCCGCTTTGCTGCTTTCCCAACGGGGTATGAAAACCAAAGAACAGCTGGATGCCTTCTTCGATTCCTCGGAAGAACTCATCAATCCGTTTTTACTGCCGGACATGCAGATTGCAGTAAATCGCATAGACGAAGCCATTTTTTCCGAAGAACGCATCTGTGTATTTGGAGACTATGACGCAGACGGTGTTACCTCCACAGCCCTTCTGTATTCTTACCTGGAAGCACAGGGGGCAGACGTGGTTTATCTGTTGCCGGACCGGGAAACCGATGGCTACGGCCTTAGCCGTGGCGTTATTGACCGCATGCAGGCCATGGACACCCGCCTGATCATTACCGTTGACAACGGCATTGCTGCAACGGAAGAAGCAAAGTATATTCGGGAAAAGGGCATGGAACTGATTGTTACGGATCACCATCTTCCCGGCGAGGTACTTCCTGACTGTGTTGCAGTGGTAGATCCGCACAGGGCAGATTCTAAGTGTCCCTTTGAAGATTACTGCGGTGTTGGGATTGCCTTTAAACTGGCCTGTGCCATGGAAGGCAGTCAGGACAGTGTCATTGCCAATTATATTGACCTTGTGGCAATCGGTACGGTGGCTGACCTAGTGCCGCTGACCGGAGAAAACCGCAAACTGGTAAAGCTGGGCCTGGACGTATTAAATACGGACCCGCGCCCCGGCGTCTCCGCACTGGTAGACAAGTGCGGACTGGCCGGAAAAACACTGACATCCCAGAATATTTCCTTTGGCCTGGCGCCGCGTATTAATGCCGCAGGCCGCATGGCAAGTGCGGAACAGGCGCTGGATCTTCTGCTGGCAGAGGATTCCCAGGCAGCACAGGAAATGGCGGAGCAGTTAGAAGAACTGAATACCCGCCGTCACGAAGCAGAACAGAAAATATACCGGGAATCCGTTGCCTGGCTGAAAGACCATCCCGCGGTCCCGCACCTGCCGGTTCTTGTTGTTTACGGAGAAGACTGGCACGAAGGCGTACTTGGTATTGTTGCTTCCAAGTTGCTGGCCAGGTATTTGCGCCCGGTTATTATCCTGACTAAAAAAGGAGATACCTACAAAGGTTCCTGCCGCAGTGTAGAAGGCTTCCATATTTATCATGCCTTAAAAGCATGTGACCAATACCTGATGGCTTATGGCGGCCATGAACTGGCAGCCGGCATGACCGTGTCAGAAAGCACATTGCCAGACTTTATTAGTGCCATTAACCAGTTTGCTTATCAGCAGGATCCCGTTTTTCCAAAGTTACGGATTGACTGTAAGTTACTGCCGGAAGCGGTCCAGCTTTGCCTTCTGGATTCCATAGAACTACTTGAACCCTTTGGCACGGATAATCCCAGCCCGGTCTTCGGCTTGTTTAACGTGGTTATTGAACAGGTCCGCCACATGGGAGACAGCGGACAGCATATCCGTTTACAGGTACACAAGGAAAATCATACCGCCGGTATTTCCGTTGTCCGCTTCTCGGATCCCCATTTTCCTTATGGAAAAGGGGACAAGGTGGACCTGGTTTGTACCCTTAGCCGGAATTCCTATAACGGCACGGAATCCGTGTCCGTTATTGTACAGGACATCCGGCCTGCCGGGGCCGATGACCGGCTTATGGTGGAAGGCGAAGCCATCTTTGACCGCATCCGGGCCGGAACCGCTTTGTCTGCGCAACAGGCTGCTTATGCATTGCCTGACCGGACTGTTTTTGCAGGTCTTTATACGTTCCTGAAGCAGGGAATTCCCTATGACACCCAGGCGTATGAATTCTTATATTACAGGACCAATGTGCCGAATAACAATTTGTGTAAAACCAGAGTGGCATTAATGGCCATGAAGGAGTTGCACCTGCTGGAACTGAATGACCAGGGTCTGCTGACCGTTCCCGCCGCTACGGAAAAGGTTGATCTGCAGACAGCTCCCATTCTGCAACAGATTCGGCAATATTTAAGTTAACGAAGGAGGTGATATCATGTCAGAACATGAAGTAGCACATGAAGTCACACATCAGGATGAAATGCCGCAAAAGGCACCGGAAAATAAGCCGGTGAACCCGACCCATGAAGACGACGGTTTTTCCGAATTACGTGCTTTGTTCCCAACACAGTATGATCCGGGTGAAATTGCCCTGATGGAAAAAGCGTATGCAATGGCGTCCAAGGCCCATGCAGGACAAATCCGCTTTTCCGGGGAACCTTACATTATGCATCCGGTAGCGGTTGCCCGTATTCTGTTTGACCTTGGAATGGATCATGAATCCCTGATTGCTGCCCTGCTGCACGATGTAGTAGAAGACACCGATATCACTTTACAGGATATTGAAGAAACCTTTGGAAAAGATGTAGCCAATCTGGTAGATGGCGTTACAAAACTGGGTAAAGTGCCTACGGCAACATGGGAAGAGCGTCAGGCGGAAAATATCCGTAAAATGCTGATTGCCATGTCGCAGGACATCCGCGTCATCATCATTAAACTGGCAGACCGGTTGCACAATATGCGCACGCTGGAATACATGCGCCCGCAAAAGCAGATTGATAAGGCACTGGAAACCCTTGAAATTTATGCACCCATTGCGCACCGGCTTGGAATCAGCTCAATTAAAGAGCAACTGGAAGATCTTGCCATTCGTTATCTTGACCGCTACGGTTATGAAATGATTGAAAACCTGTTAAAGGAAGAGGAAGCTGCTCACCCGGATTTGATTGACGACACCCTGGAGCGGATTTCCGAACGCATCCATCAAACCTTCCCGAAGGCAGAAATTTATGGCAGACGGAAGTCCATTTACGGAATTTACCGTAAGATGTTCCTGCAAAACAAAGAGTTTAATGAAATTTATGATGTCTATGCCTGCCGCATTATTGTGGATACCGTGGCAGACTGTTATAACTGCCTTGGTATTATTCATGATATGTATCACTCTTTGCCGGGACGGTTTAAGGACTATATTTCCACGCCAAAGTCCAACATGTATCAGTCTTTGCATACCACTGTTATTTCGGAAGGCGGAATTCCCTTTGAAGTGCAGATTCGGACCAGGGAAATGCACCAGACAGCGGAATACGGTATTGCTGCGCACTGGAAGTATAAACTGGGAGACAAGTCCGGCAGTTCCCGCTTTGAAGAGCAGATTGTCTGGATTCGCCGTCTGCTGGAAAACCAGAAAGATGCGGATGACGTAGAGGAAATTGTAAAAACCATTAAAAATGACTTTGTCCCGGACGATGTATTTGTTTTCACTCCGAAAGGGGACGTCATTAATATTCCTGCGGGATCCACGGTAATTGACTTTGCATATGCCATTCATACCCAGGTAGGACACCGTATGATTGGAGCCAAGGTAGACGGCCGGATTGTACCGCTGGATTACCAGGTAAAAACCGGTGAAATTGTGGAAATCCTGCGTTCTCCGGACCCGAATAAGGGCCCTTCCCGTGACTGGCTGAAAATTGTGAAAACCAGTGGTGCACGGACAAAAATCCGCTCCTGGTTTAAAAAGGAACGGCGGGAAGAGAATATTGAAGAAGGCCGGATTGAACTGGAAAAAACCATTCGCCGGAACCGGATGCATTTCTCGGAAGACGAATATGCCACCCTGATTGCGTCCCTGACGGAAAAGAAATCCTTTGAACAGACGGATGATTTTTATGCCGCCATTGGATACGGCAGTATTACCATGGACAGCGTCATGCCGTTTATCCGGGAAGAATACAGTAAAATTGTTAAGGCCAACAAAGAGCTTCCAGGAAATGGATCCAAAGAAGCAACGCCACAGCCGCAACATCATGCCAGCAGTGAAGGCGTTATTGTGGATGGCATAGAAAACTGTCTTGTTAAACTGTCCCGTTGCTGCAATCCGCTTCCCGGAGATGAAATTATCGGTTTCATTACCAGAGGTCATGGGGTTTCCGTTCACAAACGGGACTGCACCAACGTGCCAAAGGACCTGGAAGCTGCTGCCGATCCGGAACGCTGGGTTGCGGTTCGCTGGGCAGACAATGTCAAAGAAACCTTTAACGCCACTATTAATATTTTCTGTCTGGATAAAATTGGCCTGCTGGCAGATATTTCAACAGATCTTGCATCCATGCATGTTTACATTCAGCGCATTTCTTCTACGCCGGCCAAAGGCGGCAACATCCTGCTTACCATTACCGTCAGTGTTAACGGAGCCGATCATCTGAACACGGTCATCCGCCATCTGCGAAAGCTGGATAGCGTTATAGACGTAGAACGAACCGGTATTTAAGGAGGAACCAAGAGTTGAAAGCAGTCATCCAACGGGTTTCGGAAGCATCTGTTACCGTAGAAAACGAACTGGTGTCCGAAATTCAAAACGGCTTTCTGATTCTGCTGGGCGTTCATCAGGACGACAGCAAAGAAGATGCTGAAATTTTGGCAAAAAAAGTGGCCAATCTGCGTATTTTTGAAGATGCAGACGAAAAAATGAATTTATCCTTACTGGATTTGAATTATTCCTGTCTGGTTATTTCCCAGTTTACGCTTCTGGCGGATACAAAAAAAGGAAATCGGCCGTCCTTTATCCAGGCGGCACGGCCGGAACAGGCAGTCCCGCTCTATGAATATTTTATGGAGCAGTTGCAGGCCAATGGGGTAAAGGAAGTAAAACACGGCATCTTTGGTGCCGATATGAAGGTCCGCTTACTGAATGACGGACCGGTTACCATTGTGTATGACACAACACAGTGGGTTGCAAGAAAAGCATAAAATCAAAGGAGGCACCTGCTTTGAAAGTAAAAACAATGGTAAACGGTGCACTGGAAGAAAATTGTTATCTGGTAGTAGAGGAAACTTCGGGTCAGGCACTGGTGGTAGACCCCGGGACCCCTTCTCCGGAGTTTGTATCAGCCCTGCAGGATATGGGCATGAAAGAATTAAAATACATTTTGCTGACCCACGGTCACTATGATCATATTCTTGGTGTTGCCTTTTTAAAAGAGCAGTTCCCGGATGCAAAAATTCTGATTTCCGAACCGGATGCCGTCTATCTGACGGATGCCAAGTACTCCGGTGCCAATCCGTCAGAACAGACTCCGGTTCCGGCTGATCAAACCGTCGGAGAAGGGGACAGAATTCCTTTTGCCGGAAAAGAAATTACGGTCATTGCCACGCCGGGTCATACCAAAGGAAGCCTTTGTTACCTGCTGGATCAGGTACTATTTTCCGGAGACACCTTGTTCTTTAAAACCTATGGTCGCACGGATTTCTATAGTGGCAATATGGACGATATGCGCGCTTCCCTGTATAAACTGGGAAGTCTGGAAGGAGACTATAAAGTATTCCCCGGACACGGTCCCAGCACCAGCCTGGACTTTGAACGAACCCATAACCGCATGATGAGGAAAATGACATGGTAATTAACCTGATTCATTGTCCCCTCCGCTATGAAATGGAAAAGCTGAGCATGGCTTTTTTCCCTGAGGAAAAGTTTCAGATTCGGGAAGAAGAACCGTATTTAGATGCGGATGACAGTGGTATTATTACCGTTCTTAAAACAGAAGATACTGAATCGCAGAAGATTCAGATTCAGGCGGAACGAAACGGAATTACCGTGCAGCAGGAGGAAGAGGGACCTTTCACGGAATCCACGGAAATTCTGGCTGGACGGGTGCTGTATCGCACGTTGTCAGAATTGACCGGAATAACACCTCCATGGGGTATTTTAACAGGGGTGCGGCCGTCTAAGCTGATGACCTCCTATATGGAACAATCTGGCGCAGAAGCCGCCAGGGAGCACTTTTGCAAAGACTTACTCGTTAGCCCGGAAAAAGCGGAACTGGTTTGTCAGGTGTCCGAAACGGAAGAACGGATTCTGGCAACTTCCACACCCAATTCCTACAGCCTGTATGTTTCTATTCCTTTTTGCCCGAATCGCTGCTCGTATTGCTCTTTTGTCTCTCACTCAATTTCTTCACCCGGTGCAAAGAAGCTGCTTCCGGTTTATGTAGACTTGTTATTAAAAGAGTTACAGCAGACGGCAGAACTGGTGCGGAACAGCAATCTGCAGCTGGAATCGGTTTATATTGGTGGAGGTACCCCGTCTACCTTGTCAGCAGAGCAGATAACGGCTTTGCTTGGCACCATTCAATCGGAATTTGACCTTTCAAAGGCGCGGGAGTTTACCTTTGAAGCCGGCCGACCGGATACCATGAGCCCTGCAAAATGGGAAGCCATCCGGCAGGGCGGCGTAACCAGAGTCAGTGTTAATCCCCAGACCATGACCGACTCTATTTTGCAAAGCATTGGACGGGATCATACGGTTAAAGATATTGAATCCTGCTTTCAGGATGCACGTAGCCTGGGCTTCCGGAATATCAATATGGATCTGATTGCCGGGTTGGAAGGGGATACGCCGGAAAACTTTGAGCGCTCCCTGGATGCTGTTTTAGCACTGGATCCGGAATCGGTTACGGTACATACACTTGCTTATAAACGGTCATCCAATCTGATTCCCACGGAAGAACTGTTTTCCAGAGGAAAAGATACGGCAGAAATGTTGCATACAGCAGAAAAACAGTTGCGTTCTGCCGGCCATTTGCCGTATTATCTATACCGCCAAACCCGCTCTGTCGGAAATCTGGAAAATGTGGGTTGGTGTAAACCGGGACAGGAATGTTACTACAACATCTACATGATGGAGGAGTGCCACAGCATTCTTTCCTGCGGGGCAGGAGCAGTTACCAAGCTGAAGGTACCCGGTACCAATGCCATTTCCCGCCTATTCCATTTCAAGTATCCGTATGAGTACAATACGCGCTTTGAAAAGCTACAAGAGCAGAAAGAGGAACTTTCCCGTTTTCTGTTGCAGTATCATCATCAGTAAAAGGAGCAGCTCAGCGTGAAAGAAAAGAAAAAGACACAGTCCTTATTAGGCGGTGCTGCCATCTTGATGATTACTACGGTAATTGTCCATTTAATCAATTTGTTCTATAAAATTCCGCTGACAGCCATTATCGGTACCGTTGGTCGGGGTTATTTCAATGTTACTTATGAGCTGTATACGCCGCTTTACGCCATTTCCATGGCGGGGTTGCCGGTAGCTGTTTCCAAACTGGTATCAGAGCACTTTGCCCAGGGCCATTACAAGGACGTAAGGCAAATACGGAAAGTGGCACGGCGGCTTTATTTTGCCACCGGTATTTTTGGTACGCTTCTGATGTGCGGACTGGCAGTCCCATATGAGTCTTATGTTAAGAACTATGAAAATCTGTTGCCTTGTCTGTTCCTGTTGGCACCAGCCATTCTGTTCTGTTGCATGATGTCGTCTTACCGTGGTTATTACGAAGGCTTACGGAACATGAAGCCGACCGGATATTCACAGGTTATTGAAGCAGTTATTAAAATGGGTGTGGGAACCGTTCTTGCCTCTGCTGTCATGAATTACGGTACGGAACAGTACTATGCTACAGGTAAAGTTTTGGGGCAGACCTGTACAACGCTGGCACAGTGTGAAAGTATTATGGCTCCTTATACAGCAGCTGCAGCTGTAGTCGGTGTTACGTCAGGCACAATAGTAGGCTTGATTTATCTGCAAATTCGGCATCTGCTGATTGGTGATGGTATTACCAAAGAAATGCTTTTGCAGGCACCGGAGCTACAGGAAACGGACCGTTCGCTGGCAAAACATATTATTAAGTTTGCCATTCCGGTTATGACCACATCCTTAATTCTGAATATTACCAACTTAATTGACTCTTCCACTATTAATAACCGCTTGAACCGTGCCCTGGATAAAGACTTTGACACCGTTTACAATATGTATGCCACGGCCATTACCCAGTCCGGAACCTTAAAAGAAGATATTGGCGCATTCCTGTATGGCTCTTATGCCACTGCGTTTGACTTCCGTAACCTGGTTCCGTCGGTTATTATGACGCTTGGATTAAGCGCTATTCCGGTTCTTTCCGGTGCCTTTGCACTGAAAGACAAGGCCAAAATGCGTTCTTCCATTTCCACCGTTCTGAAAACTGCAACCCTGTTGTCAGTACCGGCCGGACTTTGTATGGCTGTTCTGGCAGGTCCCATTTTAAAGATCTTCTATGTCGGCTCCAAAGCAGAAGCTTCCCTTAGTATTACCACACCGTATGTTCAGGTCTTTGGTATTTTTGCTTTGCTATTGTCTATTTCCACACCAATTACCAATATGCTACAGGCAGTTAACCGGACCGATGTGCCCGTAAAATCCTTAATCTGGGCATCCATTGCCAAAATTGCCTGTAACTATATTCTGGTTAGTATCCCGGTTATTAATCTGAAGGGGGCACCGGTAGGAACCATTTTGTTCTATGTTATCGTAATAGCACAGAACCTGCATGCCCTGCTGAAAGAAACCCAGGTAAAGATTGACTGGAAAGATACTTTCTTAAAACCCGCTTTTGCCGGCACTCTTGCAGCCGCTGTTTGTTATGGTGTTTATCAGATCTGTTATGGTCTGTTCCCAGAGGGCGCAGGGCAGGGTAGAAATGCAGGGTTTACCTATGCAACTATGATTGCTGCCGTTGCTGCCGTTGTTTCCTGGGTCGGCTTTGTACTTTTGCTGAATGTCCTTAGTAAAGAGGATGTCCTGGGCCTGCCAAAAGGCCAAAAAATCGCAAAAGTACTTGAAAAGCACGGACTGATAAAGTAAAATGCTTATGAAGTAATCTGTACTTTATTTATTCATAATCGTTTGAAACAAATTTATTTTTTTGGAGGACAAGTACATGAATAAAACTGATCTTGTTAATGCTGTAGCCGCTTCTACCGGCTTCACCAAGAAAGACGCAGAAAAAGCAGTTGCCGCTGTTATCGAAGGCATCACTGACGCTCTGAAAGCCGGAGATAAGGTTCAGCTTGTTGGTTTCGGCACCTTTGAAGTACGTGACCGCGCTGCAAAGCAGGGCCACAACCCGCGCACCGGTGAACCAATGCAGGTACCTGCATCCAAGCTTCCAGCTTTCAAGGCCGGTAAAGCTCTCAAAGACGCTGTTAAATAATCAGATTTTGAGTATATGAAAAGGAGGAGTGGAAATCACTCCTCTTTTTTCTTGGTAACAGGATGCCGCTAAATCGCTAAAGAAAAACAAAAAAGAAAGGAAAGGAGTCAGCATGAGACTGGATAAATACTTAAAAGTGTCCCGCCTGGTAAAACGTCGGACGGTTGCCAATGAGCTCTGTGATGCCAAACACGTTCTGGTTAATGATAAAGTTGCCAGGGCTTCCTATGACGTAAAGGAAGGGGACATCATTGAAATTCATATGGGAAATCGGATCCTGAAGGCCAGGGTACGGACGGTCTCTGAGTATGCCACCAAGGAAACGGCGGGAGACCTGTATGAATTGCTGTCAGATTCTTAAAAAACAGGATGTTTGCTTGCAATCCGGGAAATAGATATTGTATAATTTTTTTACTTGAAAATCTGCCGGATAAAGGGGAAGAAAGGCGGTTGCTTTGGCTACAAAAAGGGAAAAACAAAGACGCTTCAGCTTTATTCTGACACTTGCCCTGGTGGCCCTGATCGGTTATTTCCTTATTTCTCTGGTTTCCGTACAACTGGATATCAAAGAAAAGAAACAGGAGCTGGCGGAAGCGCAAACCCAACTGGAAGAAGTTTCAGGGCAGAATGAAGACCTGAAGGATCTGAAAGAAAACGAAGATAATGAATCTTATATGGAACGCGTTGCGCGGGATGTATTAGGCTATGTTCTTCCCGGAGAAAGTGTTTATTATGACACCGGATCCGGTGCAGGAGAATAAAATAAAAAAACTAAACAGGGGAAGGAAATTTTTTGCATGGCCTTGGAAGTAGGAGCAATTGTAAAAGGGAAAATTACGGGGCTGACCAAATTCGGCGCCTTTGTCAATCTGGAGAATGACAAAGTGGGCTTGGTCCATATTTCCGAAGTATCCAATCACTTTGTAAAGGATATTGCGGATTTCTTGGAAAAGGGTCAGGAAGTTAACGTAAAGGTAATCGGCATTGACAACGCCGGAAAAATCAGCCTTTCATTAAAACAGGTGGAAGGCAATCAGGAGCTGATGGATGCCAAGGAACATCAGACTGCTGCAAAAGGAGAAGGCCATACAGAACAGCGGGAAAGAAAACCACGCCCCAAGCCAAATGTGTGGCAGGGTCAGAAGAAGGAAACCAAGCCGGCTTCCGAAATGACCTTTGAAGAAATGATGGCTAAATTCAAAGTAGATTCGGACTCCAAAATGGCAGATTATAAGCATGCAACGGAATCCAAGCATGGCGGATACAGCCGTCGTGGCGGAAACAAAAGATATTAAAGGAAAGTAACATGAGTATTCGTTCTATTCCATTTCAGGAAATTGTTGATTTGACGGCAGCACTTTGTATCCGTGCCAATAAGGTACTCCCCGGCGATTTAGTCACCTGCATTGCAGAAGGGTGTCAGCAGGAAACAGAAGAGTTACCTGCATCCATCATGCAGGATCTGGTCAAAAATCTGGATGCGGCCAAAGAACTGGATATTCCCATTTGCCAGGATACCGGCATGGCAGTCGTTTTTGTTGATCTGGGTGCCGATGTCCATGTGGAAGGCGGACTGATTGGAGATGCCATTAATGCCGGTGTTGCCAAAGGATATGAAGAAGGCTTTCTTCGGAAATCGGTTGTGGCAGATCCGTTAAACCGTGTCAATACCAATGACAACACGCCGGCAGTGCTGCATTTAAGAGTAGTGGAAGGGAATCAGATTAAGATTACTGTTGCACCAAAAGGCTTTGGCTCAGAAAATATGTCTCAGCTAAAAATGTTTACACCGGCAGCAAGTCTGGATGACATTAAAGGATATATTTTGGATGTGGTTCGCCAGGCTGGCTCCAATCCCTGCCCGCCTATGGTGCTGGGCATCGGCATTGGTGGAGACTTTGAATACTGCGCTTATCTGGCAAAGAAAGCTTTGTGCCGTCCGGTAGAACAGCGGAATGCCAATCCTTTTTATGCTGATCTGGAAGCAGAACTGCTGGCAGAAATCAATCAGACCGGTATTGGACCACAAGGCTTTGGCGGAAAAACCACCTGCCTTGCCGTTAACATTGAATACAGCGGAACGCATATTGCCGGTTTGCCGGTATCTGTCAATGTTGGATGCCACGTAACGCGGCATGCAAGCGGTGTGCTGTAATCCGGACTGCTTCGTTAGAAAGATAGCAAGCAATTTTTACGGTTCAGTTGACTGAAGCCGAAAAAATTTGTATAATTTTTACATATTAGGTATGCCCAATTCAAACCGTCAGGGATCCTGACGGTTTCTTTTTGTAAATTGTAAAGTTTGTAAAGGTCGTTAACTATAAATGTATATGAATTTTGTTGTTCCGTGCCTGATTGGCCTGGAATCTTTAATAGCAAATGAATTAAAAGAACTGGGAGCAGAGGACGTCCAGGCAGAAAATGCACGGGTTCTCTTTTCCGGAGACGAACATATTTTAGCCAGAGCTAATCTCTGCTGCCGTTATGCAGAACGGATTCAGATCCTGGTTGGTACCTTTGAAGCCAGAAGCTTTGAAGAGCTGTTTCAGGGAACCAAAGCACTTCCCTGGGAACTCTGGATTGGAAAACAGGATGCCTTCCCGGTAAAGGGATATTCCCTGAATTCAAAGCTGTTTTCTGTTTCCGATTGCCAGGCCATTATTAAGAAGGCCGTGGTAGAACGTTTAAAAAGTAAATATCAGTTAACTTGGTTTGAAGAATCCGGCACGAAGTATCAGATTCAGTTTTCCATTATGAAAGACGTAGTCTGCCTTTTAATTGACACCACCGGAACCGGTTTACACAAGCGGGGATACCGTTTGCAGGCAAACGGAGCCCCCATGAAGGAAACCCTGGCGGCGTCCCTTTGCAATCTGGCAAGACTGCGGCCGTATCACACGCTGTATGATCCAATGTGCGGATCCGGCACCATTTTAATTGAAGGGGCCATGCAGGCTCTGAAAATGGCACCGGGTATCCACAGACGCTTTGCGGCAGAAACCTTCCCGCAGATTGCGCCGGAGGTTTGGGCCGAAGAGCGGACACGCGCAGCGGATTTAGTGGACTTTGACTGCACCTTCCAGGCCTACGGCTCAGACATTGACCCGGCCGCAGTAGAAATTGCCAAAGAAAATGCACGCCGCGCCGGTGTAGACAAGCGGATTACCTTTGAAGTAAAAGACATTTCGGAATTTCAGCGCAAGTCTGATCGCGGGACAGTCATTGTCAACCCGCCGTACGGAGAGCGCTTATTGGAATTAGAAGAAGCAAATCGCCTGTATCAGGTGTTAGGGGAAAAGTTCCCGCGGGAACGCGGCTGGGCTTACAACATCATCAGCCCTGCGGAAGACTTTGAACAGCTGTTCGGACGAAAAGCGGATAAACGGAGGAAATTATATAACGGCATGATTAAGTGTCAGTATTATATGTATTTTAAATAAGCAAAAAAAGGAGTACGTGTTATGAAACATTACTTTGTGGTGAATCCGGTTTCCGGAAAGAACATCCCGTATGATGTTGTCAATGACTACATTCTTCCGGCCGTACAGAAAACCGGTGTTGACTACGAAATTTACAACACCACCTGTGCCGGAGACGGAACCCGTTTCGTCAAGGAAAAGGCTGCAGAAGCCGCTGGAGAACCGGTTCGCTTCTACGCTGTAGGGGGAGACGGAACCCTCTATGAAGTGTGCAACGGCGCTGTAGGCTTTCCAAATGCGGAAATTACGGTAGTACCGAAGGGGTCCGGAAATGACTTTCTCCGGTTATTTGGTACTGCAGACCAGTTTCTGCAGGTAGAAGATCTGATTAACGGAACAGTGGTGACCGTAGACGGATTAAAGGTCACCCACGAAAACGGCGTAGAATACGCTATTAATCAGACTTCTATGGGCTTTGACGCAGAAGCCTGTCTGGAACAGGGGAAAATGAAATCTGTTCCGGGCGCAGTAGGACATATTACGTATATGCTGGCAGGCCTTGCCTGTGCCATTACCCGCACCAAGTTTGACTTTGATGTTACCTTAGACGGCCAGAAGATTGAAGGACCGTTCTGCTTTGTAGTAGGCTGCAATTCCCGTTGGTATGGCTCCGGCATCAAGGTTGCTCCCTGGGCAGATCCGGAAGACCATCTTTTGGATGTAGTTGCATACCGTCGTATTACTTCCTGGCCGGTACTTTTCAAAGTTGCCATGCTGAACTGGCAGGTCAAAGGAGATCACTGGAAGCGTCCATATGTTGAAGTACTGCGTGGTAAAAAACTGACCATTGATGACAAACGCAAGAAACCGAAGAAACGCGCCATTAATGTAGACGGTGAATGTCAGCGGGTAGATGGCTGCACTATTGAAATTATGGAAGATGAATTCCATTTTGTTATTCCATCCACTTCCACTTATCCGGAAGACCGCAAAAACGGTACCCTGGATTTTGAAATCAAAAAGCCGTTCCTGCATAAAGAACCTTGGAAGACCTTACTTACCAAGTATGATCCGTATAATATCATCTTCAACAGATCTTACAGAAAGTAAGCTCCCTGAAATGCGCTAAAAACAATCTAATGCAAAAGGACCTGCTGTAAGGCGGGTCCTTTTCTTGACCTTCCCGAAGTAAATCAGCATGCTAAGTGCAGTAGACGTTAGCTGTGAATGCGCGTTATAATAAAGAACACAAATCTGATTAAGTGAGGAAGAACCATGCTAAAAAATATAGATAAAGCAACCGTTTTAAAATTAAAAGAGGAAGTAGAGTACCAGCAAGGTCAGGTTGTCAGCAAAACACTGGCTCAGAATAATTTCGTTAGTGTAACGCTGTTCTCCTTCTGGAAAGGAGAAGAAATCAGCACCCATGAATCCGGCGGAGATGCAATGGTTACCTGCTTAGATGGTGTTGGTAAAATTACCATTGATGGTGTGGAGCATGAATTAAAAAAAGGGGATTCCATTGTAATGCCTGCAAAACACCCACACGCTGTGGAGGGCAAAGAAAACTTTAAAATGTTGTTAGTAGTTATCTTCTGATTTTTTGGAGTAAATGAAATGGCAAACAAACTGAAAAGTGTATATATCTGTAAATCCTGTGGATATGAGAATCCGAAATGGTATGGAAAATGCCCTCAGTGTGGGGAATGGGATACCATGGAAGAAGAAATCCGAAAAAAAGAAGATATGACGCCTTCCGGCAGAACGGTACGAAAAAGCGGTACTGGAAAACGGGCCCTGTCTTATAAAATGAATGAAATTAAAACAGACGGGGAACAACGGTATCACACCGGTATGGCTGAATTTGACCGGGTTCTTGGCGGAGGCCTTGTCAAAGGATCCATTGTACTGCTTTGTGGTGATCCCGGCATTGGTAAATCAACCATTCTGTTGCAGGTTTGCCAGACCTTTGGAGAAAGTTTGAACGTCCTTTATGTCTCCGGCGAAGAAAGTCCGCATCAGATTAAACTGCGTGCAGACCGGCTTGGTGTTACCTCCGAAAACCTGTCTGTTATGGCGGAAACCGATGTAGAACTGATTACCGAAGAAATGCGTACAGCAGCTCCGGATGTGGTTATCATTGACTCTATTCAAACCATGATGTTAACCGAACTTAGTTCTTCTGCCGGTAGCATTACACAGGTACGGGAATGCACCAACTGGTTAACCAGAGCCTGCAAAGAACTGAATATTCCCATTATAGTGGTAGGTCATGTTAACAAAGACGGTAACATTGCCGGGCCAAAGGTGTTGGAGCATATTGTAGATACCGTCCTCTATTTTGAAGGGGAGCGGAATCTGTCTTACCGGATTCTCAGAGCCGCTAAAAACCGTTTTGGTTCCACCAATGAAATCGGCGTTTTTGAGATGATGGACCGTGGACTGCGGCAGGTAGAAAATCCCAGTCTGATGATGCTTTCCGGACGGCCGGAAAACGCTTCCGGTTCCTGCGTAGCCTGTATTATGGAAGGTTCCAGACCCATTATGGCGGAAGTCCAGGGCCTTGCCACAACCACTGGATTTGGCAATCCGCGGCGTATGTGTAACGGATTTGATTTCAACCGCATCAATATGATTCTGGCCGTTTTGGAAAAAAGGGGAGGATACTACTTCTCTAATATGGACGTCTATCTGAACGTTATTGGTGGCTTGAAGTTAAATGAACCGGCCGCAGATTTGTCTGTTGCTTTGGCATTGGTTTCCAGCTTGAAAAATGTTGTTGTCAAAGATGATGTTCTGGCTTTTGGCGAAATTGGCCTTGCCGGAGAAATCCGTAGTGTCGGTTATTGTGAACAACGTGTCCGGGAAGCTGCACGGCTTGGCTTTACCAGAGTCATTGTTCCCAAAGACAATCTGAAATATTTACCGAAGGATCTTTTCAGCCAGATTGAAATCATCGGGGTTCGATACATCAGTCAGGCATTAGATGCTGCCATCTGATTTTTTATGCGATGTAGCAATACTAAGTTTGGGGAGTACTGTAAAAAGAAAACATATAATTATACAAAATAAATGTTTTGTATAATTAAGGGCAGGATAAAAAGTAAAATAGCGTAATCCGAAGTTAGATTATGTATCTGGACCGGATTACGCTTTTATTTTTTATATTGTATTATTGCATTCTGTTGGGTTCTATTCTTTCTAAAAAGTAGTTCTCTGTAATAGGATCCTGCTGCTTGGACTAACGATTGCTTATTGCGTTTTTGGTTTTTTACTTTGCTGTTTTTTGCTTGCTCAGTTTTTTCTGCATGAATCTTCCTCTGTGTGAAAAAAACTGATTAAATCTTTTTTGCTCATTTTAAAGGCTAAAATCAGTTTTTCTGAGAAGCAGATATAAAATTTATAAAAGTAAATAAAAGGAACAGAAAAATCAAATAAAATACAGAATATAATGC
>CAVHZY010000013.1:0-43289 GCA_963640645.1 uncultured Phascolarctobacterium sp. | reverse complement strand
GCACGCGGCTGTTAACCGCGGTGTCACAGGTTCGAGCCCTGTTTGAGGCGCCAACAAGACCTTTACACAATTGTGTAAAGGTCTTTCTTTTTTGCAAAAAGAAAAAAGTAAAAAAGAGGGGTTGACAGGAAGTCAGAATGGAGTAAAATGAAGTCAATCAATTGAGCACAATTGAAACGCGTAAAACCAATCGTCGAAGACGCACGCAGTTGCGCCAATTGAAAAATTTGTAAAATCAACACCAGCAAAAAACAAAATTTGAAAAGTCAAAAGCAAACTGAATCGCAGAAAAGAGGAAAATAAGATGAACGCATATGATTTTGAAGTAATGGCACAGGACGGAACCATGGAATCCCTTTCCCAGTTTAAGGGAAAAGCACTTCTGATTGTCAATACAGCCACTGGCTGCGGATTTACTCCACAATATGAAGAACTGCAGAACATCTATGAAGAACTTCATGATAAAGGCCTGGAAATCTTAGACTTGCCGTGCAACCAGTTTGCGCATCAGGCTCCGGGCGAAGACGAAGAAATTCATGACTTCTGCACCGGCAGATATGGAATTACCTTCCCGCAGTACAGCAAGGTAGATGTCAACGGGGAAAACGCCATTCCGCTTTTCAAATGGCTGACCAGCAATACCAAGTTTGAAGGCTTTAACGGCCCTGCTAAAGTTATGCTGACCCCGATTGTAAAGATGATGGATAAAGACTATAAGAAGAATGGTAACATTAAATGGAACTTTACCAAATTCCTGATTGGCCGGGACGGCGAAATTGTAAAGCGCTTTGAACCGACGGCATCCCTGGAGGAAGTAAAGAAGGCCATTGAGGAGGTCCTGTAAACATGTTTCATTATGATTATTTGACCAAAAATACCTGTTCGCAGATCATCAGCCTGGATCTGGATGAAGGGAATGTGGTTAGAAATATCAGCTTTATGGGTGGCTGCAACGGCAACCTGAAAACCATTTCCATGCTCCTGGATGGACAGACCGCAGATGAAATTGAAAGTAAACTGGATGGCATTACCTGCGGAAGAAGACCTACTTCCTGTGCCGACCAGCTTGCCAAGGCTGTCAGAGCCGCCGTAAAAGCCTCTACAGACCCCGATTACAAGCCTTTGGGGGCCGATGATGAAGAGGAAGAAGAATCCGAAACTCAGTCTTTTGCTTCCTGAAGCAGATGACCTGGCCTTTTTTGATTGATTGTGCTAAACTGATTTTAGCTTGTAAAAACCAATAAAAGGAGCCGCCTATGGAACTTTATGATCCCTTAAAGCTGGAAAATCAATTGTGTTTTCCGCTTTATGCCTGCTCAAAAGAAATCATTCGAAGATATACTCCCTTTCTGGATGAAATCGGACTGACCTATACGCAATATATTGCCATGATGGTTATGTGGGAGCATAAAGAACTGACTTCCAAAGAGATGGGAGAGTACCTGTTCCTGAATTCCGGTACGCTGACACCAGTGCTGAAAACCTTGGAAAACAAGGGCTATATTACCCGGCATCGCTCAAAAGAGGATGAACGGAATCTGGTGGTCAGTATAACGGAAGAGGGGATGGCTCTGCGGGAACAGGCATTGTCTATTCCAAAGCAAATGCGGTCTTGCCTTGACCTTAGCGTGAAGGATGCAGCACAACTTTACCGAATTCTGCATAAGCTCATGAAGCAGATGCACTGAGTTTAATCTCCAAGACAAGTTGTCTTAACCTGTTTTTTCTTCTGTTAGAATAAGTTAGCATCAATTGTTTTACAGAAAATGAAAACAGAATGAGAACAGCTTGTGAAACTCCAAAACTCCGAAACTGATTAACTACGAAACTCCAAACGCGTAAGCAAAACCATGCAGTAAAATCGGATTTGGGATAGAAAAATCAGAACCTACAGTCAAAAGGGCATAAAGAAGCCGGAAAGCAAATTTGCTTTCCGGCTTTTCTTAGTATGGTTTCATGATGTGCAGTGCGGCCTGCTTATTTAGCGTATCCGCCGACAGTCATCATTGCGTCACCCAGCTGTACACCGAATTCCGGTCCACCGATTAACATGAGGTTTCCGTTAGCGGTCAAATCAAACATGTCACCGGTATCCAAAAGAATCTGCAGTGCACTGTAGCCACAGTCATACTTCATGGTGAAGAACGGATTGCAGCGGGTGCAGGTGCCCTGAACAGCCTGGGACTTGCCGTGGTCAATACGGATATGAGCAGTCAGTTCCGGATGACCTTCTACTTCCCACTGATAAACACGGTCCGGAGAAGCGGCAATCCACTTGGAAATCTTCGGTTCACCGGCTTTGTTCAGTGCGGAAATACCGTAGCTGAGAAGGAGATAGTAGAGCTTGGTAATGAACAGACAAAGTTCTTCATTGTCCTTCGGCGGCTCTGCGGTATTCAGCAGGCTGGACATCTTCAACAGAACAGACATGAACTTAACAAACAAACCAAAATTACCAATGATAAACTTTGGTAACTTCAGCATGTCACCTTTCATGAAAGCAGTGAATTTTTCCAGGCTGGAAAAGTGCAGACCGGCATCAATTTTGCCGTCATAAACACCCTGTACGGTAGTCCATACACCATCTTTAATAATGAAATGGATACCTTCTTTTGTATCTCCGTCCATAGCGGAGATTTGGTAAACTGCGTTGACGCCCTTGAACTTAGCAGCAAGAGAAGGATCGTCGGTAGCAATATGCTTCATCAGTGGCAGTGCAGCTTTAAAAAATACAATTGCACTGTACTTGGTTGCGTCGTTTGCCATGATTTTTGTCCTCCTTCTTAATATACTTCGTCCCAGTCTTCTTTGACAGGCAGCTTCTTTCCCATCAGATCAGCAACAGACTTTTCAATACCGTTGGCATCAATGCCGGCAATATCAAGAAGGTCTTCCTGCAGACCAATGGTGGAGAAGTTGTTATCATGACCAAGCATCTTGAACTGGCAAGCTTTACCGGCAGAAGCAACCACTTCTGCAACGGCGGAACCAAGACCGCCCTGAATTTCATTGTCTTCTACGGTAACAATAGTGCCGGTTTCGTCAATGGCTTTCAGGATAGCTTCTTTGTCAATTGGTTTTACCGTGTGCATGTTCAGTACACGGGCTTCCAAACCCAGGTCAGACTTTAACATACGGGCAGCCTGCAGTGCTTCAAATACGCAACTGCCGACAGCAATAATAGTAAGGTCATTGCCTTCTTCCAAAACGGCAGCCTTATCCCATTCAAAGTTAACGTCATCCAGGGTCTTGTTAACAATGGCGTCAAAACCACGGTTAATACGGATATAAACCGGACCCGGAATATCATAAGAGGCTTTTACGGCAAAGAATGCTTCTGCACCGTCACATGGGCAGATGACTGTGAAATGAGGAAGGGTCCGCATAACACTAAGGTCAATTAAGCAGTGGTGTGTGGAACCGGCCTGTCCAAAAGAAGTACCGGAGTGAGTACCGATGATTTTAACCGGTACATTCTGATAAGCAATATCCGTGTGGATTTGATCCAGTGCACGGGCTGCCGCAAAGATTGCAAAGCAGGATGCATAAGGAACAAAACCGCATTTTGCAAGACCGGAAGCAATACCGAACATATTCTGTTCTGCAATACCTACGTTAAACAGTCTTTCCGGGAACTGCTTTGCAAATACACTGGTCTTGGTAGATTTAGCAAGGTCTGGTGTAAGAGCAACAATTTCCGGATGTTCTTTTGCCAGCTCGCAGAGAGCAAGACCGTAACATTCAGCGGTGGAAAGTTTTGTCGAGTCAATCGACGTGTAGACCATACCTCCCATGTCTTAACCCTCCTTCTTAGCGCGGGCAACGCGCTTCTCATAATATTTCTCAAGTGAAGCGAATGCTTTGTCAAACATGTCGTCACTCAGGGAACCGTAATGCCATGTGTAGTCTCCTTCAATGAAGTCAACGCCGGCGCCCTTAACGGTATCCATAATAATGGCGGTTGGTTTGTCTCCGCCTTTCTTATTGTTGTCAATGGCCTGTTCCAGAGCCATGCAGAGCTCCTTAATGTTCTGGCCATCTACACGAATGGTGTTAAAGCCGAAAGAGCCAAAACGATCATCCAACGGTTCTACTGCCATTTCATCGGCAACCGGACCGTCAATCATCAGCTTGTTGTTGTCAACCATGATAACCAGGTTGGACAGCTTAAACTGAGAGGCAGACATGAATGCTTCCCAGTTGGAGCCTTCGTTCAATTCACCGTCTCCGGTAATGCAGAAGGTCATATAATCTTTCTTCTTCAGCCGTGCAGCAAGAGCCATACCAACGGCAATGGAAGGACCATGACCCAGGGAACCGGTAGAGCAGTCAACGCCGACAACCTTATTGGAGTCAAGGTGCATGCCGATTTTAGAACCGGTCAGGTTGAAGATTTTCAGTTCATCCAAAGGCATGAAGCCGAGGTCAACCAGAACAGGGGCATAGGAGATAGCGGCATGTCCTTTGGAAAGAACAAAACGATCTCTGTCGTCCCATTTCGGGTTCTGAACGTCATACTTCATGTAACGATGATAAAGAACAGTAAGCGCATCCAGGCAAGAAAGGCCACCGCCGATGTGGCCACTGCCGGCCCACTTTACTGTTTGGCAGGTGAGCGTACGGAGCTCATGTGCCTTTTTTTCCAGTCTAAGCCATTCTTTTTTGTCAAACGGCTTGTAATCTGCTGGCATTTGGATAACCCCTTTCATTTGTTGATTAAAACATTTTTAACCAAAAACATTTCAATAAAAGTTTAAGGTTTCAGAGGTTTGTTTTCAAGTATATGCACAAAAATCGTCGAATTAAACGGAATTTTATTCTGCTTTTTTAACAAAACAACAAGGCTTTTTCTCTGAAAAGTGAATTCTTGCTCACCGGGGAGTGAATTTATGCTCACTCGTGTTCCCGGACGATGCAGTGACTTTCGTCCTTTTTGTAATGTTTCTTTAAAGTTAATCTAAAGTTTTCCTTCTATTCTGTTAGGTGCAGGGAGGACATCAGGCAGTTAATGCTTTTCCCCTTTTGATGACTTCCTGCAGATGGAAGCGCAAGCAAAATAGCGGAAAAGACGACAAGGTTTCTTGTCGTCTTTTCTGTTATGTCATAAAATAGGACCAGAGGGAAATGGGGAGGAAAAGAAATGTATCTGGAAATTGTACCCTTTGTGCTGGAATGTATTTTTACGCTTGGCATACGCTTCTTTATCTGGGTCTATCAAACAACAAGTCAGTTGAATGAAAAATGTGAAGAAAAAGTCGGCAATATCGGACTGCGTACATTCTTTTGCGCAATCTGTCCTTTGTATACCATGTGGTGGTTTTCCCAGACTGCCAGACGGGTAGATTCCCTGCCGGATGAAACCGGAGCAACCTCTAACTTAACTATGATCTGCACAATTTATTCCGGATTTGGAGGATATTACCTGGCGGCGGTCCTGATCCAGAAAAGATTAAACCAGTTGGAACGGGGGCTGAGTCCGGACACTGAACATCCTGCTGCAATGACGCGCGCAGAAACGCAAAGGATGTTTATTCCTGCAAATGGGGTTGCCATCCGTATGGTAGTAACCTTTGGAATATACAATTTATATTGGATTTGGCGAATGACAAAGTACCTGAACAGAGTAGAAGGATTTGCCAGACGGGATCCCCGAAGAATGGTTCTGTTTTGCTTCTTTTGTCCGCCATACACCCTTTATTGGATTCATGAAACAGCCAAACGAATGGAGTGTCTGTGTAAGGAAAAAGGTCTTTTGGCTCCCAATTTGATTGAATTATGCTGTGTTTACTCCTGCCTTACACTTATGATTTTACCGGCTTGTTTAATTCAGGAAAATTTGAATCGGATTATTTTAAAAGAATATGCGGCAGAACATGGATCCGTTCACAGCAAATATGATGCGATAACGCGGGAAAATTCTGCTTATTATACGTTTCATTTTAATCGCATGGAAGAATTACGAACTCATGCAGACTGGAACTGGGGTTCCTTCTTTTTTGGCGCCTATTGGCTATTTTATCGGCGCATGTACATTGGTGGAATGGTCTCTTTCTTTTTGGACTTTGCCTCTATCTTCGCAATAATACAAGGCTTGTATTTTAATGCTGTTTCCTTTTCTGCGGCAGGGCTTGCCATGCTCTTTGCTTCTCATTTGCTGTTAGGCGCTTTTTCTAATGATTTTTACAAATCCCGGTGTGATACCCTGTTGAAACAAAGTGTTCGGATAGAAAAAGAAACCGAAGAAGTGCGCGCCTGGGTCAAAAAAGGAGGCGTCAGTGTGGCAACTTGCGGTCTGTCCCTGATTATGAGTTTGATTTTACTGGGATGTACCTCTGTCCTTTTGGCGGAAGAAGCACAAATGAAATTTTCTTCGACGCAGATGTATAAAAATGGGATTTTTATTACGGATTATGATACGGATATTGACCCTTATTTTTTTCAACAGGAAGCGGCAGGTGTACAAGCAAAGGAAAAAGCAGAGCTGTATAAGCAACAGACTGCTGCGGAAGAAAAAGCGCGGGCGGAGCGGATAGAAAAAGAAGATGCTTTGGAACGCTTGCGCCAGTGGAAACAAATGTTTCATTTGACAGGGGAAAGCCGCCACACAACCGGGTAAAACAACAAAAATAAGTTAATCTGTTTAAAAAATACAGGAAACCTTGAATTAGTCTTAAAGAATGACTATAATAAGAGCCGTAACATTGGTTTATGTAGGGGTAAACCATATTACACCTGAATTTAGTAGGAGAATTCAGATAGGGGAAACGGCAAGAGGCAGAAGGTTTAACCTTCTGCCTCTTGTCCATTTTGTCTTATAAGGAGAAATCTGGAAATGAATGGAGAACTTGTTTATGGGAACCGGAGCGCTTACTTAACGGTAATAGCTTTGCTTTGCTTTTCCGGTGCCGGTTTCTTTGGCATGTTCAGGGTCAGGACGCCGTTTTCATAGGAAGCGTCAATGTTGTCCTGGTCAATTTCTTCTACGTGGAAGGAACGTTTGTAAGAACCAAATGTTCTTTCTTTGTAAATGTATTTACCTTTACACTTCTCTTCCTTCTGCTCTTCCGAATGTTCGGCGGAGATGGTAAGGACATTATCCTCCAGGTTAATGTGAATATCTTCTTTTTGGAATCCCGGAAGATCTGCTACCAGTTTGAAGGAATCTCCTTCGTCGGTAACATCGGTGTTGTAACGGACAACAGGGGTAAACATACTATCTAAGGTATCCAAACTTTCAAATGGGTCAAATGTGGTCAACCAACCATTGTTTTTCAGAGCTAACATGGTGGCAACCTCCTTTCTGAAATTGAAAACATAATAAATTTGGTGTCCCGCCGGATGACTTCTTTCTCTTTAGAAGCATCCGGCGTTCTTGTCAGTGGCTGTACTCAGTTCCTTCTGACAACTATTATTATAGCCGGGTTTCCTCAAAAAGTGTGAACAAACTGTAAACAATTAGCACTCTTTTAAAAAGAGTGCTAAAGCAAAAAAAGAGAACTGCCTCGCCGGGGAAAAGAATGCAGAAAAAATTCGGCGAAAAGCAGGGAGAAGTTTTTTTGATGGATTCCGCCAGATGGGTTTCCTTTTCTGGGCAGTATGTTATACTTTATAAATAAATGAAATCCAATAATTGCATTACCGAGGAGCAGAGTGTAATGAAAAAATATTTACATGACTTTTGCAGGGAATTCGTTGCTACCGAAAAGTCAATATCTCGGGCAGAGCCACTACAAATGCCGTATGTTTATCCCATTTGTGCACAGATGTTTGTAGAAAACGGGAAGCGTCCGGACTCCAAGAAACTGAAGCAGAGTGACTCTTTGTTTGGCAAAAAAGCCGGACTGTTTTTTGAACTTTCCGGTACGTCGGCCCTGATGCTGATTTCCCATCTGTCCATGGCGGAAAATCCGGAAGAACGGATGGAAGAAATTGATGAAGGCAAGAAGATTCTGCGGGAATATTTCCCGGCTTCCGAAGCCTTATTCCTGGCTTCCCTGGTCTTAACCAGAGGTACTACGGAAGACCAGTGGCGGGACCTTGCAGAAAAAGCAAAGGGAATTTATGAAGTAATCAAAAACGAACATGCTCTTTTAACCTCCGGTGGAGATATCATTTTTTCCATTCTGATGGCCAAAACCGGAAAAGACCGTTCCTTACTGGATCGGGCCAATGAATTCCAGGCATATCTGGAAAAGGCATTGCCGGGAACAGAACCGGTTACGCTGTCCCGCGTTCTGGCGCTGGAATCGGAAGGAACCGTAGAAGAAATCAGTGAACGTTTTTTAACCCTGTATCATAAACTGGCTGAAAAAGGTTGTGCTTATGGAAAGCGGTATCAGCTGCCTATGCTTGGCATTGCTTCCATGATGCCAAATGACATTGATGAAATTGTCAATGACATCTGCGAAGTGGATAAATACCTTGCCAGACAGGATCTGTACCGTGGATTGCTGCACTGGTACAGCAAAACCGTCAGACTGATGCACGCTACCATGATTGTAACCGGTGCCTATGCCAAGGAACGCCGGAAGCAGGAAGGCACGGATGACCATTATGTAAAGGCAGAACTGCTGGCCATGAACATTTCTCTTTGGAACCTGTTCTACGTTCTGTTTATTTAAAGAAAAAGAAAAGACTCCGGAACGCACTTAGTGCGTTCCGGAGTCTTTTTTTGTTGCTGCTTTCCAGGGTGTGTTAAATAGGCGTTGTTACCGCTTTTACATGTTTAACATCTGCCCCTGAATCTGCTGCATGGTTTCTTCTGACGGCTGGCAGGTCAGGGGATCTTCCCCGTTAACGGAAAGATAGATGATCTGCATGGCATCATTCATGATGTCATTCATGGAAACGCGGGCATCCTGCAGGGCGGCCATGGTTGGGACTTCATTCATTTCCTGATACAGGGCCATATAATCTGCCTGGATTTTTTGCATTTGTGCTTCGTCCGGATTTTCCTGGCCGACTAAGGCTTCAAAGAGGGTCTGCATTTCTTTGAACTTGTCATTATATTCACCAATCTTCGGGTCTTTTTCGGCTTCGTCCCGGGCGGCAAGATAGGCCTTGTACGGATCGGATGCCTGAATGGCTACGCCCAGCGCGCGGGCAGCTTCCATAATGTCCATGGGGTGTTACTCCTTTTACGTTCTGAATTTTAAAAATTAAATCAAAGCCATGGCGGCTTGATAGGCGGTGTGCGTGGCCGCGGCAATCCGGCCGGTTGTTTTGGCGTCACCAACGGTGATGATGCGGGGGCAAACAGCATATAGGCCATGTGGTGCTTTTGCAGGTCTGACACCAAGGGCCAGAACAACGGCATCACAAGGCATACTGCGCTTGCGGCCCGGGATTTTAGTGGATTCCACTTCAATGTGATCTTCGTGAATTTCAGTTAGTTTATACGAAGTCAGGAATTTGGTATCCGCTTCTTCCAGTTTTGGAACCACATCCATAACGTGCTGTACCCAGGTTCCTGGTGCCAGTTCGTCAGCCATTTCTACCATTAAAATGCGGTTGCCCTGTTCGCTAAGGTATTCTGCGGTTTCCAGGCCGGTCATGCCGGAACCGATGACGGCAATGTGTTTGCCGGTAAATTCTACTTCTTTTTGCAGAATTTGTTCAGCAGTAAAGACGTTGTGGCCATTTGCACCCGGCAAAGACGGAACAACCGGTACTGCGCCGGTTGCAACAAATACGGCGTAGGGCTGATAAGACTGTACCAGCGCTGCGGTGGCTTCCGTGTTAAGTAAAATATCCACACCAAGCAGTTTACATTGGGTCTCCAGGTCTTCCGTTACCCAGGCAATTTTTCTTTTCTTTTCCGGTGCGGCAGCTAACAGAACCTGACCTCCAACGGAATCCGCTTTTTCCAAAACGGTAACACGGAAGCCCTTCTGCGCGCAAACTTTTGCCGCCATTAAACCGGCAGGACCGGCACCGATGACTACAACCGGACGGTCATTTCCAACTTTCTCCGGAACTAACGGGTAATCCACTTCATGGCAGGTACGTGGGTTAACAGCGCACTGCCCCGGTTTGCCACCATCCATGGCACCGTGCATCATGGATTCCAGACAATACAGACAGGAAATGCAACGGTTGATTTCCTTGGAACGGCCTTCCCTGGCTTTCTTGGCCCAGTACGGGTCGGCCAGCATAGGACGTGCAAGAGCAATTACGTCCTGGTAACCTTCTTCCAACAGCTTTTCAGCCTGCTCCGGTGTACGAATGACACCGCTCTGGCCGACCGGAATAGAAACGGCTTCTTTGACTGCTTTTGCATTTTCTTTTCGCCAGCCAAGAGGGTAGGAAACCGGCTCGCACCAGGTGTTTAAAGTTTCATAGGTGCCACAGGACAAGTCCAGGTACTGCACGCCATACTGTTCCAGCAGTTTGGCAATTTTAACGCCTTCCGACAGGGTCAGGCCCTGGTCAAAGCCAAACAGGCGATAGTACTCGTCTACCGTTAAGCGCGCAGAGATAGGATAATCCGGTCCGCACAATGCGTGGATTTTTTCAATGATTTCCTTGACAATGCGGGTCCGATTTTCTAACGATCCACCGTATTCATCCGTCCTGCGGTTGGTATAGGGGGATAAAAACTGCTGCAAAAAATATCCGTGGGAACAGTGCAGCTGCACGCCGTCAATGCCGGCCTTCTTGCAACGCAGGGCTCCTTCTGCATACTCGTCTTCAATCTTATGAATTTCCCACTTGGTCAGCGCACGCGTCTTTTGCATTTCCTTAACCGGGGAGCAAAGTCCTTCGGAAGGAACGGCAGAAGCGGATACGGTAGGAAGATAAATATGATGGAAAAATTGCTGATCAAAGAAGTCCATGTATTTGGTCAGACCGAAGAATAAGGTCCACCAGCCGTTCCAATGGCGTCCGATGACATCAGACAGCTTCCATGCAGTTACCACCAGCTGATAGGTCTGACGGCCCGGGTGATGCAGCTGTACAAAAATTTTGGAGCCCTCTTTGTGAATGCCGTCTGCCAGGCGCGTCAGCCCCGGAATACAGCGGTCAGAGGTAACGGACAACTGCTTGGGACCGGTACAACCGGACCAGTCGCTAATACGCGTTACTTCGGTTTCGATCAGGCCTGCGCCGCCCTTAGCCCGCTCTACATAATAGGTATAACAGCGGTCTCCGACGGTGCCGTCCAATTCGGCTGTCTCCATGAGCATAGGCGGTAACACAATCCGGTTTGGAATTTGGCAGGTGCCAATTTGCCACGGCTCAAAGAGCTTTGGAAAAAACTCATTCATTCTTTTCATCCTCCTTTATATTCTGTTCCAAAAGGAATGAATTTTGTATATAACACGAAACGTCATCCGGAGTATAAAACCGGCTGACGACAAAATCCGCGCCAAGGGCAAGGGCTCTGGCCAGATCATCCACGCCGGAATAGGAGAAAACCATGACCTGTTTGCCGGCCTCTTTGCAAAGGGCAGCGGTTTCCTGGCTCCAGTTTTCTGCGGATACCGAAACAATCGGAATTTTTTTCTTCTGGCAGAATTGTAACTGGCGATGCAGCTGCTGCTCCTGGCCTTCCGCCGCAAAACCGGATTTTGGTAATTGGTAAATAACGGTAAAATCCAGAGGTGCCGCGCGAAGAAGCTCATAGTCTTTTCTGCGGCGCAGGCGAATCATAATATGCTGCGAGGATAGGAACGGACCGCCGTGGGAGACCTGGAAAGATTCCCATAGCTTTTGGAAAAACAGTTCCTGCTGGGCCCCGGTTTCCGGGGTGCCGATGTCCAGAATTAAGCGGGCATCGGCATAGGCCGGAAACAGCAGCAACTTCCGGAAGCGGCGCAGAACGTCTGCCAAAGTGGCTGCCTGATAAAGGCCGTAATAATGTTGCTGTAGAAATTTTTCTGTGGAAAGCGGCGGGCAGGGGCCTTCCTCCGGCAGAGGAAGCCCAAGCCGCCGGTACGTGTTCCGGTTCCATCCGTTGACGCAGACTAACGTTCCGTCTGCGTCCAGGCGGATGTCCACATGAACGTACCGGAATCCATGCCGCAGACTGTTCTGCAGGGCTTCCGGAGAATTTAATCTGTCATATTGCAGAAGCGCACTGCCAAGGCCAAGTGCTACCATATGTTCCCTTGCAAAAGCGGCTGTTTCCGGAGTGCCAGAAGCAGCCTTTGGCTGTGGCAAACGGAGAGCGCTTTCTAAAAAGTTGCGGAGCGGGGAAAGCAGGCTTTGTTTACTTTCTTTGGGAAGCGGGGTGACGCCTTTTTCCAATGCCGCTTCCAGTCGGGAAACAACGGATTCTGCCTGCAGGTTTTCCGGCATAACAAAGCGTTCTGGCGTTCCTACCCGGTTACTCCAGAAGCGGACTTTGTCATTCCAGACAAAGCCAACGCTGGGAACCCCTAACGTAAAAGCCAGAATATGGGTGTGCATTCGACCGGCAATGATGCCGTCAAACTGCTGAATGTTCTGTGCTAATTGCCGGGGTTCTGCCGGAGCAGGTACCCGCTCTCCGTGACCAATGAAGTCCAGTACTTTGGTGGCAAAGACTTCGTCTCTGTCCAATCCATTGGTAAAGACGCGCCATGCGTATCCTTTTTCTTCCAGCAGTTCCGTTGTTTCTTTCCAAAACTGCAGGAGATACTCTTTATTAATATCTTCGTTTCCGTAATCAGAAAACAGGCGTTCCCTGGTAATTCCAAGGCCTATCAGCGGCTGCTGCCGTTTTGGCTTTTTTTGCAGCTGTCTGGCATAAACAGTACTACTTAAGACGGCAACGTCCGGAACAGAATAAACAGGAACAGTGCTTTCCGGAAGATAATTTTTTTGTAAGGTTTCTATGTCATCCCGGCAGGTAATGCCTTTGACACAGGGCAACTGCAAAGCCGCTTTTAAACGCTGGCAGCGTTCATCCTCTTCGTCATATCCTTCTACGCCGACAGCATTAAAAAAGACCGGTATTTGTAAAGCATCGGCCTGTTCCAAAATGCGGATAACGTCCTCATAAAAATGCTCCTGCTTAAATTTGATTAAGCCACCGCCAGCAAAGACAATGGCGTCTGCCGCAGTTAGCGGAAGACGGTCCTGGGACTGGATGTTGTAGCGTAAAATTTGCGTGTGCTTTTGCAACCGTTTGGGAAGTGCTTCTTGAATGAGAAAAACCGTGTTGTCAGCAATGACTGCATCGCCGAGGTTCCGGTTTACAATTTGAACAAGCAAAACAGTATATGTTTTTTTGTCTGTATGCATGGCAGGTCCTCTTTCTCAGAGATGTTATCATTATATATCAGATTTTCCTGATTTTGGAATGTACTTGGTGAAAAACCAGGACAGATGTGCTAAAATTCTTATCTGTATATAAGAATGTTTTCTGGAGGCAGCATATGGAATACGTATTTTCCGACAAAATTGCAAATCTGAAACCGTCTGCGGTTCGTGAAATTTTAAAATCTACGGCAGATCCGTCCGTTATTTCTTTTGCGGCCGGTAATCCGGCACCGGAAGCCTTCCCGGTGGACGCCGTTAAGAAAATTTCCAATGAAATTCTGGAAAAGGATCCGATTCTGGCCTTACAGTATGGGGTAACGGAAGGTTATACGCCGTTACTGCAGGACCTGGAAAAGCTGCTGCAGGACCGCTTCCATATTTCCTTAAAGGGCAATTCCGTTATGGTAACCAGCGGTGCCACACAGGTTATGGAACTGGTTACCAAAGTGCTTTGCAATGAAGGAGACGTCATTGCCTGTGAAAATCCATCCTTTATTGGCTCTCTGAACTGTTTCCGCTCTTACGGTGTGCGCCTGGAAGGCGTTCCGGTAGAAGCAGACGGCATGAACCTGCAGGCACTGGAAGACTTACTGAAAAAAGAACCGAACATTAAGTTCCTGTACACGATTCCAAACTTCCAAAACCCTACTGGCGTAACCATGAGCGCAGAAAAGCGCAAGGGCCTGTATGAGCTGGCTTGCAAATATAACTTTATTATTTTGGAAGATAACCCTTACGGAGACCTTCGTGCTTACGGAGACGATGTTCCTGCCATTAAGACGCTGGATACGGAAGGCCGCGTAATTTATGCCGGGACCTTTTCCAAGGTTATTTCTCCGGGTCTGCGAGTTGGCTATGTCTGCGGACCAGCTCCCATTGTTTCCAAGATGGTTGTCGGCAAACAGACAGAAGATGTACATACTGCCATGTGGAACCAGCTGATTGTATACGGCTGGCTGGAACAATATGATTATGAAGAGCACGCACAACGGATGCATGAAATTTATCGCCGGAAGCTGGATCTGATGTGCGGTCTGGTGGATTCCGAGCTGGGAAGTGCGGTGGAATATGTCAAGCCGGAAGGCGGCATGTTTGTCTGGTGCAAGTTGAAGGACTCGCTTGATATGCTGACCTTCTGCAAAAAGGCAGTAGAAAAGAAAGTGGCTGTTGTACCGGGCACTGCTTTCTTACCAAAGGAAACAGACACCACAAATTGCTTCCGTATGAATTTCTCCACACCGTCTGATGAAGCCATCCAAAAAGGAATGAAGCTGCTTGGCGAAGTGGTTCGGGAAATGGAAGCAGAAGGAAAGGAATAAACGGAACATGGAAAAAGTATTAAGTATGATTCAGCCAAGCGGATTGCCAACTCTGGGCAATTACCTTGGAGCACTGAAAAACTGGGCCAATGTTGCCGAAGAATATGACTGCGCTTTTGCAGTTGCGGACCTGCACGCCATTACGGTACGGCAGGATCCGCAGAAGTTTAAGAAGCAGGTACTGGAAATGTATGCACTGCTTCTGGCTCTTGGCCTGAACCCCGAAAAGAATATTATTTTTGTACAGTCCCAGAACCTGAATCATGCCCAGATGGCATGGCTCCTGAACTGTTATACGCAGTTTGGTGAAATGTCCCGCATGACCCAGTTTAAAGATAAGTCCAAACAGCATGCGGATAACGTAAACGTAGGTCTGTTTGCCTATCCTGCCTTAATGGCTGCAGATATTCTCCTGTATCAGGCAGATTACGTTCCGGTAGGCGCTGACCAAAAGCAGCATCTGGAAATTGCCAGAGACATTGCCGGCCGGTTCAACGGAATTTACGGAGACACCTTTACACTGCCGAAGCCACTGATTGTGGATACCGGCGCCAGAATTATGTCCCTGCAGGATCCCACCAAGAAAATGAGTAAGTCTGATCCGAACCCGAAGGGCTTTGTTACCGTCTTTGATTCCCCGGATGTCATTGCCAAGCGTATTAAGTCCGCTGTTACGGATTCGGAAGCCTGTGTCCGTTATGCCGAAGGTAAAGACGGCGTAAACAATCTGATGTCCATTTACAGCTGCTGCACCGGTAAAACCAACGAAGAAATTGAAACCGAGTTTGCCGGAAAAGGTTACGGAGACTTTAAGGCTGCCGTTGCAGATGCTGTCATTGCGGAACTGGCTCCGGTACAGGAAGCCTATTCCCGTTATATGGATGACCGCGGATATCTGGAACAGTGTATGAAGGATGGGGCTGCTAAAGCCACAAAAGTATCGCAGCGCACACTGGATAAGACCATGAAAAAAATCGGGTTTTATCAATTTAAGAAATAAGCTGAATCGCCCGGAAAAAGGCCCTGATTCCACCTGCTTTCTGGCAGGGGAACGGGGCACTTTTTGGTTGACGCAGTGCGGGTTAAAGGGTTAAACTAATTGCAGTAAATTGAATGGGAGGTGGCACGCTTTGGATAGCGGTGATAAACACCGATATTATTTTTTCGGAAAAAACAGCGGTATACAAGTGGGACACCTTAACGTTCCGGCTTACTCCGGTTAAGCCTTAACGTTAGTGCGGCCTTTTGTCTTGTATGCCCACAGGACAGGAGGCTTTTTTTAATGGATGAAAAGAACTTTACAGAACTGCATCAGCTTTTGAACCAGGGCAATTTCTCCGCATTGCGCCGGGAACTGGACGAACGGAATGAAGTTGATATTGCAGATTTCCTGGAGGAACTGGAACCGGACCAGATGGTCAAAGTGTTCCGCGTGTTGCCGAAGGATATTTCGGCAGACGTTTTCTCTTACATGGAACCGGAGAACCAGCAGCAGGTAGTGGAACACATTACCGACCGCGAAGTAGGACGCTTAATTGATGACCTGTTTCTGGACGATGTAGTAGACTTTCTGGAAGAAGTACCGGCCAACATTGTTACCCGTGTATTGAAGGTAGCCACGCCGGACATGCGAAAAACCATTAACACGTTTTTGAACTATCCGGAGGACTCTGCCGGCAGCATCATGACCAACGAAATGATTGCGCTGCATGACAGCCTGACGGTAGGACAGGCCATTGAATACATCCGGAATACCGGAGAAAACAAGGTTTCCATTTACGCCATTTACGTTATTGACAGTAAGCGGCATCTGAAGGGAACCATTGAACTGGCGGATCTGATTTACAACAAGCCGGAAGTTTTAATTTCCGACATTATGGATGACGACAAGCAGCTGATTTACGTCGGAACCCTGGATGACCAGGAAGAAGTAGCTGACGTAGTAACCAAGTATGACTTACTGGCTGTACCGGTTGTGGACAAGGAAACGCGCCTGGTTGGTATTATCACGGTTGACGACGTAGTAGACATCCTGCAGGAAGAAGCTACGGAAGATATGGAAAAGATGGCCGCCATTGTTTCCACCGAAAAGCCGTATTTCAAAACAGGCATTTTTGCCACCTACAAGTCCCGGATTCCGTGGCTGCTGTTCCTGATGATTTCCGCCACGTTTACCGGCGCCATCATTACCCATTTTGAAGAGGCATTGTCCACGTATATTGTACTGACAGCCTATATTCCTATGCTGATGGATACCGGCGGAAACGCGGGCTCCCAGTCCAGCGTATCTATTATTCGTGCCCTTTCCCTGGGCGATGTAGAATTCAAAGATATTTTCAAGGCCCTCTGGAAAGAAATCAGAGTAGCTGTTCTGGCCGGTATTACATTGTCCGTATGTAACTTTGCCAAACTGATGCTGTTTGATAAGGTTACCATGTCGGTGGCGCTGGTTGTCTGCTCTACACTGGTAGTAGTTGTCCTGATTGCCAAGCTGCTTGGCTGTACTTTGCCAATGCTGGCGGATAAGATTGGCCTGGACCCGGCGGTTATGGCTTCCCCGCTGATTACAACAGTAGTAGATGCCATTTCGTTGTTTACATACTTCAAGATTGCCACATGGGTACTTGGAATTTGAATTTAGTTTGTTAAAAATAGCGGTATACTTTAGCTTGCTAACATGATATCATGTTAGCAAGCTGTTTTTTTAAATTATGATTTTGAAAGAGGAGAAGGACAACATGAAAAAAGTACTTTCTTTAGCACTCTCACTGATGGTGGTACTTTCCCTGTTTGCATTTACCGCCTGTGGCAAGGACGAAGGAACTACCTTTACGGTAGGCTTTGACGCAGAATTTCCACCCTACGGATATCTGGATCAGACCAGTGGAGAATACAAAGGGTTTGACTTGGATCTGGCCAGAGAAGTCTGCAAACGCAGAGGCTGGACCTTTAAGGCACAGCCGATTGACTGGGATTCCAAAGACGCAGAACTGAAAACCGGTGCCATTGACTGCATCTGGAACGGCTTTACCATTAACGGCCGGGAAGATGATTACACCTGGTCCAGACCGTATATCGATAACTCGCAGGTTATTGTTGTCAAGGCAGACAGTAACATTACCAAACTGTCTGACCTGGCAGGTAAAAATGTTGCGGTACAGACCGACTCTTCTGCACAGTCCGTTCTGGAAGATGAAGAAAAGCAGAAGGCACTTGCAGAAACCTTCAAGACTCTGGATGTACAGAAGGATTACAACACCTGCTTCCTGAACCTGCAGTCCGGCGTAGTAGATGCCATTGCCATGGATATCGGCGTTGCCAAATACCAGCTGTCCCAGCGGGAATCCGGCGAATATGTCATCCTGGACGAAAAGCTGGCTACCGAACAGTACGGAATCGGCTTTAAGCTTGGTAATGAAGAGCTGCGTGATGAAGTACAGGAAACCCTGGACGAAATCATTGCAGACGGTACGTTTGAAAAGCTGGCTGAGGAATATGGAATTGATTCCAACTCCTTAATCCTGAAATAAAAAGGTACGCAAAAAGGCTGCCTGCCCGGCAGCCTTTTCTTTTTGAAGAGGTGTTCTTATGAATTTGAATCTGGAAACGTTGCAATATACCGTGTCTACCTTGGGACAGGGTATGGGGATGACCTGTGCCATTTTCTTTCTGACCCTGGTTATTTCTCTTCCACTGGGCTTCCTGATTTGCTTTGGCAGAATGTCTAAGAGTAAAGTGCTCCGCGGCATAGTGAAGTTTTATATTGATATTATGCGTGGTACCCCGCTGATGCTGCAGCTGATGATTGTCTATTTTGCACCCAGCCTGGTGTTCGGCATCCGGATCAGCATGGGATACCGGTTCCCTGCTGTTATTATTGCCTTTGCCATTAACTATGCTGCTTACTTTGCGGAAATTTACCGCGGCGGAATTGAATCCATTCCGGTGGGCCAGTACGAAGCTGCCCAGCTGCTTGGCTTCAGCAAAGTACAGACCTTTATGCGGATTGTTTTACCACAGGTTATTAAACGGGTTTTGCCGTCCGTAACCAATGAAATTGTAGTTCTGGTAAAGGATACGTCCCTTGCTTATGCTATTGCCGTTACGGAAATGTTTACCATTGCCAAACAGGTGGCATCCCAGCAGGCCAGTATGCTGCCGTATGCGGTGGCCTTTGTATTCTACTTTATCTTTAACTGGATTGTGGCAAAGGGCATGGAATGGATTGAAAAGAAATTCTCCTACTATTCAAACTGAGGTGAGAGCATGGCATTATTGGAAATTAACAATCTGAAAAAGACCTTTGATGACAATGAAGTATTAAAAGATATTTCCCTTCACGTGGATCAGGGACAGGTAGTGGCAATTATTGGCCCGTCCGGTTCCGGTAAGTCTACTTTGCTGCGCTGCGCCACTACATTGGAGACAGCCACCTCCGGGGAAATTAAATATGGGGAAGACTACCTGGTCCGCATGAACGGAGACACTCCGGTTTTTGCGGAAAAGGAAGAACTGAAACGGATCCGCCAGCATTTCGGCCTGGTTTTCCAAAACTATAATCTGTTCCCTCATTTTTCCGTGTTGAAGAATGTTATGGAAGCACCGGTAGTTGTGGATGGCAGGAATAAGGCAGAGGTGGAAGCGGAAGCCAGACAATTGCTGAAGCAAATGGGACTGGAAGGTACGGAAGAAATGTATCCGTGCCAGCTGTCCGGCGGCATGCAGCAACGGGTATCCATTGCCCGTGCGCTGGCTAAAAATCCGGAAATTCTGTTCTTTGATGAACCGACTTCTGCGCTGGACCCGGAACTGACCGGAGAAATTTTAAAGGTTATCCGGCAACTGGTAGACCAGCACATGACCATGGTCATTGTAACCCATGAAATGAATTTTGCGCGCGATGTAGCGGATTACATTATTTTTATGGACGGCGGATATATTGTAGAGCAGGGGCCTGCAGAAGAGGTTATTGACCATCCGCAGACCGAACGGCTACAAAGTTTCTTATCCAGAATCAAGAATGACTAAAACGTTTGGGTTGAGCTAAAAACCGCTCATCTGCCACAAACGGAAAGAACAAAGGAATGAGCGTTACCGCTCATTCCTTTATTTTGTCTGTTCATTCCATTTTGCAGTATTTTACCGGAAAGTTAGGTATAGTGTCCTTGCAAAGAAAGGAACATAGATTTCCTGTGAAATGGAGGTACATATATGAATCAGACGTCTTTTTACAGAGTGTTATTGCAATTGGCTCTGGCCGACTACTGGCGGGAGGAGCCAGACTGTTATGCAGAGCTGCTGGAACCGGTTGGCCGGGAACAGACGGATTACCTGCCCCACCTGATTTCCTGCTGCAGTCCGGAGGACACGTACCGGAACTACTACTTTTTAGAAGAAGAGCCGGACGCAGACCAAAAGGAACGCATCCGGCAGTTTGCGGAACGAAATCAGGCGGAACCCGTCATCCTACTGATTCGGCGTATGCCGTAAGAAGTCGGATGGCGGTAAGGGGCAGGCAATGCCGTCGTCGGCCAGCTTCAGTTGCAGCAGCTCCGGCGGAACCCGCAACAGCCCGGCTGCCCGGGCCGGGTCTGGCTCCTCCGCCAGGGTTTCCTGTAACAGCTTATCCGGCAGCAGCAGATGAGCGGCAAATAAATTGGCTTCCTGCTCTGTCTTGGTCTGGCTGCGGTAACGCTCATATTCATTTAAAATATGCAGCGTGGCCAGGTCCTGGTGCAGTACATGATGACCCAATTCATGGGCGCAGACTACACGGGCGGTATCTTCTTCCAGTGTGGTATTTAAGACCACATAGGGAACGCCGTTAATGGCAATATAAAGCCCTTTTAAGGAACCCAGGTCATAAAAACGGGTTTGTACCCCTATCATGGCGCAGATTTGAAAGGGGTTTGGTAAGGAAAACGGACTGTCCTGCAATCCGTAAAGGCTTTTTGCTTTACATTTAATCCGTGAAGGACGGAAAGCCTGATTAAAAGCCATAAAAATGCTCATCCACAAAGGCCTGGGTTTCTGCACTTCCATCTGCTTCTTCAGCATAGGCTTTGGAGTCCCAGTACAGGGTGTTTAGCGTGCGCATCATCAGGGTTTTATCACTTTCTGCCAGATTGCCGCCGGCAAACAGGGCGGTCATGTCGGACAGCAGCATTCGGACCCGGACGGCATCCGAAGGACCGCCGCGTTCTTCCGCACCCATGACATAAAAATCTTCCGGCCCCAGAAGAGCGGAAATGGGAACATCAAAAAATTCTGCCAGCCGTTGGATGGTATTCCGCTTTTTGGGAAGCCCCTGGCCTCTTTCATAATTCTGAATGGTCCGGAGTGTCAGGTTCATTTGTTCTGCCAGTTCTTTCTGTGTCAGCCCATAGGCCTTCCGCAGGGAACGCAAATTTTCAGAAAACATAAATACACCTCTTCTTTTCTTTTTCTTGGCCCTTTTCAGCATAGCAGAGAAAGGGAAGAAAGGCGGTTTTCTGCACAAACTTGGTATGAACGGCAAAAACATTCCGGGAAAAGAAACGCTGGTTCCAATTTATGTAAAGGAAACTCCTTTACATAAATTGTGTCTCTGTCTCCTGCAGTTGCATCTTTGGCGTATCTTTGGTTTAATAAATAGAAATTTCAGAAGAAAACCATAAGGAAGGAGGGCCTGCGTATGCTACAGAAGTGGACCGAACCGGGAAGCAAAAAGAGAATACTGCTGCTGATTCTGATCCCTGCTTTTGTATTGGCGGTTTTCCTTTGCATTTTTTTATTTCCCACTTTTGATCCGTTCCTTTCTCCTGCAGAAATCCAAAGCGTGACTTACAATAATACAGGAGAACAGAATGACTCCGGTACTTATGTCCTTCTGTTTTTAGGCAAAAAGGGCAGGCATTACCAAATCCTCCGAAAGGCGGAAGGCAGTTCCAAATATGAAAAACTGGCGGTTCTTACCGGAAAGAAGGAAGCCGTTTCTTATACGGATACAGCAGTAAAGCCAGGGCAAAGCTACACCTATGTGGTTCGCTGCGTTACGGTACGTCCTAACGGAAAAGTTTATACCTTCGGCAGAAAAGGAACCGAAACGGAAACGCCGAAAGGGGTAACAAATGCTACCGTTACTGCCGGGAACTTATCTTCTACCATTTCTTTTTCTGATGTTGGGGCAGCGTCTTACCGCATTTACCGCCGTCTGCCGCAGGAAAGCGGATATTCTTTCCTGGCAACCGTTACCGGTAAGGAATCTTCGGACACGCTGACTTATACGGATGTGTACCAGACCAGCATGACGGATCAGCAGAAAAAGCAGTATCTGGACGGAAAATATTTCACTTACTATGATCCCAATGTCAACGGCACACGGTATCGGATTGTGCCCCACTATGAAACAGAAAAAAACAAAGAGCAGATTGGTTATTATAATGCGGAAGGATTCTTTTCTTTTCCTGCCGCCACCATTTCCTCTGTCAGCCTGACAGATGCTTCCGGTACGGTTTCCGTAAAAGAACTGGCAACGGGACGCAAACCAGCCAGTGCCGTTCTGACCTGGCAGGCAGTTCCAAATGCAGACGGGTACCTGATTCAACAAGGTTCTGCGGACAAAAAAGGAAAGATAACCTGGGAAACGGTTCTGGATACCGGAGACACCGCCCAGGCCAAAGCAGGCAATTATCAAACCTATCAGACGGTATCCAATGGAGCCGGCAAAACAGATGAAGCAGTGGAAAACTGTTCTGTTACCATTTCTTACAGGGAAGAACTTCCGTATTATACGGTGGTTGCCTACTATAAGCAGGATGGAACAACGGTGTATGCCGATTATGACCAGTCTTTCACCGTGGGAAACCGTAAGTATGCGGATCAGAGTATACTATTTCTGGGAGACAGTATTTCTTACGGAAGTCCCTATACCAACCAGAATACCGGATACCGGTATTCCTTTCCGTTCCGTGTGTCCCAACTAACCGGCCTGGAGTTTTATAATGCCGGTATCCCGGGAGCCACCGTGGCAAAACGAAGCGGCGTCCGCAGTGTCCTGGCAGATGAACTTTATTTGCTGCAGCAAGGAAAAACGCCGACCTGCAACGCACTGCTGAATATGCAGGAAAATCACAAGTCCCTGCAGGACTTTGATATTGTTGTTCTGGAAGGCGGCGCTAATGACCACAGCTGCAGTGTGCCACTTGGCACTCTGGAATCAACAGATCAGGAAAGCTTTTACGGCGCCTGGAACCGGATCTTTGCTGCACTGATACAAGCAAGTGCGGAGCGGGTTTCCAAGGGCAAGGCTCCCCTGAAAATTGTGGTAGTAGATATGTTCTACAGCCAGAAAGACAATCAGGATGTATACAAAGTCAGCAACCGGGAAAAAATTCAGAATAACCTGGGCCTGACGTATACGGATTACCAGAATGCAATTAACCAACTCGCAGAAAAATACAGTAAGGAATCCAAAATCCAGCTGTATCATTTCAAAACCGGTTCCTATTCTCTGATTACCGCGGAAAACTGTAGCAACGCCACGGTGGATAATTTACATCCGACCACGGCAACCGCGGTCAAAATCGGAACAGCCCTGGCAGAATTTTTACAGGATATTTTGATGAAAAATTAAGCCATTGCCTTTACGCAATATGGCCTGGATAGTACAATGAAAAAGCTAGGAAATAAAGGAGGAACAGAGGAGGAAAACCATGGATTACCAATTGTATCAGGACCCGGCATTCTCCGGGCAGAACTCGTCTAATCCGTTTCAAAGCCCACAAAACCAGCAATACTATGTTGGTATGGTTCAGCATGTCCTTTTGTTATTTTTAACGTTTGGTATTTATTATTGGGTCTGGATTTACAGAATGAGTAAATTTATGTATGAAGATCAGGAAGACCGTGGCTTAAGCCCGGTAGCTAACCTGGTTCTCTGCATGCTGGTCCCGTATTATCAGCTTTATTGGTATTACAAGCTGATAGAAAAGCTGGATAAGTATTATGCCATTGCCGGGAAGCCGTATGACCGCAGTATGAATACGGCTCTGGCCATGATTCTGGCCGCTCTGGTTGCCGGTATGGTGGCTGCTGTTCTGGTACAGGACAATGTAAACCAGCTTGTTGGTATGAAACCGAAAACCGTTACCTGCAAAAGCTGCGGACAGACTTTTGTTAATGATCATGACCAATGCCCACACTGTGGTACAGTTTATAAAACTCCATTAATCAGGAAACCGTGGTTTATTGTTCTTTTGGTTATGGCTGCCTGTGGTGTCCTTGCTGCTATTCTTTTTGGAGTAAGTTCGGCAAGAAACGCAAAAACCTATACTTACTCCTATTACGGAGGGGAACAGGACGGGCCGTACAATTATTATGATGATCAGTTCAATCATTCTGATTACGGTTCTAACCAATTGATGATAGATGACAATCAGCTTTATTACGAAACTGCATAAATCAGGAAGAGACATTTCATGAAGAAAAAAATAATTGCTATAATTGCATTGGTCCTAGTGGTAGTTGCCATTATTATTGCCGGGGTAAAGCTGACACAACACCGGAAAGTAACCAACGAATATACGGAACCAACTGCTCCGGCAGATGCGGCCTCCTTATATGGGGACGCCAATCCTGACGTGGATGACAACATTGACATTCTTAGTGACGGAACTGCCATGCTGGAAAAAATCCAGACTGCACTGGAAGGCGCAAAAGATGCAGGATCTTCTGAAACGGCACTGACGTTGAAAGAAGAAAAGACGGATAAAACCATCCGGTTTTCTGTCCTTTCAGATAATGAAGAAACCGGAATTTACTTTGAGTTCAGTGAAAGCGGACCTTCGGTTCTAACCAAAAGTACAAAGGAAGATACGCTGTATCAGCTTTGCTGCACCATCTTGTTACAAACCTGTACGCCTTCCATGGGGGATTTCTCCCAGTGTCAGGCTGTGTTCCAACAGATGGAAACGGCCCTTTCCGATGGTAGCCCGGCAGTAACCTATACACAGAATTATACAGAGTATACCTACACCAGTAGCAAGAATGGGAAACAGCTGTCCGCCAGAGAAACCACGGTTGTTGGATAATTGCAGGAGGCATGTAGTGGATAAGAAGAATAAAATTAAGCTGGCTGTCTCGCTTGGCCTGTTGCTTGTTTCAATTGTAGTAATAGTAATCTGCCTGGTCTCCTGGAACCGGGATCGTACCGGTGCCGCAGCAGAAGATGCTGCTGTTGTAGAAGAAGTGGTTACGCAGGATTCGGAAGCCGGATACACGGATCCGGATGTAACCTATGAAAAGGACAGCATAGACCAGGTACTTGCCGAATCCAAAGCGGATTCTTCCGCAGCTGCAAAAAAATATGCCGGTACTTCCATGACCTTTACCGCAAAGGTAAAAGCAACAGATGACGCTGTTGGCTATATTGATCTGACACCAACCACAGGAGATTATGCCGGAGAAACCATTGCCTGTAATGTGGCAGACGGAACAGATACACAGCTGATGAAACTGGTGAATGCCCGTAAGGCAGGAGATACGGTCACGGTTAGTGGTCAGTTCCAAACAGATGACGATGGTAAACTTCGCTTCTACATAGATACCATGAAAGTGTCTTAAAAGGGAGGGCTTCTTTTGAAACGTTGTGTGACACTTTCTATGACAGTAGTATTTCTGATCAGCCTGGTGCTGTCATTTTCTGCTTGTAAAACAAAGAAAAATGAAACGGAGCGGGATACGGAATCAGAGCAGACCTATGCTGCGGTGTTAACTGCATATAAGACCGCCATTGAACAGAATGACAGCGCAGAGGAAATGACAGAGAAAAACGTAAATTATCTGGTCTCTTATTTGGCTGCAGAAGGGGATGCTCTGGAATCCGTTTGCTATGCTTTTTTGGATCTGGATACAGACGGGCAGAAGGAACTGATTCTCTTTAACAATGAAGACCGCGGGGACAGCATTGCTTCCGTTATTCTGGATTTGTATGATGTCTATGACGGAACGGTTACGTCCATGCTACAGTCCAATGAACGGGATTGTTACTACATGGGCGAAAATAATATTATTTATAATGAAGCCTCTGACGGATATGACAGCTCACTTTGGGAAAAGAACACCTATGAAAACGGGATGCTTTGCACCGTAGGCAGTATCACCTATGCAGAATCCGGAGACACTCCCATGTGGACCTATACCGAACAGGACCAGGATGCACGGAGTTTGTCAGAAGAAGAGGCCTTACAATTCATCAGCGCTTATCAGGCATCCTATTTGTGCCTGAATGGAACAGCACTTTCCGAGTGGAAAGCGTAAACTTTAATAAAGGCATTAATAAAAGCAGTTGAAGAAACTTCCTTCAACTGCTTTTTGTGCTATAATGACCGTTAGAAAAAAGACCAAAAAGGAGATTGTCCTAATGAAAAAAGCGTTTATTAACGGCATTGTTTTAAATGGCAATGAAGATATGAAACCGGAAACCGGTTTAGCCATTCTGACCGATGGCGAAATGATTACCGATGTTGTTCCCGCAGAAGGGGTCAATTTGGACGCGTATGAAAAAGTTGACCTGGAAGGAAAATATATTATGCCGGGTTTCATTAACCTGCATATTCATATGCCTTCTTCCGGTAAAGCCCCGAAAGAAAACCAGAAACCAATTGATTATAAAAAGTTATTCAAAGTGCTGAAGATTCCCGGTGTTTATCCTGCACTGGAAAAAATTCAGTATGGTATGGCTAAGGATGAACTGTTCAGCGGTTGTACTACCGTTCGTACCGTTGGCGGTGTAAAAGAGTGTGACTCCCACATCCGTGACAAGGTAAAGGAAGGCAAAATTGTCGGCCCAAGAATGCTGGTTGCTAACAATGCAGTTACCGTTCCGGGCGGCCACTTTGCCGGCTCCCTTGCAGTAGAATGTGAAACCACGGAAGAAGCAGTTGCCAGGGTAAAGGAAATTGCAGATCAGGGCGTAGACCTGATTAAACTGATGATTACCGGTGGCGTTATGGACGCAACCGTACCGGGCGAGCCGGGTGCCCTTCGCATGCCTTTGGAAATGGTAAAGGCATGCTGTGATGAAGCCCACCGACACGGCCTGATGGTGGCAGCCCATGTTGAGTCCCCGGAGGGCGTCCGGGTTGCTTTGCAAGGCGGCGTAGACACCATTGAACACGGTGCTCAGCCGGACGATGAAATTATTGCACTCTTCAAGCAGACCGGATCTGCAGACATCTGCACCATTTCCCCGGCAGTTCCATACACTCTGTTTGATGAATCTGTTTCCCATTGCGGAGATCTGGGCCGGCTGAACGGCTCCGTTGTTTTTGAAGGTATTGTAAACTGCGCCAAGGCCTGCCTTGCAAACGGCATCCCGGTTGGCTTGGGGACCGATACCGGCTGCCCGTTCATCCGCCACTATGATATGTGGAGAGAACTGCAGTACTTCCATCTGTGGTGTGGTGTTTCCAACAGCTATGCGTTGTACACTGCCACCAAGAAGAATGCTGAAATTGCCAGAATTGACGGCGATGTAGGTACCATTGAAAAGGGCAAGTATGCAGACTTTATTGTTTGCGCCAAGAACCCGTTGGATGACCTGAAGGTACTTCGCAAACTGGACATGGTTGTTAAGGGCGGCGAAATTTACAAGGATCCGAAGATTAAGAAGGATCCGGCTATTGAAGCAGCCTTAGACGAATTTATTGACTTTACCCCGGAACAGTATGCAGAACGGAAGGCAGCTAATGCCTAAGAAACTGCCGCTTCCTGCTGAAGTTACCTATGTGCTGGCTATTGTTATCATGGCATTTTCGGTTGCCATGGTAACGGCAGCTGACTTCGGCGTTTCCATGATTGTTGCACCGGCGTATATTCTTAGCCAGGCTTTGGGAATTACCTTTGGCCAGGGCGAATATATTATTCAGGGCATTGCCTTTGTTCTGTTTTGCATCATCATGAAAAAGCTGAAAGCAGCTTACTTTGGCGCCTTTGTTACCGGACTACTGTATGGTGCGGTTCTGGATTTCTGGCGGAGTGTCATTCCGGCATTTTCTCCGGAAGTAATTGCCGCTGGTTCCTTGTCCATGACCGTTCGTATCCTGTTTTTCCTGGCTGGAGAATGCCTGACCGGTATTTCGGTAGCACTGTTCTTTAAAACTTACCTGTACCCGCAGGTTTATGACTTCTTTGTAAAGGGAATTACGGAACGGTACCAGCTGAATCGCACGAAATTCAAAATTGGATTTGATTGCAGCATGCTGGTATTAAGTTTGCTGATGACGCTTCTGATTTTCCGGAAGCTGGTTGGCGTTGGTATCGGAACCCTGATTATGTGTGCGGTAAACGGTGCGCTGATCGGGTTCTTTGACCGCCTGTTAAGCAGGTGGTTCCGTTTCCCGGCGCTGTTCCCAAAGGCGGAGCAGTACTTTATGCAGCAGATTACACCTGCAGTGAAAAATCAAGGAGATTAAAATGATTGGTGCTTTAATTGGAGATATTTCTGGCTCCGTTTATGAGTTTGATAACATTCACACCAAGCAGTTTCCCTTTTTTCAGCCGGGCTGCCGCAGAACGGATGACAGCATTATGAGCCTTGCGGTAGCGCAGGCGCTGCTGGATTATGAAGACTCCGGAAAATCCGCTTCTTTATGCGATTTAGCCTGTATGTATATGCATAAGCTAGGCCGCCGTCACCCGGATGGTGGGTACGGCGGCCGTTTTTATAGCTGGTTGCAGTCAGACCATCCACAGCCCTATAACAGTCTTGGGAATGGTGCAGCCATGCGCGTTTCCGCTTGCGGATTTGTGGCAGATACGTTGGAAGAAGCCATTTTTTTATCAGAACAGGTAACCAAGGGGACCCATAATCATCCGGAAGGTCTGAAAGGAGCTGCCTGTACAGCGGCTTGCGTCTGGCTGGCAAATCATGGAAAAACCAAAGCAGAAATCCGAAGTTACATTCAGAAACACTTTTACGATATGGGCTTTACCTTAGCGGACATACGTCCCACTTTTTCTTTTGATGAAACCTGCATGGGAACCGTCCCACAGGCCATGGAAATGTTCCTGGAATCTACGGATTACGAAGACTGCATCCGGACCTGCATTTCCATGGGAGGGGACTGTGACACCACGGCAGCCATTGCCGGTGGCGTTGCGGAAGCCTTTTACGGCGTCCCGAAAAGACTGGCAGAAGAAGGCGTCCCCTATTTAATAGAGGACGACCTGAAGGAAATTTATTTCCGGTTTAATGCACGGTATCCGTCGGTTCTTCTTTAAAAGAATTTAACAATATCCGCTACGTCTTTTCGTGGACGCAGTACCGGCTCTTCGGAGCGCTTGCCAAGGGCAATGACTGCCATGAAGATTTCCTCTTCCGGAATGGAAAAGAGCTTACGCAATTCTGTTTCATTGGTCAGACCCATAATCAGGGTATCATAACCGTGATTTCTGGCAGAAAGCAGAAGATAGGATGCCTGACAGCCAAGGTCATAAGCACCCCATTCGTCTCCGACACTGGTGCTTTTTTCCCCGTCAGAGTTGAAGCCGGAAACGCCTTTCACAAAGGTGGTTACCAGGAAGGCTCCGGCACCTGCGGTACTCTTTTGGTTGAAGCCGGGAAGACAGGCGTAGACTTTTTCAATCAGCTCCGGCGTGTTTGCTACATAGTAACGGCCGGTTTCTGTATTTTTCCAGGAGGGAGCCATCTGCGTATCTTTCAGGATAGACAGAATGGTGTCATTGGAAATGGGCCCGCTTTCCGCAAATGCGCGGCAACTCCGTCTGGTCTGTACAAGTTCTTTAAATTCCATAAATTTGAATCTCCTTTACGCAAAGTGATGCTCTGTGTATAATATATACCGAAATCGGCAGTTTTTCAAAGGAGGCAGGCCGTTATGAAAGAGCCAAAAAAGCTAATTGTATCTGTCTTAATCCTTGCCCTTGCCGTTGTAGCGGTTGTCGGAGTTGTTATTTCCATTCGGGACAAAGGGTACAGCTCTTCTCCTGCCGTGGATACGGCGTCTTATGAAATTCCAAGCGTATCTGAAACAGAACCAACGGACCTGCCGGAAGTAGATGTGGACACGGATGACAAGAACTCGGATGACAAAGATACGGCCGCTAACACCGGACCGGACACCAAGGATGGGGACGTGGAAAAAGTCATTATTGCCTATCCGAATGGAGCACAAGAGGAAGAATAAAAAAGAACCCGGGAACAGAAGCTTATCTGTTCCCGGTATTTTTATGCCGTGGCCTGGTTGCTGCCGTCATAGTAATTGATGGTAACGCCCGGCTGTACGTTGTAACAGAAAACGCAGAACTGCACGCCTTCGCCGTTATCTTCTACGGAATATCCTTCCAGAAGGACGCCCCGTGCCACCCATTCATCATCCACAAAAATAGGGGTGGAGCGGTACAGAACGTGGTTGCCGGTTTCCTTTACGTAGTCCCCAACCAGGTTTTCGAAGGGGAGCATGCCGCTGACGTTCAGGTATCTTGTGCCGGTAATTAAATTTCGTTCATTGGCATTTTCCCCACTTAACTGGTACCCAATCAGGTGGCATCGGTTGTAAAGATATTTTCCGTCTATGAAGTCATATTTAGCAATTTGCCATCCGCTGGGCTTGACGGAACCAATGGACCCACGCTTTTCTGTGGGCATTAAATCCTGCCCGACACAGGCAATGCAGCTGGTACATCTTCCTAAAGAATCCAGCTCCCCATAGCTTTCATAGGATTCTGTGGTGTAGTCCTTCTCTGTAAAATAGGGCACATTGTTGTTGACTGCAATGTATGGCGAGTCAGTGTATTCTGGAACAGCAGAGTAATCAAATTCGGAAGAAGCAGAGCTGTAAGAACTACCTGGCGTGGAAGAACTATTCTGGTCCTGTAGGTTTTCTCCTAACAGGGCCCCGCTAACGCCAAGGATAGTAACCAGAATGGTCATGGATCCGGCAAGGAGACCTTTTCCTTTTTTCATTTTGTATAAACCTCTCTTGTAATCTTGTCATGGGAACTTCCAGCCAGTTCATAGGTGTCCTGCAGGTGCCACCGGGTTAAATCTAAATCCAGAAAGACATCTGCCGGGTAAACTTTGTCCCAACGGTACAGAATGAGTTCTTCTATGGCGGCTTCTGCCGGAGCCAGTAAAAGCCCTTCCGTAAAGCAGAAATCACCGGCTTTTGCGGTTTCTAAAGGGTGCTCTGCCACAACAACGGAAGAGCCATCCGGAAACAGCGGTTTGGAATAATCCGAAATGTAAAGCGTATTGCCTTTACAGAAGGAAAGCACGTCTTCTATCAGCAGACGATCCCGGCTTTGCCGACGCTGATTAAAAAACAGACCGTCATTCTGGTCCGAACAAGTAATAACACGCATAACAGGCCTCCTGTCAGAATACTTTTTCTTATTGTAACACACAGCACCTAAAATCCATTTATCTTTTATTCTGGCCTTATATAAGGTATAATCTAGTGCAATAAAAGCTTTCCTAGGGGGACATTATGACGAAAGCAAAATACCAAAAAATGCTAATCGGATTGTTAGCGGGGGCCGCGCTGCTGGCACTGGGCTTTCTGATTTGGATGATTGTGCAATATGAATCCAGTACGGTTCTGGAACCCTTCTTCATTGGATTTCTGGTGCTTGCGTATCAGGCTGCCGCACGTTTGATTGTCGGCGTTGCGCCGGAGGCTACCAAAGAAGGAAACCATTTTGCCACAGATAAAGGCTACTTTGCCCTGCGCAACGCAGACTTAACCTTCTTTCGCCTGTTCCAATCGGAAAAGGCAAAGAAGATGCTGATTCCGGACAAGGACGAAGCAAACGTGGCGCAGCATACGTGCACAGCAGAAATCCTGCATGGCGTTAACCTGGTACTGACTGTGCTTGCCCTGCTGTTTGCTCTGTTTGCGGACGGCCGCGGGAAAGCTTTGCTGGTCATCGCCATTTTGGTAATAGTAGCTCTTGTATATGAGTCAGTCCTGCTGTTTGCCAACCGTTATGCCAGATTTGAAGCACTTGGCACGCTGCCGTCCGCAGAGGAACAGCAGGCACAGAAAGCCGCTAAGGAGGCGGCAGCGGCGGCAAAGGAAGCAACCAGAAAAGCAGCTCTTGCAAAGAAGGCGGCAGAGAAAGAAGCCGCCCTGGCTGCAAAAGAAGAAGCCAAAAAAGCGGACCTTGCCAGGAAACAGGCCGCTAAGGAAGAAGCCCTTGCCAAGAAGCAGGCGGCCATAGAAGCAAAACAAAAAGAAAAGGAAGCTGCCAAGGCTGCTGCGGAACAGAAGGCAGCAGAACAGGCTGCTGCAAAGAAGGCCGCAGCAGAGAAAAAGGCAGCGGAAAAAGCCGCCGCCCGGAAAGAATCCCTACGCGGCATGGGACTGTCTGCCACAGCAGCTGCCATTATTGTAGAAGAAGAAAAAGCTTCCCAGGAGAAGCCGGCCAGGGAACCCCAAAAGGCTAAGTCAAAGAAGAAAGAAAAACTGCTGGCAACCAGAAGCAATGAAGACCTTTCGTTCTCCGGACTGGCTGCGTCTCTTGGATGGGAAGAATCCCCGGATGATTTTGAAGCAACTGCATCGCAGAAAGACGATTTTTATACTGCAGTAGACTCTTCCGGACTTGGTTTTATGCCAAAGAAAAGTATTTACACCAGGTATTATGAAGAGGAAGGGGAGAATTTATAAATGTCCACCACCGGATTCATCCTTCTGCTTGTTTTCACAGCGCTGATTGTTGTTGGTACAGTGGTCATGGCCATCCGTATGAAGTCATATCAGACGGCAATTGCTACTGCCATCAGTTATCTTGTTATTCTTGCGGTTGTGATTTTACTGTATACAACCGGCATTATCACTTTATAAAAGGAAGACCCATTATGAAAAAACTATGTTCTGTACTTCTTTCCGTTATCCTGTTGCTGTCTTTGACTGTGGCCGGTACTGCCGTATTTGCTGCCAATGACGGGGTAGAGGAAATTGTATCGGAAGATGCCGTGCAGGAAGATCCTGTTGTGGAAGAGGAAACCACACAGAAAAGCATGAGCAGTCAGATTAAAATTATTCTCTGCATTGCCGGTGGTATAGGAGTGCTGTCCGGTGCTTATGCGGCCTTTACCGTTATTAATATGAAGACCAAAGCTCCGAAGCTGGAAGAAGCAGAAGGACGCAGACAGAAGTCCCGCAGTGCAGACGACGGGGAAGAGGAAGTCCACCATTCCGCAACCTACATGAATGCACATGCCCGGAAGGTGCCGCAAATGACTACTCCGCAGGAAGAGGAATGGGAACGCACACCGGCAACAGCACCAGTACCAACCCAGGATGCCCCCGTGGCATCAGCGCAGAAAAAAGAAGAACCGGACTGGATGAATGCCTCGGTAGATGAAATTATGGCCGATCTGGAAAAAGAAGTACAACTGGATGAAAACAATGAAGCAGAGCGCAAGCCGCTGTATGAAGAATATAAGTAACCATGGCAAAATCATTTTCTGATATGGTGCACCAGTGGGAACGAAACCGCTATGCGTTCTCCGGCTTTTTAAGTCTGGCAGAACAGGATGATTTTTATCAGTTCCTGGCGGATTACCCAACGCTTCCGTACACCCTTTATGGGGGCCGGGAAGATTGTGAACGCCGGATGCTTTGCATTGGCAGCCCGGAAACCCTGGGGTATGAAGAGGACTTTCCCATTGCCTGCCTGAAACTGGCCCCAAAGAATGCCCGGTTTTCCGATGACCTGAGCCACCGGGACGTGTTAGGCTCCTTAATGAACCTGGGTATAGAACGCAGTACACTGGGAGACATTTATTTAGACGGCAATATTGCGTATGTCTTTTGTACGCAGAAGATTGCTCCGTATATACAGGAGCAACTGACTCGCATAAAACACACAACAGTAACGGTGGAAGAAATTCAGGAGCTTCCGGAACTGAAAACCAGTCCGCCGGAGGAAGTAATGGTTCAGGTGTCCAGCCTGCGTCTGGACCTGATTGTGGCCAAAACCTGTCATTTGTCCCGGCAGGCGGCGCAGGACCTGTTCCGGGCACATAAAATTTACCTGGATGGCCGCCTGAAGGAAGACGGCAACCAGGAACTGAAACCGGGACAGCTCCTTTCCGTACGGGGGTACGGACGGCTTTCTTTGCAGGAAGACCGGGGACTTTCCAAAAAGGGAAAGCACAATTTGCTGATTTCTGTCAGAAAATAAAAGGATACAAAAAGAAGCCGGAGCAATTGCTCCGGCTTCTAACTTTTGGTACTCAGTCATTTTCATGTGCCTTTTTTAAGGCTTCAAAGGTTTCATCCGAAAGAACGTGCTCAATCCGGCAGGCATCTTCTTCTGCCACCTTTGGAGAAACGCCAATCCGCTCAAACAGCCTGGTAAGCAGAACGTGACGTTCGTAAATTCCTTTTGCAACGGTTTCTCCGGCTTCCGTCAGCACCAAACCGCCATTGTTATCAATATTTAGGTAACCACCGTCTTTTAACAGACCAACGGCACGGCTAACGCTTGGCTTGGAAAAACCCATGAATTCCGCCAAATCTACTGAGCGAACCAGAGTATGATCCTGGGATAAGCGCAGAATGCTTTCCAGGTACATTTCTCCTGATTCCTGTAGTTTCATTTTATTCCCTCCTTTGGCAAAATCAACAATATCATAGTAGCATCTTTTTCCTTGCAAGAAAAGGGGAACGGCGGCTTTTTGTGCAAACGGTTAGCAAAAGCTAACCTGATTTGTCTAAAAAGTAGCTGACTCACCAAAACATCTTTTTCTGGCGAGTCAGTTTCTACAAAAAAACGGCCCACCGCAACTGCGGCAGGCCGTTTTATCTGGAGCGGGTAATGGGAGTCGAACCCACCTATTGACCTTGGGAAGGTCACATTCTACCGATGAATTATACCCGCAAAGCGGCGTCCCTTTGGAACGCCTGTTCATTATAAGCTATTTTGCAGAAAAATGCCAGACTGTATTATGGGAATATACAGTTCCCGGTTCCAGCACCACGGACGGAAAGTCCGGGTGGTTGACTGCATCCGGATACCCCTGCGCTTCCAAGGCAACGCCAATTTGTGCTTCGGCACGGCGACCGCGGATGACAGCAGAGTCATCTATATAATTGCCGGTATACATAACAAAGCAGGGATAATCCGTCCCCATGGTCAGTGTATGACCAGAGGAAGCACAGTGCAGTTGCAGGGTGTGCCAGTTAGAGCCGTCTTCCGCAAAAAGGAACGGATGATCAAAGCCATTGTGGACCATAACGTTTTGCGGGTAGTCGGACTCTACGCCTTCCCGAATGGCCTTGCCATTGCGGAAGTCAAAGGGAGTACCGTCTACCGAAATTTTGCGGCCGGTGGGAATGCAGTCTTTGCGCAATTCCAGATAACGGTCCGCATTGGCGGTTAGAATATGGTCTTTAATGGTTTCCTTTAAATTACCGCTTAAATTAAAGTAGGTGTGATTGGTTAAATTTAAAATAGTGGGCTTAGTGGTAGTGGCTTCAAAATGAATGGAAAACCGGTTGTCATTGTCCAGCGTGTACAGCACTTCCGTAGTAACTTCTCCGGGAAAACCATTGCTGTCATCCGGGCTGACGTACCGAAGCAATACGCTGACTTTGTCTGCGCTCTGCTGCGGCTCTGCCGTCCAGCTGGCATTGGCAAATTCATGATTGCCGTGCAGACTGTTTTCCCCATCATTTTTAGGGAGGGAATAGGTAACCCCGTTTAAAGAAAAGGCGGCACGGTCTATACGCCCGGCAATCCGGCCGACAACAGAGCCAAGACAAAGCCCGGCGTTCTGTTCATAGTCTGCCAGGTCATCAAAACCAAGCACAACACTTTCTACGGCTCCGTTTGCGTCGGGAACACGAACGTCCGTAACAATTCCACCGTAGGTAATAAGGTCTACTTCCATCTGATGGTCATTGGACAAGGTATATTTCCAGACCGGACCCTGATAGGAACCCGTGGCCGGGAAAGCACTTTTCCTGATATCCATAAGTTGCCTTCCTTTCCTTAACTAAGAGAGCTTACTGTAATTTCATAATAACTGGCAGCTACCGTGCTGACTGTGCCGACAACGGTAACCTGGTCTCCGGTATTTTTCTTTAATGCCTGTTTGCGTAAATCTTCTGTAGACAAATTGCAATTGAACAGAATTTCAGCGGCAGAATCATCATCTGTAATGGCACAAAGTACAATGTAAGATGTTTCCTGCGGGTCTGCTTCCACAAAGGTGCCGGTGAATTTAACCGTGTTGCCTAAGTATTCTTTCTTTGCTTTATGCTGATTGCCTGCCAATGTTTCCGCCATATCCTTAATTGCTACGGTTTGTACGTCCTTACTGTCAGCCGCTACCGTGGTAACGTCTGCGGTATCATCAATGACGGAGTCTATTGGCATAGGTTTTTTACTAAGATTTACTACTAGTACAATAACGGCTGCAACCAGGACAACTGCAAGGAGGGTAATAATGATTTTTTTCTTCATGATTCAGACGTGCCTTTCTTTTCCTGAAGGTAATGGGTTTTCCAAAGCGCAATGCGCTCCGGGGTAATTTGGAAGACCTGCAGCAGGTAGTTGTCAAAGGAACCGTATGCTTCTACGGCTGAATTCCAGGCCAGATCAAACAGCTCTTCATGAACAAATTCACAGTAAGAGCCGCGGGCAATCTGTTCCATAGGAATACCAAACTTTTGCAATCCGGACCGGTCTTTCCCTGGCCGGCATTCATTGGATTTCAGGTATTCTTTCCGGACAGCGTCTTTGCTCATGCCAAGACAGTACTGAATGACAGCTGCCAGCCAGCCGGTCCGGTCCTTGCCTTCGGTACAGTGAAAGACAAAAGAGCAGCCCCGGTCCATCAGCTGAAATGCAAACTGATAGGCATCCGAAAACGGAATGGCCTTGTAGCTGGCAATTTTCTGGTCTTTAATGCGCTGCCCCTTATGCAGCAGCAACCACCAGAGACAGAGCAGGCGACCTGCCTTGCAGACAATAATGGATAAGTAAGGCCTGGCAGGAAGCACCGGGGTATTTTGATAAGCCGTTCCCTTTAAAGAAACGTCCTTTCGTTCCATGACTTCAACGGGGCAGCGCAGATCTACAATATAATCCAGCTGCAAGGCCTGTAAGGCCGCCGTTGCTTCCGGGCATTTTTCTTCCAGGTCCGGGCTGCGGAACAGCCTGCCCGAACAAATCAGAGAGCCATCTTCTGTAATCTGGTTACCCAGGTCTCTGAAATTAGGATAGACTGTTGTAAGAATAGAATCCATATGACAGTTCCTTCCCTTTTGTTCCTTTTTTTCTGACAGAATTTATTATATAATACCGACGTAAAAAAATCATCTCAAAAGGAGGTAACCAATGGAATTTCAAGTTGACAGCTTTTCCATTTTTGAACGGAAGTGGGCATTGCTGACTGCCGGCAGCCCGGACCATTTTAACCCGATGACCGTAAGCTGGGGCGGCCTTGGTACCCTTTGGGGCAAGCCGGTGGCAACCGTATATGTTCGCCACAACAGACACACCTATCAGTTCATGGAAGACGGAAAGTATTTCACTCTCAGTTTCTACGGAGAAGAATACCGCAACATGCTGACCTTTATGGGCACCAAGTCCGGACGGGACTATGATAAGGTAAAAGAAACCGGCCTGACACCGGTTACGGCTTCCAAGGATGCCGTAACGTTCCAGGAAGCGGAAGTAACCCTGGTTTGCAAAAAGCTGTACGGGCAGGACCTGGATGGCTCGGCCATGCCGAAAGAAATTTATGAATCCTGTTACAAAGGGGACAGCATGCATAAAATGTACATTGCCGAAGTTGTTGATATCATTCGGAAGTAAAATTCATCTTAAAAGGAGACATACATCATGAAATATATTGCACTCTATAACCCGTTGTCTAATAACCATAAGGGCAAGGAAGCCGCAGAAAAGCTGTCTGCTGCTTTGCCCGGAGAAGAAATTGAATACGTTGATATGCTTGGCATTGAAAATATGGACCAGTACCTTGCTAACGTAGAAGCTGATTATGTTGTTCTCTGCGGCGGTGACGGCACCCTGAACCATTTTGCCAATGATGTAGACGGGGACAACCTGGAACAGGAAGTACTTTACTTTGCCTGCGGCACCGGTAATGATTTCCTGAACGATGTAGCAAAAGGCTCCAAAAAGCCAATTTCCCTGAATAAGTACCTGAAGGATTTGCCGGTTGCTACGGTAAACGGTAAAAGTTACAAATTCCTGGACAACGTTGGTTACGGACTGGATGGTTACTGCTGTGAAGTAGGGGATCAGATTCGTGAAAAAGACCCGGCTGCTAACATCAACTATGCCGGCATTGCTGTAAAGGGCCTTCTTGGCGCATATGCCCCGACCCACGCAACCGTAACCGTAGATGGTGTAACCAAGGAATATGACAATGTATGGCTTGCGCCAACCATGAATGGCCGTTATTACGGTGGTGGCCTGATGATGGGTGCAGATCAGGATCGTCTGAGTCCGGCTCATGAAGTTACTGTTATTGTTTACTCCGGTAAATCCAGATTCCTGGCTCTTTGCAAATTCCCGACCGTTATCTTTGGTAAACATCCTATTTTCAAGAAAACCGTTTTCCTGATGAAGGGACATGAAGTCACCGTTAAATATGACAAGCCAAAGGCATTGCAGATTGACGGAGAAACCTTCCTGAATGTATCGGAATACTCTGTAAAGACAAAATAAGTAAATCGCAGAGAAAAGGAAACACAACACAAAAAATAAACCAAAGAAAAAGGAGACCGCCTGCGCAGTCTCCTTTTTGTATTATAAGAAACTTTGGAACCTTAGAACCACTTGCTTGGCGGAACAATCAGGAACTGACAGATCCGGTCTATCGGGGTTTTGATGAGAACCGGGATAAGCTTGTTCAGTGGTTCGTGCGGGAAGAGAACCCAGTTAATAACACGATGAATGCCGGAGCAATGGTATTTTACCAGAACGGTTCTGTTGTGGGTAAATACCTTGAAGGATTCTTCGCCGTGGTAGCCGTCTCCATTTCCGGAGAAGCCGGTGCCATTGAACGGAACACCCAGAATGTGCAGGATGGATGCGTTGATGGCGGCGCCGCCGGATTGAACATGTGCCAGCATGTAGTCGGAAACAGCCTTGTCATAGGAATAAACGTAGAAAGCAAGCGGCTTGGCTTCCAGGCCGCCAATGCCATAACGCTTACATACGCGGTGAATGAAGTCTACGGCGTCTTCTTTGGATTTTACTTTGACAACAGGAACAACGGTGCCGAAGATTTCTTCCTGGAAGCACAGGTGCTTGTCAACCAGGTCCTGGCTGGCGTAACCGAATTCCATAACGGTTGGTTCCAGTCGGCGGGTTGCTTCGTCATAATGTCCGCCGAAGGTAACGTATTCCGGTTCAATGAAGCCGAGCATCTTGTTGGCGTGCTTTTCGGATACAATACCGCAGAAGCCGTTTTTCAGCTTGCCGTTTTTGTAGTCATTCTTGCGGAAGGCGTCCAAGAAGAGCTTCATAAATTCATCATAAACGTCTTCGTGAATCATAAGGTAGTCAGGGTCTACGCAAACCTGTCCGCCGTTGCAGCCCTTGGCCCAGGCCAGAACTTCTGCAGCTTCCTTCAGGTTGGCAGATTTGTCTACATAAGTCGGGGATTTACCGCCAAGTTCCAGAATGCACGGAGAAACGTGTTCGCCCTGCTGGCTCATCAGAAGAGAACCAACAGTGGTGGATCCGGTAAAGAAGGAGAAGTCAAACGGTGCCTTAAACAGGTCTGCGTTTTCATCTCTGCCGCCGGAAAGAACGGTAATGTAGTTCGGATCAAAGGCTTCTGCAATAATCATTTCCAACCAGGCAGAAGTTTTGGCAACATACCGGGAGGTTTTGAATACACAGCAGTTACCGCCGGCAATGGCGCCAATCAGCGGGGCAACACCACAGAAAATGGGGAAGTTCCACGCATTGGTAACCAGAACAACACCGTATGGGTCTCTGTAATTCATGGAGTGTGCCGGAACGTTGAACAGAGCTGCGCCGTTTCTCTTCGGCTCGGCCCATTCTTTCAGATGACGAATGGTGTCATCAATTTCAGCAAAGGTACCGGCCAGTTCATATCCCCAGGTATCAAACGCGTTCTTGTGGTAGTCTTCCCACATGGCGTCCAGCAGCTCCTGCTGATGATCTTTCATTACTTTTCTAAGCTTTTTCAACTGCTCAATACGCCAGTCAAGATCCTGCGTAATGCCGCTGTTGTAATAAGCTCTCATGCCTTCCATAATTTCGGCAATTGGTCTTTTTTCAATAGCCATATTCATGCTCCTATCTTAGAAAATTCCATGGATGAAGGAAAAACTGGTGCAACAAAACCGCCCACAACAATGGTTTTGCAATTTTTCGTTCATCACCTTAATAACTGTACAATTAATTATAGTCTTCAAAAAAGATTTTAGTCAATGTTACCAAGAGACTTTCCCTTGACAACTTTATAACGACTTTATAACGTCTTCCTTTCCCCGGCGATTTAGTTTCCGCGCTGCTTAAGTACCAGTTGACTTTACCGGTATGAATCGATATAATAATTCACGCGCACAGCGCAGAACAAAACAATAAAAATCATACTTTGACCCGGAGAAATACCCAAGAGGCCGAAGGGGCTCCCCTGCTAAGGGAGTAGGGCGTTTGCGCGTCGCGAGGGTTCAAATCCCTCTTTCTCCGCCAAAAAGAACCACGTAGCTGTTAAAGTTACGTGGTTTTTTTATAATATAAAACAGCTAGGAGGTATACCATGGCTTTTCGTACAATAGAAATATCCCATCCGGCAGAAATTCACATTCGGCAAAATCAATTAGAAATTACGCAGGAGGAAAATGTGGCGCGGATTCCTATAGAGGACCTTGTGCAAATTATGCTGATTGGCCCTAACATTCGTCTTTCTTCCATGGACCTTTCCATTCTGAGTCAAAACAAGGTGGCTGTGATGACCTTGGATCAAAAATATCTTCCGACCGCGTTGGTGCTTCCGTTTGAGGGTAATGCCCGGCAATCCAAACTGATTCATTTGCAGGTGGGCTTACCAAAAGAAAAATATGAGGAACTTTGGTTGCAAATCATCGGGCAGAAGATCAGCAACCAGGCAAGGGCGCTTTCCATCCTTGGCTTGGAAGGCGTAGAAAAGGTGTCGGCGTACAGCCAAAACCTTGATGCAGAAAATGTGGATTATCGGGAGGCTCTTGCGGCTAAGGATTATTTTTCCAATTATCACAACGGGCTGAACAGGCGGAACGATGACCCAATTAACAGCCGATTGAATTATGGTTATGCAGTAGTGCGGAGCACCATTGCCAGGTCCTGTGTTTCGGTTGGCTTTCATCCGGCATTAGGAATCCACCACAACAGCCAGTTAAATCCGTTTAACCTGGTTGACGATTTAATAGAGCCTTTTCGGCCAACGGTTGACTTAATCGCTCATCAGAATGTGGGACAGAATGAACGACTTACCAAGGCGGAGCGCTATGAACTGGCCAATGTTTTGCACTGCGCATGCATGATGAACGGCAGTAAAATAGGCCTCCTTTCTGCGATTGAGGAGACCTGTGAAAGCTTAAAAAGAATCATATATAACGGTTCAGACGAGCTTTTAAAATTACCGACAGTATTGCCAATTGAAGAAGTTCAAGGAATTACAGAATGAGAATTTTAGTTATTTTAAGTCCTACCAATAAGTGGGGCACAAAAACGGAATACACAACGTTTAGAAAGTTTCTGGCGTCAGATGGTTATATGAGAATTGCACCGGAAGTTTTTATGCGAATTGTGCAAAATAGAAAAGCGGCTCAAAAGCACTACAGACGGATGGAACATTATTTGCCGACCACGGGAACAATCCGCGTCCTTAAGCTTACAGAGAAGCAATATGCAAACATATACATGCCGGTGGCGGAACCGGACTATCAGGAGGAGGTGGTGGGAACCAATTGTCATATTATGCTATAATTCTGAAAAAAGGCAGGCGTGGAGATGGAAAATGAATATATGTGTATAGTTGAACGATAGGACAAAAATGGCACATTGTTTAACAAAACCCCGGAGTCGTAACCTCCGGGGTTTTCTATTTCCTTTTTAATAAATATCTTTTCTGTGACCGATTTCAACAACTAAGACAATAATTTCTTTTTCTTGAATTTCTACAATTATTCTATAATCTCCAACTCGATACCGCCATTGACCGCTTCTGTCTGCTGTCAGTCCTTTTCCGTGCTGGCGAGGATCCGAACAACCTTCGATATTCTTTCGTAACCACCCGATAATAAGCGAGGCGGTATACTTATCCATTTTTTTTAATTGCTTTAACGCGTGTTCTGTAAATTCAATTTTAAACTCCATTATAAGCCCAACTCTCTTTCTACTTCAGCAAGAGAGTAGGTAATAGGGTTAGCTTTATATTCTTCCATCGCTTTTTCATAAGCTTTTAAATCATACTCATCTTCTATATGCTCCATAACAGAACGTCTTACTAATTCGGATACAGTCATTCCATTTAACTCCGCATATTTTTTAAATAATATTGTGTCGGCATCATTTAGTCTTAAAGAGATAGTCATAATATTAGCTCCTTTTGTAATACATTGTATTACAACTTGAAAAAAAGTCAATATTCTTTTTATACCCATAGATAGACTAAAGGGCAAAAATGGTGCATCATTCAATTACGGGAAATTGCAACAAAATGCAATTTTCCGGTATGACAAATCGTGTAATGTTGACGTTGCCGAGGATTGTTGATACAATGTCATTACGGGAAAACGCAACTATTCACACTTTTCCGAAGTAAGGATTGTGAGACTATGGAACAAATCAGGCGAGATCTGTATCTGAACCGACTGATAGAACGAAGAGAAAACGGCATGATAAAGGTCGTCACCGGTATCCGCCGATGCGGAAAATCATATCTTCTGTTTAAGCTTTATTATCAATATCTGATTGAATCCGGTGTGGAATCGTCCAGAATTATAACCATTCCGCTGGATGACGATGACTTTGAGGAACTTCATGACAGCAAAAAACTTAGTGCCCACATTAAAGAGCGAATTACAGATGACAATATGTGGTATGTATTTTTGGATGAGGTTCAGCTGTGCAGAAACTTTGAAGCGGTACTCAACGGATTGAATCGTCGTGACAATGTGGACATTTATGTGACCGGAAGCAATTCCAAATTTCTATCTTCAGATGTCCTTACAGAGTTTCGTGGTCGAGGAGACGAAGTGCGTGTATATCCACTTTCCTTTTCTGAGTATGTTTCGGCGTACTCGGGCGATAAGTATGACGCATGGGTTGATTATTATACCTATGGCGGACTGCCGCAGATTCTCAGTAGGAAAACTGATGAGTTGAAGTCCGGATACCTGACCACTCTTTGTAAGGAACTATACCTGAAGGATATTGAAAATCGCCATAATCTGCGCGGTGATAATGTTATGTCCGCATTGCTTAATATTTTGGCATCTGCGGTAGGGTCACTGACAAATCCGACAAAGCTTGCACATACATTCAGCAGCAATGGCATGCCTGTCAGCGATAAGACGATTGGAACCTATATCAGCTATTTGCTGGATGCTTTTTTTATCAGCAAGGCAGAACGATACGATATCAAAGGCAAGAGGTACATTGCTTCACCGTATAAGTACTATTTCACTGATGTAGGGCTTCGTAATGCACAGCTCA
>CAVHZY010000012.1:0-44750 GCA_963640645.1 uncultured Phascolarctobacterium sp. | reverse complement strand
CTGTAAGTGTGGCCCAGGCCACAACCGAAGAAGAAAGTACCAAAACCTGAAAGCTGAAAAGCGAGAAGGCATTTGGCTTTCTTTTTTCTGCATATAAAGCACCAATTTTATATGCAGGAAACTTCACCGTATATGCAGAAAGCCCCGCTGCCAGCCGGCAACGGGGCTTCACTTATATTTTGAAAACTATCAGTTTCGGGAACTATCAGTCACTTAACGGAACAAGCCTTTCTTTTCATACGGTTCTGCCGTAATTGCGGTTACCTGATAGCCGGTGTCTGCAATGGCTTTCTTCAGCTTTGCTTCGTCCAGGGGCTCTTTGGAGATAACCACTGACTCGCCCTTCTGATAGGACGATTTCACGGATTTCACCGTAAAGTTTTTCCGAATGGTGTCATTCATGTGGTTTTCACACATGGAACAGGCCATGCCATTAATTTTTAATGTTGTTTTTGTCATGAAAGATCACCTGCGGTTTCAGTCTTTTTTGGCTTGCTCCGGGTTGACCGGGCCGCACCCGCTACAGCCGTTGCAACTTCCGCCGCACGGGCTGCTTCCGGTAGTACGGCTTGCCTTGTTTTCCTTTACCAGGCTTCGAATGGCAAAGAACACAATAACAGCAACAACCAAAGCAACAATAACAGTTGACATAAATTTATGCCTCCTTTGTTACTGTCTCCTTCATCTTTTTGGCCTTGTCCTGTTCAGGAGAGTATCTCTTTTTGAAGAAGAGCAGGTAGATGAAGCAGGCAAGGACTAAGAATGCAGCAATTACGCTGACAATATTGTAAGATGCATAATTGGTACCATACGCAATCAGCGAGCCAATCTGGTTAATCATAAGTGCAACGCAGTAAGCCAGTCCGCACTGATAGGCAATGGCAAACCAGGTATACTTCTTGGACATCATTTCCCGTCTCATTGCACCAACAGCGGCCATGCAAGGTACGCAAAGCATGTTGAAGATCATCAGGGAATATCCGGCAACCGGAGTGTAAGCGGCTGCCAGCTGCGGCCAGAACTCGGTTCCGTCTTCTGCAACTTCAGCAAAGCCGTACAGAACGCCGAAGGTACCAACCAGGTTTTCCTTGGCGATTAAGCCGGTAACGGATGCCACAGCTGCACGCCAGTCTCCAAATCCAAGCGGATGGAAAATCCAGGCAAAGACACCACCAATGGAAGCCAGAATGGATTCATTGGTGTCAACCATGTCAAAGTGCCAGTCAAAGTTCTGCAGAGCCCAGATAACAATGGTAGATACCAGAACAACGGTACCGGCACGTTTTACATAGGCCCATGCACGTTCCAGCATGGTTCTGAGAACGCCCTTGATGCTTGGCAGGTGGTAAGCCGGAAGTTCAATAACGAAAGGAGCCGGATCGCCGGAGAACATCTTAAACTTCTTCAGGATAATGCCGGAAATAATAATGGCGGCAATTCCAACAAAGTAAGTGGACGGAGCAACCCAGGGATTGCCCGGGAAGAATGCACCGGTAATCAGTGCAATAATCGGTAATTTTGCACCACACGGAATAAAGGTGGTGGTCATAACGGTCAGACGGCGGTCATTGTCGTCTTCAATGGTACGGGATGCCATGATACCCGGAACGCCGCAGCCGGTGGAAACCAGCATAGGAATGAAGGACTTACCGGACAAACCGAACTTACGGAAAATGCGGTCCAGAACAAAGGCAATACGTGCCATGTATCCGCAGTCTTCCAGGATGGCCAGGCAGATGAACAATACCATCATCTGTGGCAGGAAGCCAAGAACGGCGCCGACACCGGCTACAATACCGTCCATAATCAGGCCATACAGCCAGTCAGCAATGTTCAGGCTTTCCAGCCAGCCACCAAGATAGGTCGGTACCCATTCTCCAAACAGGACGTCATTTACCCAGTCGGTCATCTTGGTACCAACGGTGGAAATGGAAATGTAATAAACGGCAAACATAACCAATGCAAAGATTGGAAGGGCTGCCCAACGGTTGGTAACAACGCGGTCAATCTTGTCAGAGGTGGTCATGCCGGACTTGTTTTTTCTGTCATAGCACTTGTCAATAACCGTTGCAATGTAAGCGTAACGGTCTGCTGTAATAATGCTTTCACAGTCATCATCCAGCTTTTCTTCGCAGGCAGCAGTCAGGGCTTCTGCCTGATCCAAAGCACCGGCATCCAAAGAAAGATCGTTGATAATTTCGCTGTCTCTTTCAAATACTTTTACGGCATACCAGCGGCGGCTGGATTCTTCCGTAAACGGAGCAACTACTTCTTCCATCTTTTCCAGGGTTGCTTCTACGTCATCAGAGAACTTGTGCTTCGGGCGGTCGGCAACTGCCTGACCGGCCATGGAAACGGCTGCTTTTGCAGCTTCATCAATGCCTTCGCCTTTTAAAGCGGAGATTTTTACAACTTTGCAACCAAGTAACTGGCCAAGTTTATCGGCATTTACAACGTCACCCTGCTTGTCTACAATGTCCATCATGTTCAGGGCAACTACTACCGGAATGCCAACTTCAATCAGCTGGGTGGTCAGGTACAGGTTTCTTTCCAGGTTGGATGCATCCACAATGTTCAGGATAACATCCGGCTTTTCGTGAATAATGTAGTTTCTGGAAACCACTTCTTCCGATGTATAAGGAGAAAGAGAGTAAATGCCCGGTAAGTCTTCTACTACCACGGACTTGTCGGATTTCAGTTTACCTTCCTTCTTTTCTACGGTAACGCCGGGCCAGTTACCAACATGCTGGGTACTGCCGGTCAGAGCGTTGAACAAAGTGGTTTTACCGGTGTTAGGGTTACCGGCTAATGCAATTTTAATTGCCATTTTTGCCCTCCACTTCTTCAACTTCAATCATTTCTGCATCGCCCTTACGGATGCTAAGCTCATAGCCACGTACCGTCAGTTCAATCGGGTCTCCGAGCGGTGCTACTTTGCGAACATAAACCTCTGCGTTCTTGGTCAACCCCATATCCAGGATGCGCCGGCGAAGCGCCCCGTCACCGTGTGTTTTAACTACCTTAACGGTTTCACCCACAGCAACGTCTCGCAATGTTTTCATGTATAGGCTCCTTTCAGTCTGCCAGGATGACATGGTTTGCCATTACTTTGTTGACAGCAAGCCGCGTTCCTTTAACTTCAATAATCAGATTTCCGCCCAGCTGTGAAACAACTCTGACGGTGTCTCCTGAAATAAAGCCCAGATCCTCCAGGTGCTTCTTCATTTCCGGTTTCCCGTGAAGCTCCTTAATAGTGCCGGTGGCTCCTTCTCTTAACATGGACAATGGCATCATCCACATCTCCCTTTCTGTTAGAATAAGTTAGCATCATCTAACCGATAATATTCTACACGATTTTCGCAAGATAGCAATAGCTAACCAAAAGAAAGTTGTTGGCAAATAAGCCAAGCTTTTCCGTTGGGTGTCGGTAAAACTAGACAAGTTGTTGAAAGGAAAACGGGCCTTCTTTTCAGAAGGTCCGTTCTGTCATAATGCAGGGTTTTAAGCTGTGCCTATTGAATTGGTTCAAAGTCGGCAGCACCATGTTTACAAATGGGGCAGATAAAGTCATCCGGCAGGATTTCACCTTCGTAAACATAGCCACAGATTTTGCAAATCCAGCCTTTGGTTGCAGTCGGCTTCGGCTTTGGTTTTACGTGTGCATGGTAGTAAGCGTAGGTCATGCTGGGTTCCTTGTTCAGCACTTTGACCTCCGAAACAGAGCAAAGGAACAGTCCATGGGACCCCAGATCCAAATAATCCTCTACCTGTAATGCCAAAGCTGAATTAATGCAGAAATCCAAGTGCGCCAGACCGTTTTCCATGCGCGTCATGGAAAAGTCCTTACACTTATCCACGGTACGTCCGCTTTGAAATCCAAAGTTCTGAATAATTCCAAAGGGACAGCTTTCCGTCAGGCAGTTGACCACTAATTTACCGGTGTTCCTTACCACCGCATGCGTGTAGTTGCTTTTGTTAATACTGACGGCAATGCGGTCATTTGAGACCTGCGCCACCGTGTTTACAATACAACCGGTATCCCTGGTGCCGTCATGGCAGGTAACAACATACAGTCCGTAACCAATTTTGGCCAATGCATTTCCTAACGTTTCTTTGTCATACATAAGTTCCACCTCCTGATTCTACGTTTGCTTTTATTTTCTTTTATTTTCTTTGACTCGGCGAGTCAGTGGTTCCACTTTTTAAAGCTCTTTAATAAAGATGCCGTCTTTCATGACTGCTTTCAGGGTAAGGTCAGGGGCCCAGCGGACCAGGTCGGCCTTTTGGCCCGCAAGGAGATATCCGCGGTCGGAAAGGCCGAGACGGGCGGCCGGGACCATGGTGGCGGCGGTGGCCGCCTGCTCCAGTGGAACACCCATGTGAACAACGGCGCGAACCACGTCGGCCAGGTTGGTAACGGAACCGGCAAGACAGCCGGTTCCCTCCAACACGGCCTTGTTACCGTGCTTCATGACCGGATGTCCGCCCAGCATGTAAGTGCCATCCGGCATGCCGGTGGCACGGATGCTGTCGGAAATTAAACAGATACGGTCTGCCATTTGCCGGAACAGGTCCGTGACCTGTTCCGCCGGCACATGGATGCCGTCCCCAATTAGTTCCGCCGTTGTTTCCGGGTGTTCCAGAATGGCGCCGGCCACACCGGGATCCGAGTCATCCCACTTGCGCATGGCATTATATAAATGGGTGGCGTGGCTGGCGCCCTCTGCAATGGCTTCCTCCGCCACCATTTTGGTGGCGTTGGTGTGCGCCATGGAAACAATGGCCTGCTTACTTAGCCACTTAATCATCTTTTTATTTAAGCGGATTTCCGGCGCAACGCCAACAATCTTGATGGCGCCGCCGGCTGCCTTCTGGTACTTCTTAAATAACGCTTTGTCTGCCGTCCTGATGTAATCTGCATCCTGGGCGCCTTTCTTTTCCGGAGAAATGAAGGGGCCCTCCAGGTTCACGCCAAGCACGTCTGCCATGGTTGGAATATTCTGTTTCATTTCCGCTTGAATTACCGACAAAGCCTTCATCAAATCCGGTTCTGAAATGGTCATAGTGGCCAGCAAAACGGACGTGACCCCCTGGCCCGCTTCATATTCCCGGATCTTGCGGATGCCGTCCCCATCGGACGCATCCGCCCCCATGGCGCCGTGCAGATGCAGATCAATCAGGCCCGGCAGCAGGTAGTCCGCGCCGTCCTTGACGCCGTCCTGCAAATATTCCACTGCCACAATCTTATTTTTCCAGGTTTCCACTCTGGCTTCCCGAAATGTGCCGTCCGGCGTCAGTGCATTAACATCTTCAAAAATCATAAGCCTTTACTTTCTTCTTTCATTTTCTTTACTGCTGCCAAAGACTTTCTTCCGTATTTCATCATATAGTGGGAGTACTGTGCCAAATCTTTGACTTTTTGCCATCCGTGGATACTGGCTTCTTCCACGGTTCGTGTATTAATGTTGTCTTTCCATAGGAAAGACACGTAGTTGCTGACTCGCGGAACAAATTCTTCATAGTCCCGGTCTTTGGTCCAGAACGCTTCCATGGCCGCCACCACACGGGGAAACAGCATATACTCCAAGCGGTCAATGGTGGCAATGTGCTCTGCCCAGATGCAGGATTCATATCCGTAAATCTGCTCTTCCGGCAGCGTTTTCATACCCTTGATGTGCGGCTCATAGTCATAAACTGCCTTTAAGGAATACATGGAGCATGGATAATCCAGATAAAGCGGTTTGAAGTTGGAAAGAATAAACTTCCGCCCGGCGGCCGCTTCCTCTTTGCAATAGCCGCCCTGATCCATCCAGTACTGCACAACCATGTCTTTATCCAAATGTCCCGGGCCCAGCTTTACACTTTCGTTCCAGCAAATTAGCGTTTTTCCGTAAGGGCGAAGCAGGTTTGCCGCGTAATTCATTAAGTGTACCTGCAGTTCCTCTTCGTCCGTCATGCCAAGTGCTTTCATTTTAGCCTGACAATGGGGGCAGCACTTCCATTCATCCTTCGGAGCTTCATCGCCACCAAGGTGGAATTCCTTTGCCGGGAACAACTCTGCCAGTTCTGCAATAACGGTTTGAATGAAAGTGTAGGTCTCTTCTTTGCCGGCGCACATGATAACAGGGAAAATGCCGCCTACGGTCGGGGGCGTTATTTTGTTGCCGCGACAGGTCAGTTCTGGATAGGCACTAAGTGCCGCCGATTCGTGGCCCGGAATTTCAAATTCGGGAACAATCTGCATATTGCGCTGTGCCGCATAGGCATTTAAGTCCTTTACCTCTTCCTTAGAGTACTTCTGCGTTCCATTCGCTTCTGTCAGTTTTGGATACGCATCTATTTCAATGCGCCATGCCTGGTCGTTCACGCAGACCCAGTGCAACACATTGCATTTTAACAGCGCCAGCTGTTCAATGGTTTTCTTCATTTCCTCTATGGTAAAGAAATGACGACAGGAATCAAAGGACTGCCCCCTGCGGGTGCATTTCGGCCAGTCGTGAACTGACAGGCACGGCAGCGTGTCCGCTTGGCGCAGCAACTGATACAGACTGACCAGTGCATTACTTGCGCCCGCGCGGTCCCCATATCGGATGGTGACGCCTGCTTCTGCGGCCTCAAGGTAGTATTCTTCGGCTTTTGGAAGAGGTTCTTCCAAAAGCGTTACGTTCACCCTGAGTCCGCCCAGCGGCGCCAGGCGGTCCTCTAACAGCAGGGCAAGGTCCCGGACGGTGTCCTTGCACGCAATGACACCGTGCGCCACCTTCCCCACCGTTCCATTCTTTCTTTTAAATTCTCCGTTCGGCTTTGGAATCAGATACATTTCAACGCCCCCTTTTCAACCCCATTCTATCATACAAAGCAGAAAAAAGCTTCTGCCTGTGGGAGCAGAAGCTTTTCGGAAAGCATTCGGTTATTAAGAATTCAGATAGGAAACTTATTTTGCTTTCACGGAACAGAATACAGGACTGTTTAAAAAAAGGCAATCTATCTGTTAATAAAATAACAGATGTGAAGAATTGGTAAAATGCTTGCATAAAAAGACAGAGCCTGTTGCAGATCAGTCTTCTGCAACAGGCTCTTGTCTATGGATGAATGAATGAAGGAGTGTATGTGCTATTTGCAGTCGGCCTTGGGCTTTTTGATTCCATTCGGGTAGGAGCATCCCGGTCCGGACTCAGACTTATTTGGTTAGCCTTTGCTAACTGCTTGCCATTAGTTTAGTCTGTCTTTCCCTTCCTGTCAACCATTTTCTGGCTTTTTTCTGCCGGCCTGTCCAACAATCCTATCCGGAAGACCCTTTTCATCCGCTTACGCAAAAAAAGAACCCGTTGTAAAACGGGTCCTTTGGTTTCATAACACAATCAGCTTTCCTTAGAACAGGTGAATACCGCCAATATTAAAGAGGCCTACCAGGCCGTCAATCATTGCTAAAAGAGCATTTACCAGATAAGGAACATCTGCAATATTAAACATTTTCTGTCATCCTTTCTTCTCCTATTTGGTGGTCAGCCAAACTGTCTTCTTACAGCCACTATTTTACGTATTTCCGCCGCTGCTGTCAATTACCCTGCCGCAGAAGAAATCAACGCCCGGCCGCAGAAGTAACCCCTTTCTTTGCGTAAAAGAAACCGCCCAGTCTTGCGACTGGGCGGTTTCCCGTGTAAGCATTAATTAATATTTACATGCAGTAAATTCGGATTTGTGTATAATACTGAGAAAAGACATTGCGGGCGGAAGCTAACAAGTCATGCTGGCTTCCGCCATAAAGTCTAAATTAAAATTAAGCTTTGTCTACTAAAAAGGAGTAAGTAAAACTTACTTTCTCTTAGCGATAACGAAAGCAGCGCCGGAAACGGCAGAGATTGCTACAACAGCAGCGAAAGCGGCATCACCGGTCTTGTCGGTGTCTTCCGGATCAACATCAGTTACCGGATCAGTGTCGGTATCAGTGTCAGTGCCGGTGCCAGTACCAGTGCCGGTACCAGTGCCAGTGCCTGTGCCAGTGTTGAACAGGCCGGCTGCAGAAGCAGAAATAGCCATGCAAAGAACAAGGCTAAGAGCTAAAACAGTTGCAAGAACTTTCTTCATGTGTATCATTCCCTTTCCTCAGATTTGATTTCAGTATCAGGGACACACTTCCCACTTACTTACTCCTCTAATTTTAGGCATCTAAAATGCCTTTGTCAACGTATTTACGTTTTTTTGTGCATGTTTCAGCCCCCGTGAAAACTTTCACGGGGGCTTTTGGTAAGTGTTAACAAAATTTTTACAAATAAACAGAACTGTCTATTTCTTAGCGGTTTTTCTGAGAAACCACAATGCCGTTTCTAACGGTATAAACCTTTGTTTTTGTGGTTACGGTTCCGCTATAGCTGGTATCTACCACACCATTGCGTACATAATAAGACTTGCTTGAACCAGCAACAATTCCGCTGTAAGAGGTCTGTACAACACCCTTCACTACGTAATAGGTCTTACCACCGGTGGTAACCATACCGCTGTAGTCAGTCTTAACAACACCTTCCTTAACATAATAAGTGGTATTGCCGGCCTTAATAACACCGGTATATTCGGTAATAACACGGTTTTTCTTTACGTAATACTTCTTGCCGCTGACAGTAACAATGCCGGTTACGTCAAATTTAACGGTACCATTCTTGACATAATAAATGCCGTAGTCAGATTCACCAAGACCGGTATAAGAAGACTGTACCTTTCCGCTCTTGCGGTAAGCCCATACGCCATTTACTTTGGTCAGCCACGGATAACCGTTCGGGCCCTTGGAAGCAACAGCACGCTTACCGGTAGGCAGCTCCTTAATAATGCGGTTTGCCATGTCCTGATGTCCGGCAGCTGTCGGATGCGGGTTATAAACAATGGTTAAAGAGCCACTGCTTCTGTCAATGCATTCCTTAAAGCTCTTGGTAATCAGGTCTACGCCGGTCATGTCAACGTAGTAGCAGTTGTCATACTTGGCGGCCAGATCCTTCTTGGTCTGGTTCATCTTGTTGTAAGAAAGTGCGTCAAGCAGAGGCCCAAGCATAGGAGCGTCGTCCCAGTCAGAGAAAGAGTTGTAACTACCAACCAGAACCAGAGTAACATCCGGGTTCAGTTCGTAAATCTTTTCTACAATGGCAGGATAGTTGGTGTAATATCCCTGCATCAGGTCATAGCCAACTTCCACCATATAAGCCATAAATGCCGGCCAGGTAACCAGATGCATGATAGCGCTCAGGCCCTCATTCATAATGTTACCAACGGTGCCGTACTGCTTCAGAGCATAGGAAATAGCTTCTGTTACATCTGTGGCGCCTGTGCCGGTATCTCTCCAGAACAAGGAAATGGCAGAAACCGGAAGCCAGGTGTCATTCAGACCAATGTCCAAAGTAATTAAGTCTGCATTTTTAACTGCATTCTGATAGGTGCTTCTCTTCTTCAGCAGGTTTTGATAATCATAAATATCTCCGCTGGCAGAAGCCAGTTCGCCAACATATTTTTTGGTGATGTTGTCTCCGGAATAATCGTCATCCAGCATCATCCGAACTTCCTGGGTACGGAAGCCAGGGGCACCTAACGGATAGGTTTTTCCGCCGTAGTTGGAGGTAGCCTGTACTGCCTTGGAAACCAGGTTCGGGTAACTGCCGGTAATGTTCTGCCACGGCCATACATACTGTCCGTGCTGATTGTATTCTTCCAAAGAGAAGCCGGAAGCAATACTGTCTCCGATAAAAGCATACTGCTTATATTGTCTTACGGTTGCAGCGGAAGCTGCGTTTGCTGCCACAGCAGCAATGGATGCCAGCATGGAAATTGCCATCACAATTGCGGCAAGCTTTTTGATCAGTTTCTTTTTCATGAGGCCCTCCTTCAATTATCGGTTCTTGGAAGATACCACAACACCGTTCTGAACCGTGTAAACCTTGGTCTTTGTGGTTACGGTTCCGCTGTAGCTGGTATCTACAATGCCATTCTTAACATAATAGGAGTTGCTGGAAGCACCTACAATGCCGGTGTAATCTTTCTGAAGAACACCATTCTTAACATAATATTTTGTGCCATTGGAGGTAACAATGCCGGTGTAATCGGACTGTACCACGCCTCCTTTGACATAGTAAGAAGTGTTGCTGGTATTTACCATACCGGTATAACCGGTCTGTACCTTATTTTTTACAACGTAGTATTTCTTACCGTCTACGGTAACAATACCGTTTACGTCAAATTCAACCTTACCGCGCTTAACGTAGTAAACCCCGTATTCCGATTCGCCAAGTCCATTATAAGAACTCTGAATAACGCCATTCTTACGATAAGCCCATACGCCGTCCACCTTTGTCAGGGTTGGATATGTGCCGCTTACAAAAGTGTTGCTGCGCTTTCCGACAGGAAGAGCTGCAATAATCTGGTTGTACATATACTTATGACCGGCGGCGGTTGGATGCGGGTTGTAACCGGAGTCATCCAGCGTCAGGTTGCCAGGTAACGGCAGGGTGAAGTGTTTGCCGATAACGTCTACATCGCCAACGTCGGCATAATAATAATTGTCATAGCTGTTCTTCAGGCCCAGCTTCAAAGAGTTCATTGGGATGTAGCAGCTAACCTGCGGAATAATGTAGATTGGAACTTCCCAGTCCTTGAAGGAGTTGTAGCATCCAACGGAAACTACGGTAACGTCCGGATTCAGCTTATAAATGGCATCAATGGTTGCAGTGTAGTTAATGTAGAAGTCCATCCAGAACTTGCGGACAGCGTCTACTACCAGGGCAGTCAGTCCCGGTGCAGTCATAATCTGTTTGAACGCATCTCCGAAAGCCTGTTCCATGGCTTCCCAGCTACCAAAGTAGTTGAAGGCATTCTTCAATACTTCGTTTACGTCATCACCGTTAATGGCATAACCAACGGTCATGACAGCAGCAACAACAGAGAACCATGTGTCATTCATACCAACGTCAATGGTAATCAGGTCTGCCTGCTTAACGGCTGCTCTGTAATAAGGTTTCATTGCCATTAAGTCATTGTAATTGTATGCGCCCATGGACAGTTCCGTGATTGCTTTCCCCTTAACAACCCAGTCACCATCATAGGAATCATCAATCAGCATGCGGATTTCAGAGGATCGGAATCCCGGGCAGGCATAAGCATATACCTTACTTGCGCCAACTGCTTTGGCAACAAGGTCCGTATAAGAGCCCTTAATTCTGGTCGGAATGCTTACTTTTCCGCCGGTGGATTTGTAATAATCCCCCTGGCTTAAGATGATGTTGTCACCCTTCAGCTTGTTGCAGTAATCTGCCAGGCCAAAGCCGGATGCAATACTGTCACCCAAAGACAAATAGGTATTATAGGTCTTTACGGTACTTGCGGTTGCCGCGTTTGCATAAACAGCCGCAATGGAGCCCAGCATGGTGACCGTCATCAGCAAAGAGATGATTCTTTTCCATGTCTTTTTCATTTCTCTTTCTCCTTTACTTGATTTTACCGGATGGCAAACCAGCCACCCCGTATTTACAGGATAACACACGGTTATTTTAGCCTTGCCCCCGTGCCGTGTCAAGTAAACCAAAGGCCGTCAATTTGTTGGAATTCAGCCGTTTTTCCCGCTTTCTTTTTCATATTTCCCATAATCTGCCGCGGAATTTTGGCGTTTTTTTGGATTTCTTTGTCTATTTTGTGCGATTTAGCCAGTCCGATTTGCCAAAATTCAACAAATTCAACAAGAATGTGTGAACAAATTAAAAACAAAATTGATTTTTGTACATATTTATGTTAGCATATGACCCAGTAAGCCAGAAAACTTCCACATCTGGTATATAAGAGGGTGTTAGCGGCACTAACACCCACTATTTTTTGGAAAGGAATCCTACGGAAATGGTTAAAACTATCAATCTCTTAAATGATGAGGCCAGGCGCCTTAATGTTTACCACCTGGAAGACTATGAACAGTTCTTCATGGATGATCCAAGCAAACCGTCCGCACGTATTTATCAGACCAAGAAAGGCCGGAAAGCCATTGAAGGTCTGAAAATGATTCAAAAAGACTATAACAGCTCTTGGTATAAAGCAGTCAAAGACCGCTGGGTAGACAGCATGGACAAAGAGTTCATCTTCTACCGCGGCAACAGCATCTCTGCAGCAGAAGCTTTCCAAAAGGCAGACCAGCTGGCAGAAGCACTTGCCTATATCGGCATTCAGAAAGGAGACGAAATTCCGTGTTGCCTTGGCAACATTCCGGAAACCGTTTACCTGATGCTGGCCGTCAACAAACTGGGTGCCAAGGTCAACTTCTTTGGTGCACACTATGACCCGAAGTTCATTGACATCATCCTGTCCCAGACGTCCCACAAGCTTTTCATTGCTTCTGATGAATACTATGGCCAGGTAAAAGATGCCGTTGCCAAGCAGGATTTCCTTTATAAAATGGTTATTTCCCTGGCGGATTCCCTTCCGAAATATCCGGAAGAATGCCCGGAATATGAACCGGAACTGGATTCGTACTACCGCTATGAAAACAAAGCGCAGCAGTACATCGCCGAAGACATCAGCCTGATGAGCTGGCCTGAATTCCTGGAACTCAGCAGCAACTTCACCGGCGAAATTGTAGATGACAACGACCTGTACACGGAATTTCTGGTTACCTACACCAGCGGTTCCACCAAGGTTGGCTTCCCGAAGCGGATGATTCACTGCAACCGTTCCCCTATCTGCGTTGGCGTGTTCCATGATCCGGACCTGTGCGGCAATCCGGCAAAAAAAGGCCTGCGTTCCCTTGCACACATTCACACGGACTCCAACACCAACCTGATTACTTCCATTTCTGATGCATTCTTCCAGAACTGGTCCGTTGCCATGGAACCGGAATATGACCGGGAGCACTTCATTGACATTCTGTTCCTGGATAAGCCGAACGTCTGCATTGCAACCACCAGCTTTTATATTGAAACTGCCAGACGCTACCTGATTGAAGGCAAGTACAATGACCGGAAACTGGGCTTCCTGCTTTCCCCGCTCTGCGTTGGCGAAGGCACCGCACCCGGCGAAGAAAAATTCATTAACAAGTTCCTGAAGGAAAGCAAAGCCGGCAGCAGCGTCAGCCTGGCAGGTCCTATCCACTTCCCGTACGTTACCATCGGCATCGGTGGCGGTGACACTGAACACGGCGGCATTTACTATACCCTGTGGAAGGGCTTCTATCAGAAACTGAACAAGTTTAAGCTGAAGGGCGAATCCTTCGGCATGCGCCCGGTACCTTACGTTCAGGTTACCGTGCTCCGCAAGGATGAAAGCGGACAGTATGTAGAATGTGACTACAATGAAAAAGGCATTATTGTTGCCAACTCGTTCACCAACCTGTCCACTTATAAAAGTTATGAAAAAGTACAGGACAAGATCATCACTGACAACAAGGGTCGTGACTGGCTTTCCTGTGACGTATTCGGCTTCATTGACTCCATGGGCAACGTCCACATGAAGGATCGCCGGGACAGCCTGGTTACCATGGAAAACGGAGACAAGGTTTATCCGTTCCGTCTGGCCGATGTAGCTTCCGAAGATGACCAGAACATTCTGACTGCCGTAGTAACCGAAACCGAATACGAAGGCAGAACCCATTTTGTCATCAACTATGAAGTATCGCCGCTGGCTAATCTGAGTGCCGACGCCGCCTGCCAGGCCATGGATGAACGTCTGAAGGCTGCCTTCCCACAACTACACGACCGCATTCTGTACCGGTACTTCAATGATGTTTACCTCTTCCCGCTGACCGGTTCCGGTAAGCGGAATGTAGTAGAAGTAGCCAACAAGGGATACTCCCACACCTTCCGCCTGGAAGACGGCAAAAAAACAGACGTCAAATAAGACGTCTGCGTAAAACAAGTAAAAAAGGATCCGCTATTATGATGTCCTTACCTGGGGGTTGGACATTCATAAAAAGCGGGTCCTTTTTGTTTAAGATAAAATGATGGGCTTCTTGGCGGGAGATTCGGTTTTGACTTCGGCATCTGCAACCGGAGAGATTGTGTCAACGGAAGAAATGGAGGCTTCCTCTACCGGGCGAGTAGAGTCGGACTCCAGCCAGGAGTTTATCATGTGGAACAGCACTTCAATGGCGCGGTAAATTAACTCCGGCGGTGTGTCTCCGGGAAGTGCCGTTACCTTGGCTTCGTTTGCCGTACGGCCATCCGAGATACTGACATAAAGATAATAATCTTTGGTGCCGTCTTCCAGTGTTTTGGCATATACCTTAGATACAACCGCGCCCAGTGGCGTTCCCGACTGCTCCTGTGTCTGGCGGGCCAGGCGGACAATGTAATCTTCTGATGCTTCGCCATCTGCCTTGTCCTGTGTGTACTGACTTAGCAGAACCGTGTCCTGCATATTAATAAGTGCGGCCACGTTTTTCAGAAAGTCTACGGTTTTGGTATCCGCAACCGAGACCTGTTTTCCGGCAGCATACAGCTTTGCCACTACCTGCGCCACAAATGGTTCATTAATAGGAATGCGCTGTGGCTGTGGTGCTGCCTTTGGTTTGTCTTTATCAGAGACTTCTTTTATGGGAGCCACTTCTTTTTCCTGTGCGCCGGCACCGGTAAAGAACAGTTTAGCATCCATATGATCCTGCAAATACGGCAATACACTGTCCTGCATCAGATAATCCATCCGTTCCGGATCCAGTGGCAGTGCCACCAGGATCTGCCGGTTGGCCTTAATGGCAAAGCCGGAATACAATCCGTCTGCCGACAGTAATGCATCCGCTTCTGCAGGCAGTTCTGCCTGTTCCGGAATGGCTTCCGGCGGAAGATCAGGGCAGTTTTTTTGCAAATACTTCTGTAAGGAACGATTACTTCGCATTTTTAAGCCAAGTGTATTGCCCATGAATTTTTTGAATAACGGAAATAGTTCCGGATCTACAGTAACAACCACAACATCACTGCCATCCAGCGAGGCCCGAAAGCCGTCCAGGAAGGACGCTTCGGTGGCATACCCGACAAAGTCCGGTATCTGGCAGACGTCGCCCAGGGCTTTCTGAAACGCATCCAAAATGCGTTCCTGCGCCGTGCGCATGTCCTCCGTCAGTTCAATTCCAAGGTTCAGAAAGTTGAGCTTCATTCCCATTCTCCTTACGTATCCTGGTTGTACCACTTCTCCGCATTCTTATACGGATTGCTCAGGCCCTTGGCGTCATAATACGCCTGCGGATACCGTGGGTTGCTGTTCTTAACGGCAAGGCTGGTATCTACGGTTTCATCTTCCCCGTCCCGCACCATGCGGCCAACTACAACCAGACGGGCCTCGGTAAAGTCATAGGTACAGGTGGACAGGGTAATCAGCTTGTCCCCTACTTCAATGTCTACACCCGTGGTGTAAAGTGCGCGCTGGTTCAGCTGTTCCACGTAGCCGACAAAGGCTTCGTCACTGACAAAGTTGGAGGTTGGGTAATTGAAGAGGTAACCGTTGTCTCCGGAAGCAGTACCATTGGTAATGAAGACAGCGTAAACCTTAAACTTATAATTTGCATAAAGCGTGTCATATTCAATGATGGGGTTCTTCTTGAAGCCATCAATGGACTTGTATTCTTTCAGATTGGTAAACATCTGGTCATCCCGCCGCATGGAGTGCGCGTAAATAGTGGAATTGTCATCCAACGGGTAAACCTTGTTGTACTGATCCAGATACGGTGCGCCATACGCACTGTAGGTCTTGCTGAAGTTGTGCTTTAAGTAATAATCCGAGTTCTGCATGACAGGGTAGTCAATGCCAAGTCCTTCAATGGTAATCCAGCCAACCAGGTCCTGGTTTTGCGCATACAGCGTGGCAAACTTAACCTGCATTCCTTCCGGGAAATTTACATCCGGATACTTGGCCTTGATTTCTTTCCACTTGGCTTCTACTTCTTCATCCGTGTATTCGGTGTCAACCGCAGCCTGTGCGTTTTTGTTAACGTGGGTATTGTCATACCGTTCCTTGATGGTATAACCAAAGTAAATGGCGCAGAGAATCAGGGAAATGGCAGAAACAATGACTACCAGTTTCCGCACGACTTCAAAGGCAGAGTCTCCTTTTTTCGGAAGAATAGAGCTCTTCTTTTTGGACTTCTTTCCTTTTTCGGAGTTCTTAGATTTTTTACCCTGCTTTTTGTTTTGTTTTTTCCTGTTTTTTTCTTTGGTCTGCGAGTCAGCTTCCGACGGGTCCTGTGGCAGCTCCTGTCCTCTTGGCGGTGCCTGTCTTCTGGATTGCCGTGCCGGCGTTCCTTCATCAAAGGCCGCCAAAGCTGCATCCACCTCTGCTGCCGAAGCAGCCGGCTGGGTTACAGCCTTGTCAGCCTGGGGCTGCTCATTCTCCGCGGCAGGTTGCTGTACCTGATTTTGCGCAGCTTGCGTAAAATACTGCGGGGCAGCCGGATACATGGTGTTCTGCGGCTGTGCCTGCTGCATAACCTGCTGCGCGGCCTGCCTTGCTGCTATCCGCTCCTGCACCATTTGCTGCTGACGAATCCGTTCCTGTCTGGCAGCATAGGCCCGCTCCGCAGGTGTGCCATAGGGGATAGGATTTGGTTCAACCGGCGGTTGTGGCGTTTCCACTGCCGGTTGATCTTCTATTGTGCCCGCTGCAGGAGCAGCGGATTGCTGTGGGAACGCCTCAGATTTTGGGTAACTTTCACCCGTTGCCTTTTTTCCATCATCAAAATGATCCAGAATGGAGTCCACGTAACTCCAGTATGCCTCATCTTTCCCGTCTCCGGTAATTTCTTCCGCCGGCGTCTGGGCAGGTGCAGTCTCCACCTGTTCAGAGGAAAGCGTTTTGGGTGTTGCAGTAACGGGCTGCTGCGGTGCAGCTTCCGGCAGATCCTCCTGTACCTGTTCCCCCTGGTTCATGGCACGGAACATACTCTGCATGGCGTTCATGTAGTTAAAGTTTTCTTTTTCCGATGGTTCCGGTACTTCCGAAGGATTCATCGGCGTACCTGAGGACATAAACTGTCCGAAATCCGGCGTTTTGTTATCTGACAAAATCCATTCCTCCCTTATTGCTGGTGCTTGACGCATCCATCAAAATAACAGCCGCGTTGCTTTGTGGCTCTGCCACTGTTTTGCTGGATGTGCCACCGGCTATTACAAGCCAGACGGTGCTGGCCAGAATAATGGCTAAGCAAATCCAGACAATCCCCTTACGAACCAGTTTTCCGGCGGAATCACCTATCACCGGCAGGAACAATTCCATAAAGATATTTGTCCTGCCCTGATTAACCGGCTCGTTTATATCAAAGCTGTCAGGCTCTAATTCTGCATCTTCCACATAAGGATCTAATGTATCCGGAGGGACTTCTTCCTCTTCTTCCTGCTCCGGAACGGAGTCCGTAAAGAAAGAGAAACTGATTTTTCCCTCTGTTGGTTTCTCAGAGTCCTCCTGCTCCTGTTCCAAAACAGGCTCTTCTGAAAGATCCTGATCTTTCAAAACAGGTTCTTCGTCTACTTCAATTTCATTATGGACTTCTTTTTTTATTTCAGACAGAATCTGGTCTACATCAAACTCTTCCAGTTCCTGAAATAACTTATCCTCCATAAGTAACCTCCGCAATCAGTAATTGCAGGGCGGCGTCTGCGGCTGCGTGCCGGTTGGCCTCCCTTTGATTTTCTGTACCGGTCTGTAAGTGCCGGACCACAACATGCGTTCCGTTGGAAACCGCAATGTAAATATCTCCTTCCGGATGAACCCCGTCCGGTCCGGGACCGGCTACGCCGGTAATGCCGATTCCATAATCAGCGGAACCAAGGCGCCGCACGCCACAGGCCATGGCGGCAGCCGTTTCTCTGCTGACCACTCCATAGGTAGAAATCAGAACAGAATCTATGTTTAATAAAGATTCTTTCATTTGGGCAGAGTAAGTAACCACACCACATTCAAAAACCGTGGAGGCTCCCGGCACGTCTGTTACAGACGCCGCCAACAGGCCACCCGTGCAAGACTCTGCCAAAGCAACCGTTTTTTGGGTTTCTTTCAGCAGGGAGACAGCCTGTTCTTTCAGGGTTTTCATGGAGTTACTCCTTCCCGCAGGTTCCTTAAATTATATCATAAGGAAAAGGCTCTTGTATATCTTTAGTCTTCCCGCTCAATGACCACCAGGCGGGTGTTTTTAACGGCGCGGTCCACCAAAGCGTCCATGTCCAGAGCCTGTTCTGCCTTTTCCAGGGTTTCCAGACCGGGGTGTAAGCGCGGGTGCTTCGGGGTAAAGACTGTACAGCAGTCTTCATATGGCTGAATGGAAGTGTCAAAGGTGCCAATCTGACGGGAAATTGCCACAATTTCATTCTTGTCCATGCCGATAACCGGTCGGAAAATAGGCAGGCCCGCCACTGCATCGGTACACTGAATGGCATCCAGCGTCTGGCTGGCAACCTGACCCAGGCTTTCACCGGTAATCAGGGCACCACAGCCCTGGTTGCGGGCAATCCGTTCGGCACAGCGCATCATCATACGGCGCATAATAATGGTAAACAGGTCTTCCGGACAACGGTCTTTAATCTGCTCCTGGATTTCCGTAAAGTTCACCACAAACAGGTTCATGCGTCCGGCATAGGCCGCTACTTCTTCCATCAGTTCATGAACTTTTTGTTCAGCACGGTCACTGGTGTACGGTGGGCTGGCAAAGTGAATACCGGTCAGAACCACACCACGCTTGGCCATCATATAAGCCGCAACCGGGCTGTCAATGCCGCCGGAAATCAGAATGGCCGCCTTACCTGCGGTGCCTACCGGCATGCCGCCGGCACCCTTTCGTTGATTTCCATGAATAAAGGCATATTTTTCCCGGACTTCCACATTAACCACTACATCAGGATTGTGTACGTCTACTTTTAAATGCGGGTTGTTCTTTAACAGGTAGCCTCCCACTTCCCTGGAAATTTCCGGAGACTTCAGCGGGAAATGTTTGTCAGAGCGCTTGGATTCTACTTTGAACGTGGAAATCCGATCCAGCTCCGGTTTTAAATACTCGGCCGCCGCACGGACAATGGTCTGCATGTCCTTTGGCACGGCTGCTGCCCTGGAGTAGCCGGCAATGCCAAAAACCTTGGACACTACGTCGGCCGCCGCGTCCATGTCAATATATTCTTCCATGGGTTCTACCATAATGGTGGACTGTGCAATGCTGATCTGAAAGTTGCCCAGCGGCGCCAGACGGCGTTTCAGGTTTTTGATCAGGCAGTCCTCAAAGGTGCGGCGGTTTAAGCCTTTCAGGGCTAACTCGCCGTTTTTAATCAAAATGATTTCTTTCATGAATACTCCTTGTGTGCTCAGGATTTTTTGCGCAATGTCTGCTGTGCTTCGGCAAGACATTGATATAAGTAGTCTGTTTCTTCCATGGTGTTGAAGCGGGAAAAGCTGATGCGGACAGCGGAATCAATCCGTTCCGGAGCCAGTTCCATGGCGGTCAGCACCGGGCTGCGGTGCCCTTTGGAGCAAGCAGATCCTGTGGAAACGTAAACACCCCTGGACGACAGGAAATTCCGTAATACTTCAGACGGAATACCGGTCAGGGAAAGGTTCAGGACAAAGGGCAGCGCATCGGGCCCGGAGTTAAATTCCACGCCCCCAAGGGAAGTTAAACGCTCTGTCAGGGAGTCCCGTAACGTCCGTACAGCCGCCAGATGCTTTAGCGGATTGCCAATGGCAGCCGCCGCTGTGCCAAAACCGACAATGGCCGGCATGGCCTGGGTACCGGAGCGGATTCCGCTTTCCTGTCCGCCGCCTAAAATGTATGGCGTTAAACGGATGCCCTTCTTTACATAAAGGGCGCCCACACCCTTTGGTCCGTGAATTTTATGCGAGCTGACGCTGATCATATCCACGCCAAGTTCTTTCGGATTGATTGGCAGCTTGCCAAAGGCCTGTACTGCATCACAGTGAATGTAGGCCGGGGCGACGGCTTTTTCAACTGCCGCGCGGGCCGCCTTAACAGGCTGAATGCTGCCAACTTCATTATTAACGTACATCAGGCTGACCAGAATGGTATCCTTTGTAACAGCCTGAAACAAATCTTCTTCCCGTATACGGCCCTGCGCATCTACCGGAAGGCGAACCACATCAAAACCCTGTTCTTCCAGGCGCCTCATGGGTTCTTCCACGCTGGGATGCTCCAGGCAGGTGGTAACAATGCGGTTGCCCCGGCGTTTTAACGCACCGGTGGCGCCAAAGATGGCAATATTATTGCTTTCCGTCCCGCCGCCGGTGAAATAAATTTCCGCCGGGGTGCAGTTCATGGCTTTGGCAAGCTGCTTGCGGGCCTTTTCCAGAAGTACATCCGCTTCGTCCCCGATTTTGTGCAGGGAAGAGGGATTTCCATAAAAGGTGGTCAGCACCGGCAGCATGGCCTCTGCCACTTCCGGCAACGGCTGTGTTGTGGCGCTGTTGTCAAAATAACATTCCATTTTCTGCTCCTTAGCCCTGATATGCGGCTTCTGCCCTGGCAATTAAGGAGTGAATCATCTGCTCCGCATCCGGCGCCTTGAAGATGGTGGACCCGGACACAATGACATTGGCTCCTGCCGCTGCGGCATCCACAACCGTGTCTTCGTTAATGCCGCCGTCTACCTGAATCAGCAAGTCCGTTTTTCCTCTGCGATTTGCTTCTTCCCGAACCGCACGCACCTTCGGCATACAGTCATACATAAAGCTCTGCCCGCCGAAGCCGGGTTCTACTGTCATAACCAAAACCATATCCACGGCATCCAGATACGGGAAAACCGCTTCTGCCGGTGTCTTCGGTTTAATGGCAAGTGCGGGCTTTGCGCCGGCGGCACGGATGGCCGCTATGGTGGCCTCTACGTCCGAATCTGCCTCCAGGTGGAACGTAATAACGTCCGCACCCGCTTTGGCAAACGCTTCCACGTAGTCTACTGGGTCTGTAATCATAAGGTGTACGTCCGCAACACCCTTTTGATGTTTCTTTAAAGCGCGGACAATTTCCACGCCGATGGTCAGATTCGGAACAAAGTGGCCGTCCATAACATCATAGTGGATCCACTGCGCACCGCCGGCCTCCATGCGTTCTACTTCCTGTCCCATTTTGGCGTAATCGCACGACAAAACAGAGGGAGAAATAATAATCATGACAGAAACCTCCTAATTTAACGGGTATACTATACCATAAAAAAGAAAAAGAAAAAGCAAAAACGACGGAGAAAATCCCTTTATTTTGGGAAACCGCTATGGTAATATATGCTACAACCTATTCAAAGGAGGACGTCTCGTGAATATTGCTGTTTTGGGTTATGGTACCGTCGGCTCCGGCGTGGTGGAAATCATTGACAAAAAAGAGGCCCGCCATTGCGCAGAAGATCTGCACCTGGCCCACATTCTGGATCTCAGAGACTTCCCGGGAGACCCGCACGAAGCCATCTTGACCAAACGGTTTGAAGACATCTTAGAAGACGACAGCGTAGGGGTTGTGGTTGAAGCCATGGGCGGAACCCACCCTGCTTTTGATTTTACCTATCGTTGTCTGGCTGCCGGAAAACACGTGGTTACATCCAACAAAGAGCTGGTTGCTACCAAAGGCCTGGAGCTTTTGGAACTGGCCGAAAAAAAGAACGTTAACTACTTATTTGAAGCTTCTGTCGGCGGTGGTATCCCGATTATCCGGCCGCTGTCTATCTGCCTGGCAGGAAATACTATTTTAAAAATTAACGGCATCCTGAACGGCACCACCAACTTCATCTTAACCAAGATGATTCAGGAAGGGGTTTCTTTTGCAGAAGCTCTTCGGACCGCCCAGGCAAACGGATACGCAGAAGCAGATCCCACTGCCGATATTGAAGGCATAGATGCCTGCCGCAAAATTTCCATTCTGTCCTCTTTAAGCTTCGGCTCTTATGTAGACCCGAAGGACATTGCCACCGAAGGCATTTCCAAAATTACGGCAGAAGATGTTGCCTATGCGGAAGACGCAAACTGCGTCATTAAACTGATCGGCACTGCCGAACAACTGGAAGACGGAAAACTGCAGGTACAGGTTTCTCCGGCCTTTATTCATAAAGAAAGCATGCTGGCCAAAGTAGACGGCGTTTATAACGCTGTTGCGGTTACCGGCTCCAATGTCGGAGACACCCTCTTTTACGGCCAGGGCGCCGGCAAACTGCCGACCGCCAGTGCCTGTGTTGCTGATGTCATTGACTGCATCAATCACAAAGACCGCCGTCGTCCCATTGGGTGGGGCCCGGCAAAAGAAAATGTCATTGCAGACTGCAATGCATTGCCAATGGTTTACTATGTCCGCTTGCCGGGCAATGTGGACTGCGGCGCCTTGGGCAAAGTACAAATGCTGCATCGCCCGGGGGCAGAAGACGAAACGGCCTTCTTAACACAGCCTGTTTCCAAAGCAGACCTGCTGCAGACACTGGCAGACCACAATCTGCCGCAGCCGCTTGCCATCATCCGCATGGCCCATTGCTGATTTTCAGAAAATCAGTTTTTACCTTTAGCAAAATCAACCAGAAGGAGGACCTTTTATGGCTCTTATCGTTCAGAAATTCGGCGGTTCTTCCGTAGCCAATGCCGACAGAGTAAGAAACGTAGCCTCTATTGTTGCCGACACCTATCGGGAAGGCAATGACGTAGTTGTTGTCGTTTCCGCCCAGGGCGACACCACTGACGACCTCATTGAAAAGGCCGCTGAAATTTCCGAAAAACCTGTTGCCCGGGAAATGGACATGCTCCTTTCCGCCGGGGAACAAATTTCAATTGCCCTGTTAGCCATGGCAATTGACAAATTAGGCGTTCCGGCCATTTCCTTGCTTGGATGGCAGGCCGGATTTAACACCAGCTCCACTTACAAAAGCGCCCGTATTAAGAAAATGAATACGGAACGTGTCCGCAAGGAACTGGATACCCACAAGGTAGTCGTTGTTGCCGGATTCCAGGGCATCAACAAATATGATGACATTACCACATTAGGCCGCGGCGGTTCTGATACCTCCGCCGTTGCACTGGCTGCCGATCTGCACGCAGACAAATGCCAGATTTTCACAGACGTACGTGGTGTTTATACCGCTGACCCGCGGAAAGTACCGGGTGCCAAAATGCTGCAGGAAATCACCTATGATGAAATGCTGGAACTGGCCACCCTTGGTGCACAGGTTCTGAACAACCGTTCTGTAGAAATGGCCAAGAAATATAACGTCCCGTTGGAAGTTCTTTCCAGTATGGAAAGAGTACCGGGAACCATTGTCAAGGAGGCAACTAAAATGGAAAAAATGCTGATCAGAGGCGTTACCAGAGATAAAGACACTGCCCGCATCTCCGTTATTGCACTGCCGGATACCCCGGGTGTTGCATTCAAGATGTTCTCTAAGCTGGCAGCCAAGAATATTAATGTAGACATCATCCTGCAGTCCGTCGGCAGAGACAACACCAAGGACATTACCTTCACTGTTCCGGCCGCAGATGCAGAAACCGCCAAAGCTGCCATTCTGGATGCCTTTGATCTGGAAGACAGCAACATTGTAATTGACAGCTCCGTTGCCAAGGTATCCGTTGTTGGTGCCGGTATGGAAACCCACCCGGGCACTGCAGCCACCATGTTTGAAGCTCTGTACAGCGCTGACATCAACATCCAGATGATTTCCACCAGCGAAATCAAAATTTCCGTTCTGGTAGACGAAAAGGATGCTGACAAGGCTGTTACCGCTGTTCACGCTGCGTTCTTCCCGGAAAAGTAAGAACGGCAAACGTTCTTTCATTACACGCAATCATGCAAAGCAAAGCAACCATCCGCTTTCCGCAGATGGTTGCTTTTTTAATTGCAATTTTTAACCGCCTTATTTCTTTGGCGTGTAATACTTAACTGCACCAAAAATACCGGTAACAGAATCAGCAAAGTTCAGCATATCGGTAATGCCGGTAATCTTCTGCTTGGTGGTCAGGGGCGGGATTGGCCAGGCAATATAATCCTTCTTGGCATCTTCCGCAGACAGTGGCGGCAATTCAAAGATTTTGTCTTCATGTGCGCGAGGTACGTCTACTGCCTTGCCCTGCAGAATCCACTTGGCACGATAAATCATGGTGCCAACCAGCATTGGTGCAGAAGTGGTAACCAGGCTGGTATTCCGATGCGGACGAAGCTGCGGGTTAACAACACCAAGGGCATTGCAGGAAGCATTCAGGCATTCTGCCGGGTCACAACAACCGCGGATTGGATAGTCTGCAATATTCAGCATATCTTCTCCACAACATTTACCCATAACCATAACCCGCTTACCGGAATTCTGGATGTCCTCTTTGGTATACGGCTTTCCGTTACAGTCAAACCAGTAACGCTGGCCGTCAATTGGAACACCATGTCCTTCTACTACAATCAGGTCCGGATTCTTTGGTTCTGCCGGTCCATACAGGCAGGAAGCAAAGCCCATGCCAATAGAGGAAAGGCAGCCACCAACGCAGGCCTGTTCCAGAGCAAATGCCTGATCCGGAGTAACGTTGTTTGGATCCGTAATTTTAGGAGCACCTGGAAGAGTATGTCCGGCAACAGCTACTACAGCCGGGAACTTATCATGCAATTCTCCACGCATTAAAGACGGACAGGCCGGGCGGAACGGGGTTACCCGTACGTTACCGACAATTTCTACGTCAGGATCTCCGAAGCCACGGATATCTGCTTCCTGAATCAGTTTGTTTTCATCCGGATTGAAGCCCATCATGTAGGTGGTAATCCGGTCTGCTTCTACGGACTGGTTGGAAGCTACAATCATGTGAACATCTACCGGGTCAACCGGAGCCGGCGTGTTTCCTTCACCGCCGATAATACCGTCAATAACGGTCAGGTTCGGTTTGAACAGATACAGCATATCTGCCAGTTTTCCGTTGATATCGTGGGTATGGTTCCGTTCCCGCAGGAAATACGGAATGGTGCCCATGGCATTCTTGAAGCCCAAAGTAACACCGGTGTAGATGTTGGTTTTCATCTTTGGCACGGAGATATAGAAAGCCTTGCCCTTTACAATGTCATCAAAGGTATCCGGAATCAGGATTTCCTTCATGATTTTGGCCTTCGGCAGCATATACCGTACTACCGGGCGGCGTTCCAGCGGAACCAGCTGGGCGTTGTAATATTTTGCGATGTAGTCATAATGCGCAATTTTAAAGGATGCCGCAGCCGGGAACGGCTTGCCGGAAGATTCCGCAATAACAATATTGGGGTTGTAATCCTTTACCCAGTTAACCACTGCTTCAAATACACGTGGGTCTGTGGTTTCCGGAAAGTCTGTTTTTCCGTCTTTATCATAGAAACCGGAATTATGGTATACATCTACCAGATTTGGTTTAATGATAACTTTTTCATATTTTGCCATTTCTTCTGCAAACCGGGTCCGTTCATTCAGATCATCCAGTGCAGCAAAAACGGTTTCACGAATTGCCTTGACATCTTCTCTGTGGAAGTAGTCATAGGTGCCGTAATTCTTTGGAAGTGCTACGAAGTCATGGGAATAATCCAACTCCGGAGCATCCTTCAGAATGACATAACTTTTTGCCATGGGAACTCCTCCTATTCATTCACTTGTACGTCCCGTAACAGAAAATCCTTTCTTTCCTGTTACAAATAGCATATCCATTGTATCACACGGACTTACGCCTTCGGCAGTAGAAAGTCAAAAGGGCCTTCCAAACAGGAAGGCCCAAATTTGTTGGTTTTGTTTAGTTGTTTTCTTTTTACATATGCTCCGGCACGCTGATTTTCAGCATGGTCAGCACGTTTGCCAGGGTATTTTTTACACACATGCACAGATACAGACGAGCACGGCTGAGGGCTTCGTCTTCTGTGTTGACACGGCAGGCATTGTAGAACTTGTGGAACAGATTTGCCAGGGTAATGGCATATCGGGTAATCCGGGCCGGGTCATACGCCTTAGCGGCCATGATAATTTCGTCTTCCAGATTAGACAGGTGACGAATTAATTCCCGTTCTTCCGGTTCTTTCAGCAATTCCAGTTCGGCAGCAGTGGCCACTTCCGGAGTCTTGCCTTCTTCTGCAAGCTTGCGAAGAATACTGCAAATCCGGGCATGGGCATACTGACAATAATAAACCGGGTTCTGGCTGGACTGCTCTACGGCCAGATCCAGGTCAAAGTCCATCTGGCTTCCGGCTTCCCGCATGTTAAAGAGGAAGCGCGTGGCATCAATCGGAATTTCTTCCAGCAGGTCTACCAGGGTAATGGCCTTTCCGGTCCGCTTGGACATCCGGACAACTTCCCCGTTGCGGGTCATCCGTACCAGCTGCATCAGGACAACATCTAGGCGGTCCCCGCCGACACCCAGAGCTTCCAGAGCCCCTTTCATACGGGCCACGTGACCATGGTGGTCTGCGCCCCAAATGTCAATGGCCTTATCAAAGTTGCGGGTTACCAGTTTATTGTAATGGTACGCAATATCGGCGGCAAAATAAGTCGGGTTTCCGTTCTGACGAACCAGAACATCATCCTTCAGATCCAGCTTGTCTATGTCTTCCTGACTCTTGCCCTGCTTCTGCAGGATTTCTGTCTGAATTTCTTTATTCTTATACCAGAGAGCCCCATCCTGTTCATAAGTCAGGCCCTTTTCGGTCAGCTTTTGAATGACATCCTTAACAGCTCCGCTTTCATGCAGCGTGCTTTCCTTAAACCAGGTGTCATAGTGAATGCGGTATTTTTCCATGGCAGCGTGCATGGCCTGAATATTCTTCGGCAGCGCAAAGTCTACCAAAGCGGCCCGGCGTTCTTCCGTGGAGGCATCCTTATATTTGTCCCCGGTTTCCGCAATAAAGGCTTCCGCCAGAACGCGGATATCTTCCCCATGGTAAGAGTCTTCCGGAAGTTCTACAGCCTCTTCCCCAAGGAAGTGCTGCTGATAGCGAATATCCAGGGACAGGGCAAACTTGTCAATCTGGTTGCCGGCGTCATTAATATAGAACTCCCGTTCTACGTAATAACCGGCGTAGTCCAGGACGGCAGCCAGACAGTCACCCAGGGCGCCGCCGCGGGCGTTTCCCATGTGCATGGGCCCGGTCGGATTGGCGGAGACAAACTCTACCAGCACCCGTTTGCCTGCGCCAAAGTCCGACCGGCCATAGGCAGTGCCGGACTCCGTAATTTCAAGCAGGATGTCTGCATAATATTGATCATTTAAGAAGAAGTTCATGAAGCCGGGTCCGGCAACCTCTGCTTTTGCAAAATAGGTTCCCTCCAGTTGCAGGGCCTCTGCAATCAGGGAAGCCGCCTGCCGCGGCGCCATTTTGAACAGTCTGCCGTTTACCATGGCAACGTTGGCGGAAAAGTCGCCGTTGTCTTTGTTGGCGGGAACTTCAATTTGGAATGGGGCTAATTCCCCTGCCGGAAGGCTTCCTTCCGCTTGCAATTTACAAATGGCATCTGTCAGTGCACTATGCAGCTGTTCCTTGGCCAGACGTACGGTTTTGGACATTAGAAGATCTCCTTTACGGTAATACGAAGCTGGTTGGTGGACACCAGCTCGCCATTAAAATCTAGGGTATAGGTTAAAGAAAGGGTGCCGCCGAAGGCGCTCATCTCCGAGTGCACTTCCGAAGCGTAAATTCCCATCATAACCGTGCCATACGGGGTACTGTAATGGCACAAATGGCGAACCCCTTCCTCCATTGTCATTTCGGTGGTCATGGAACCGGTCCGGCAAATGGTAACGCGGTCTGGTTCCGTTACATGGATGCGGGTTTTACACCCGGCAAGGATTCCGTCTTCATCATCATATTCAATAATGTAACGGCCGGCATGATACCCCAGGTGACCGAACAAAAGCACATCATCCGTGTCTGTTTCTCCACTGGTTTCATGCACGTTATATAACTTAATCTGGAAACGGCGTTCCTTGGACTCCGTCATGGGTCAGCTCCATTTCTCCCGGGCGAGTTGCAATAAGCGGTCCAACAGGTCCGAATACGGCAAACCAGCCGCTTCCATCATTTTTGGGTACATGCTGATATTGGTAAAGCCCGGAATTGTGTTGATTTCATTAAACAGGACTTTTCCGTCTTTCCTGGTCACAAAGAAGTCTACTCTGGAGAAGCCGGTGCATCCCAGGGCCTTAAAGACCTTCTTGGCCTGCGCGACTACTTCCTGACGGGTTTCTTCCGGAACCAGGGCCGGAATATGCAGTAAGCTGGCCGCATTATCATATTTGGCATTGTAATCATAGAATTCGTTGGCAGGGGTAATCTGACCCACTACGCCGTTTTGTAATTCGTCATTTCCAAGAATGGAGCACTCTACTTCAAAGCCGTCTATAAAGGCTTCAAACAGAACGCGGCTGTCATGCTGCAATGCCAGCTGTAAGGCACCCTCCAGTTCTTCCCTGTTGTGTGCCTTGGTAATACCAACCGAGGAACCGGCATTGGACGGTTTTACAAAGATTGGATAGTCCAGTGTCTGTTCAATGTCATCCAGTCCCTTTAAGCCGTTCTGATATTCATATTCTGTCAGATAGTCCCAGTCCGCCTGCGGAATCTGCACACGGTCGGCCACCATGTTGGTAAAAATTTTATCCATGGATACGGCGGAGGAGGTCATGTCACATCCTACAAAGGGGATGCCGGCCAGCTGAAACAGGCCCTGGATGGTGCCGTCTTCTCCGTTCTTCCCGTGTAATACAGGGAACGCAACGTCTATCCGAATGTTCTCTGCGCCGGTTTCCCGCAGAACCGTAATTCCGTGAATGCTCCGGTCAGGAGAAACAAAGGCCTTTGTTTTCTTCTCCGAATTTACCCACCGGTCTTCCGGCAGCAGGTCCACTGCGTCCTCATAAAGATACCATTCGCCCTCTTTGGTAATTCCCATCAGATACAGGTTGTAACGGTCTGCTTTCAGATTGGAAATAACGGATGCGGCAGACACAACGGAAACGTCGTGTTCGCTGGAAACGCCGCCGAAGAGGATTAAGACATTTTCCATACCAATTAATACCTCCTTTAATGCTTTGACTATCTTATCACACCGCCCATGGCTTATCAATTGAAAATCTTAATGACAAAGACCGGCAGATATGCTAAAATGACCCTGATTTGTAACCTGTTACATGCACGGAGGAATACCATGGTTGAAAAGAACGTTGCAAAAGAAGCACTCCTGAAAGCACTGGACGGCACCCTGTCTGCCGCAGGACTTTCCCTGTCCGCAGAAGAGTCCTCTGATACCCAGGCTGTTTATCAAGGAGAAACCGGTTCTCTTTGCATTACCTTTGAAGATATTGTCATTACGGTTTCCGGCACAAAGGACGACAAGGAAAAGGAAGTTTCCCGTACCCTGTTTGAACCGGAAAGTGAATCCTGGGCCAATAAAGACACCCTTTCCACGGCTGCCGACTTAGCCGACAGCATTGCCTCTTTCTTTGGCGTGGAGGCGGTTTCTGTTGCCACCACGGACAAGAAAGCTGCCGGCAATGGCAAAAAGCAGGAAAATAAACCCGCTGCCCCGGCGCAGAACGCGCAGAAGAAGAGCAAAAAGCAGAAAGCTGACTCGCCCGCCTATGATGCCATTCATCTTGCCTACCGCATGGAAGTCATCTTCCCACAGCTGGCCGGTCTGGCACAGGAAAACATGGAACAATACGGCGAATTTTTGGCTGAAGAATATTTTGAAACCAACGCCAACCCACTGATTCTGGAAACCATTAAAAAGAATGACCGCCAGACCCTGAAGAAAATCTTCAAGACCCTGAACAGTTACTATGAAGAAGGGGAAAAAGATACCCAGTCCCTGGTTGCCGTTACCATCCTTGGCATGAACATGGCAAAGGATCCGGCCGTGGACGAAGCCGCCGCAAGCTGGCTGGATGAAGACCTTGGCCCTGCAGTAAAGGAAATTGTAGCTTTCTTAAGAAAAAGTGCCGGCCAGAGAGCCATTAAGAAATATCAGAATCCGAAGCCATATAAGGAATCTGCTTTCCACAAGCTGAAAAGCCGCTTCTCCAAGGGCTTCAAGGACAAATTCGGTGACCCTTCCCAGATGATGCTGGATGCGCAGTCCATGCAAAACATGAACCGGTAACGGAATCCGTCCAACCACATTACTTTATGATGAAAAACCCGTATGTCACGTTTTCCTGTGTACTACGGGTTTTTTCATTCTTTCTGCATAATGTTGCCAAACTTTGAATTTTCACCGGTTTTGCTACCATTTTCCCCTGCTTTAAGGTAGAATGAACAGTGGTTTAGTCCGCACTAGCCCTACTTTAATGAAAGGAACCAAATTCCCATGAAACGTTTTTGTTCCCTTATCTTAGCCCTTTGTCTGCTGGCAGTTACTCTTTTTGCATGCGCCTGCGGGAAAGACAAAACCCCTGCAGAACCCAATACCGTTACCATTACCTTCCCGGAAGGTTATACCGTTACCCAGTACGCCTCTTTATTAGAAAAGAACGGCGTCTGCTCTGCTTCTGATTTTATGAATGCCTGCAAAACCATTCCGGAGGGATATGAAGAACTCCTCAGTGGTACCTCCCAGGACGGAAGGGTGTTTGCACTGGAAGGATACCTCTTCCCGGACACCTATGAGTTTTATAAAAACGAAAGCGTCTCCAGCGTTCTGGCCCGCTTCTTAAAAAATACTCGAACCAAACTTGGCACGGACACGCTGTCCCAGGCAGAAGCTCTTGGCATCAGCATAGACCAGTTACTGACCTTTGCCTCCGTTATCCAGGCAGAATGCAGCATTGCTTCTGAAATGCCCCATGTAGCTTCTGTATTCCATAACCGCCTGCAATCTTCGTCGTTTCCTTATCTGGGAAGTGACGTAACCCGCCAGTACATAGAGCAAAAAATGCAAAGTTATATTACCTCCTGTAACGAAGCCACACCGGGCACCTATGATTACAACACGCTGTTTGGCAATTACTGCACCAATGACAGTTACACCTACAAACGATCCGGTTTGCCCATTGGTCCGGTCGGCAATCCCGGCTCCGAAGCCATTGCTGCGGCACTGAACCCCAGCACCACTTCGGACTATTACTTCTTTACTGATGCCGACGGCGGCTTCCACTACTATACCAATTACAAAGACTTCCAGACCGAATGGAATACCAAGTACAAGCACTAAAGGAATTTCAAGCATGAAAAAACTGATTTCGTGGAACGTCAATGGCATTCGTGCCTGCGTCAAAAAAGGCTTCTTAGAAAGCTTTCAGGCTCTGGATGCCGACGTATTTGCCCTGCAGGAAACCAAGCTGCAGGCCGGCCAGCTGGAGCTGGATTTACCCGGATACCACCAGTACTGGAATTACGCCGAAAAGAAGGGCTATTCCGGCACTGCTGTCTTTACCAAAGAAGAACCCCTTGCCGTTTTTTACGGCCTGGACAGTCCGGAACATGACTGTGAAGGGCGAGTTATTACCCTTGAATTTCCGGAGTACTTCTTTGTTACAGCCTACGTTCCCAATGCACAGGACGAGCTGCGCCGCATAGATTACCGCCTTCGCTTTGAAGACAAACTGCGGGATTACCTCTGCTCTTTGTCCAAGGACAAACCGGTTGCCTATTGTGGAGACCTGAATGTAGCACATCAGGAAATTGACCTGAAAAATCCCAAGCCCAATGTGGGCCATCCCGGCTTTTCTGACGAAGAGCGCAGCAAATTTTCCGAGCTGTTGGACGCCGGTTTTACCGACTCCTTCCGTTATAAATATCCGGACGTAACCGGCGCCTATTCCTGGTGGTCCTACCGTGCCAGGGCACGGCAGAACAATGCCGGATGGCGCATAGACTACTTTGTGGTTTCCAATTCTGCCAAAGACAAAATTGCGGATGCCAAAATTCATTCGGAAATCCTGGGGTCTGACCACTGCCCGGTAGAATTAGATTTCAACATTTAGCAAAAACACTTTACGCGAAAGGACCTTTTTATCATGAGTAATCTTGTTATTACCACTGACTCGCCTACTGACATTGCCCCGGACAAAGCAAAGGCATACGGTATCGGCATTATCCCGCTCCACGTTAATCTGGACGGAAAAGATTATAAAGACGGCCAGTCCATCACCAATCAGTTCATTATGGACACCTACCGTCAGAAAAAAATCCTGCCAAGTACCTCCGCCGTTGCCGTTGCAGAATATGTGGATTTCTTCGGTGCTTACCTGGAAGAAGGCAAGACCGTTATCCATATTGCCTTTAGCTCCGGTGCTTCCTGCACCTACCAGAACGCCTGCATTGCCGCAGAGGATCTGAAAGAGAAGGGCACCGTACATGTCATTGACTCCAAAGCACTTTCCGTTGGTACCGCTGTGGTAGTTTACAAAGCCTGTGACTTACTTGCAGCCGGTGCATCGGAAGAAGAGCTTTTAAAGGGTATTCAGGACTACATCGCCCGCGTAGACAAAACCTTTGTCATTACCTCTTTGGAATTCCTGAAACACGGCGGCCGCTGTTCCGCAGTAGAAGCCTTTGGTGCCAACCTGTTGAAGTTAAAGCCCTGCATTGACATGGTAGACGGCAAGATGGAAGTCATTAAGAAGTTCCGTGGCTCCGACGAAAAAGCCTACCTGGCTTATCTGGCCGACCGGATTGCGGAAGCCGGCAGTTATGATGACTCGCTGGCCTGCGTTTCCTCAGTACTTGTTCCGGAATCCACCCTGGAAAACGTGGTTTCCGTGTTAAAAGAAGAATATCATTTCAAGGAAGTTGTGCTGTCCGAATGTGGCTGCGTTATTGCGGCTCACGGTGGCAAGGGTGCTCTTGCCCTCAGCTTCTTAAGAACGTAAAGGAGATCTTAGTATGATCCAGCATAAAAAAGCCGTTGCTGTCCTGATGGCTCTGCTCCTGTTACTGACCTGTGCTTTCCCGGCCTTTGCGGTATCGTCAGGCACTTCTTCCGGCAGCACTTCCGGCTCCGGCAGTTCCAGCAGTTCCAGTTCCAGCAGTTCCAGTTCCAGCAGTTCAGGCTCCGGTAGCTCTGACAGTGAAGAGGACACTTCCCCCATTACGGAAATTACCGCCAGTTTCAGCAACCCGAACGGCCGCGTTCTCAGCGTTGCCAAAAACGGGGATTACCGCAATTATCCGGAAGACTCCCTGGTAGCCCTGGAAGCCAGCATTGACATGTGTGTGGATATCATTTCCGTTTCCGTGCAGCAGACCAAAGACAGCCAGCTGGTTTTAATGGAAGATGAAACCCTGGACCGGATGCTGATTGCCAGAGACAGCGGTTCCTCCGCCAGCGGAAATGTTTCTTCCTATTCCCTAAGCGAGTTACAAACCAACTTTTACCTGCGGCAGGGCCGTGGTGGCAGCCAGAGTTCCACTACCAAGACAACGGTAGCCTCTTTGGAAGAAGCCATTAAGGAAACCAAAGACCATTGCATGCTCTTTATTGCAAATGGCTGGCAGTATGCGGATGCCATTAACAGTCTGGCCCGCAGTGCCGATGCCTGTGATACCATTATCATCGGCGGTGCCACAGATCCTTCTGCCATCAGTTCCTTCCTGAAAGAGAATGACTCTCCGGTTTGTCACATTGCAGCAACTTACAAGGACAAAACCAACCAGACAAAAGTAAAGGACTTTACCACCTCTGCGCTGAAAGCCGGTGCCGGGATGATCCTTTACGAAACCTCTAAAAGTTCCTCTGCCGTTTTCAAAAAAGCCAATACCAACGCGCTGAAGGATGCCGGCCGCGCCATGATCAGCTTTACCGACACAGATCTGTGTGGCGGATACCGGGACATGCAGACGGACTGGGAAACCTTAATTGACAGCGGCTTCAGTGTCATTGAAACAGATTACCCGAAAGCCCTGGCAGATTACCTGTCCATGGTAGAGGATTACCGTTCTGACATGACACGCCTGATTACTGCTGCACAAAGTCTGAATACGGTCAATTATTCCCGTTCCACCAAGAAAGCCATCAACCAGGCTCTGGAACCGGCTCTGGAATTGTCCGGCATTGGGGCCCTCAGCCTGACCAAAACAATAGAAGTCCGCTACAACTTACAGGAAGTTATGGACTCCATTGATCAGACCGGAGAAGCTTCGTATCACGCAAAAGTAAAATGGTGGGTTGTTCTGCTGATTATCCTGGGTTCCCTGCTTCTGTTAGCTGTTTTAACCATCCTTGGATTACGCTTCTTCAACAAGCGGAAATCCGCAGAATATAAAAAGCGGCAAAAGTTTAAAAACCGCTTTCGTGCCCAGGCGGAGGCCAACCTGAATGAAATGGCCGAACGCCTTCCGGAACAGGAAGACTTTTCTGAGCCCACCTCGGAAGCTGAAGCCATGGCTGCCGAAGCACTCCGCCGGGAACAGGAAAGCCTGAGCAATAAGCTGAATCAGAAGATGCAGGCCAGCAAAGATGCACTTGACCAGAAAACAGCTGCCCGGAAAGAGCAGCATGAAGCCAGAAGGGCGGAGCGCCAGGCAGCAAGGGAAGCCGCCCGGGCAGAGAAAGCGGCCCGTCTGGCCGCAGACGAAGCGGCAGCAGCGGAAGCAGCTGCGGCGGAAGCCGAAGCAGCCGTTGAACCGTTCTCTGCACCTGCTGACCCAACCGCGGTTCCGGACACACCGGCAACCCCATTCCAATTCATCAATTTAGATGAACCGGTTTCAACGGCACAGCCATTCCTTTCTGATACCCAGACTATGCCGCAAACGCAGCCGCAGACTGCCGCTGACGTCAGGGCCAGCGCAGAAGCTGATATTAACAGCATTCTAGAAAACGAACTGCCTAAGCGTCAGATTCCAACAGCAGAGCCTTCCGAGCCGGAAGTTCTGCCTGCTGCTCCGGTAGCAGAAGACGAACAATCTGTTACTCAAAGCTAAAGAAATACACATGGAAAGAGCCCGCTTTACGCGGGCTCTTTTTTGTTGCAGTTTCACGGACTTGTAATTTTTCGGGCTTAGGTAATAGAAAAACAGCCAAGCGGGGAATCCCGATTGGCCGTCCGATTTTGCATATGAAATTCTACTCTGGGATTTCCCAAATTCATACCAGGACCTTGCCTGGGTTTAGCCCTCTGATCAGTTAGGGCTAAATTTAAATGCCCCGTACAAGAGAAGTACGGGGCATTTCATTTTACTAAAATTCTCCGTAGTAATTAGCCAAGCAGAGCCTGGATGGTCTTGTTCAGATCTCCAATGGCACCGGATACGGCGTCAACGGTGTTTTCATCTACCAGGGCATCGGTAATCTTGGCACCGGCATCAGCAATCTTTGCAACGGAGCCGATGGTGTTAGACATCATGCCAGCGATGGTATCCATATCAATTCCCATGCCGCTGAGGAGGCCGTCTACACCGCCACCAAGCAGGCCGTCAAGGGAACCGAGCAGACCAGAAAGATCAATACCGCCCATCATGTCAAGCAGCATGTCAAGCATTCTTACTACCTGGCTCATGAGGATTGGAAGGTACGTAGTGGTTTCGGTCATGGCAGTGAACATAATGTTCATGCCGTTAAGCATGTTCTTCAGGAACGGAAGAACCACTCCCATCAGCGGTTCCTGATAAGAAACCAGCAGCCAGGCAAGAATACCGCCGACTACCAGCAAACCAAAAGCTAAGCAAATACAGATGATGGCAATAATCAGTCTGATATTGGATCTTGTTCTCAGCTTTTCTTGATAATCCAAGGATTTGGTCAAGCGCTGTGCTTCCAGCGTATTGGACACACGCATGAGCGCTTCGCCGATCATAGACTCCTCAGAGGAAATGGTGCGTCTCCTATCGTCCATTTCACTCCCTCACTTTCAATTAAATTTTAACTACGAGCAGAATTTCATCTACTTTCCAGTCAAGTATACACGACAGAAAGCTACAAATCAAGAGTTTCTGTAGGGTTCTGGCCCAACACAGCTGTTCATTTCTGGCAAAAAATTGCACCTTTTTTCGGAATCTGTCACCTTGAACGCCTCTCCTGCATCTGTTATTATTAAATAAAGATAGCCTTTGCTTTCCCAATAATTTTTGTTGGATTTCCCCAAAGCGGGTAGCAAGGTCTCTCGGACTATTTTTATTTTGGGGTTCATATACTATGAAAAGCACCAATCAGCCGGACTTAAGCGTTCCGGTATTTCTGTTCCATCAGGGAACCAATGCAAAAGCATACGAATTCATGGGTGCCCACCGGGTGGCGGATACAGAATCCGTGGTATTCCGGGTCTGGGCTCCGCACGCCGCTTCTGTCAGTGTGGTCGGAGATTTCAACCAGTGGGACGAAACCGCAAACCCCATGGAAAGAATCAGCACTGACGGTATTTGGGAAGCGGAAGTGCCCACCGGTATCCAGGAATTTTCCACGTATAAATACTGTATCCGCACCGCAGGGGGCACCGCTCTGATGAAGGCGGACCCTTACGGGTTTCACACGGAAACCCGTCCCGGAACCGCCTCCAAGTTTTATGAGCTGGAGGGCTACGGTTGGAAAGATCAGGACTGGCTCGCAAAGCGGAAGGCACAGGTCATTTACAATGAACCAGTTAACATTTATGAAGTGCACGCCGGCTCCTGGCGGCGGTATGAGGACAAAAATCCGTTATCTTACCGGGATTTGGCCGACCAGCTGGTTCCTTATGTCAAGGAAATGGGCTATACCCACATTGAATTTATGCCGCTGGCGGAATATCCGTTTGACGGCTCCTGGGGTTATCAGGTTACCGGTTATTATGCAGCCACCAGCCGCTATGGCACGCCAAAGGACCTTATGTACCTGATTGACCAGTGCCATCAGAACGGCATCGGCGTCATTTTAGACTGGGTTCCTGCCCATTTCCCGAAGGACGCACCCGGCCTGTATGAATTTGATGGCCAGCCCTGTTATGAATACGCGGACCCCCGTAAAGGGGAACACAAAGGCTGGGGCACCAAAGTCTTTGACTACAGCCGGAATGAAGTCCGCAGCTTCTTAATTTCCAATGCCATGTTCTGGTTTGAAAAGTTTCATGTGGATGGCCTGCGGGTAGACGCCGTTGCCTCCATGCTGTACCTGGACTATGAACGCAAGGATGGCGAATGGCTTCCAAACAAAGACGGCGGCAGGGAACACCTGGAAGCCGTAGACTTTTTAAAGCAATTAAATGAATCCATCTTCCGGGAGCACGGAGACATCATGATGATTGCGGAGGAAAGCACCGCCTGGCCCATGGTCAGCAAGCCCACCAATATCGGCGGACTTGGCTTCAACTTCAAATGGAACATGGGCTGGATGAATGACGTTATTAAGTACTTCAACTTAGACGGGCTCAGTCGCAAATACAATCACGACTGTCTGACGTTCTCTTTCTTTTATGCTTTTTCGGAGAACTTTGTCCTGCCCATTTCCCACGATGAAGTGGTGCACGGCAAAGGCTCCTTAATTAACAAACACCCCGGGGACCCGACAGACCCGGTTCAGTATGCCGAAAAGTTTGCTGACTTCCGTGCCATGCTGGCCTATATGTACGCACACCCGGGTAAAAAACTCCTATTCATGGGTTCGGAATTTGCCCAGTTTAAAGAATGGGATTATCAGGACGAACTGGACTGGGGCCTTCTGGATTATGATATGCACCAGAAGACCAAAGATTTTGTCCAGGCCCTGAATATTTTTTATCGGAATACCCCCGTACTTTGGCAGATTGACTACAGTTGGGAAGGCTTTGAATGGCTGATTCCGGATGACGTAAACAATTCGGTTCTGGCGTTCAAGCGCAAAGACAAGGAAGGCAACTCCCTTTATGTCATTCTGAACTTTACCAAAGTAAATCGGGAGCAATATTGCGTTGGTTGTGAAGAAGGCACTTATGATGTTGTTTTCAATACCGATGACAAAGCCTTTGGCGGAACCGGATGGGGAACGGCAAAGAAAGCCATCCGCTCCAGAAAAGGCAGTATGCACGGAAACCCGGCACATCTGTGCCTGGATCTGGCCGGATTCTCCGCCATCTATTTAAAAAAAAGAACTGCAAAAAGCGCAAAAAGGAGAAAAGCTAATGGGACGTAAAACCGAATGCATTGCTATGCTGCTTGCCGGCGGTCAGGGATCCCGGCTGGGTGTTCTGACCCATAAAATTGCCAAGCCGGCCGTACCGTTCGGCGGAAAATACCGCATCATTGACTTTCCACTGTCCAACTGTGTCAACTCCGGAATTGACACAGTCGGCGTGCTGACCCAGTATCAGCCATTGGAATTAAATGATTACATCGGCAACGGAGAACCCTGGGACTTAGACCGCGTAAACGGCGGTGTCCACATTCTGTCCCCTTATCAGCAAATTAAGGGAACCGAATGGTATAAAGGTACTGCCAATGCCATTTATCAAAACATTCACTTTATTGACAAATACAATCCTACTTATGTGGCAATTTTGTCCGGTGACCATATTTATAAAATGGATTATGCCGACATGCTGGCGTTCCATAAAGAACAGAATGCCGACTGCACCATTGCCATGCGGGAAGTAGAATGGAAAGAAGCCTCCCGCTTCGGCCTGATGCTGGTCAATGACGACCACACCATTGCCGAATTTGAAGAAAAACCGGCTCACCCGCGCAGTAACAAAGCTTCCATGGGTATTTACATTTTTACCTGGTCTAAGCTTCGGGAATACTTGATTGCGGATGAAGCAAAACCGGATTCCAGCAATGACTTTGGTAAGGATGTCATTCCTGCCATGCATTCCGCCGGAGAAAAAATGGTTGCCTATCAGTTTGATGATTATTGGAGAGACGTCGGCACCATTGACTCCCTCTGGGAAGCCAACATGGATTTGCTTTCCCCTTCTGCCAACATCAACCTGGATGATCCAAACTGGAAAATTTATTCCAGGAACTCCGGTGCTGCGCCACAGTTCCTTTCAAAGACATCTACTGTTAACAACTCCTTAATTACCGAGGGTTGCCGGGTAGACGGTAAGGTAGACTGGTCTGTTCTGTTTGCCAACGCAAAAGTAGCAAAAGATGCCAGTGTTACCTATTCCATTATTATGCCGGGTGCCGTCATTGGTCCGGGTGCCGTGGTCAAATATGCCATTGTCGGGGAAAATGCCGTTGTGGAAGCCGGCGCCCATATCGGCAACGGACCGGAAGAAGTTCCGGTGGAAGACTGGGGCGTTTCTGTCATTGGACCGGATCTGACCATCGGAAAGCAGGCCGTTGTTCCGGCTGCCAAAATGGTTACCGCAAACGTAGAGGAGGACACTACTTATGAGAGCTAACAACATACTCGGCATTATTCATTCTCAGGCGTATGACTCCACTATCAAGGAGCTGACTGCCAATCGCACCATTGCTTCCGTACCATTTGGATGCCGTTATCGTCTGATTGACTTTCCTCTGTCTCATATGGTCAATGCCGGTATTTCCACCATTGGCATTATGACGCAGGACCACTATCATTCCTTAATGGACCACGTTGGCTCCGGGAAGCCCTGGGACCTGGCCCGCAAGAATGACGGTATGTATCTGCTGCCACCGTATGCAGAAAACAGATTTAACGAATTCAGCAATACCAACGCCCGAATTGCATCTCTTTATAACAACACCAACTTCATCCGCCGCGCCAAGCAGGAATATGTCCTGATGACAGACGCCAACAGTGTTTATAACTTTGACTTACAGGAACTGTTTGATGCGCACCGGGCCAGTAATGCAGACGTTACCATCGTTTACAAAACCGGTAAATTACCAAAGATTGACCACAATATGGTCCTGACGCTGGACGGAGACAGGGTTACGGATATTTCCATTGCCAATGCAGAATCTGCCGGCATGGAAGCCACTTATTCCTTTAACATTTTCCTGATGCGCAAAAGTGTACTGGAATATTTAATCAAAACCGCTGCCTCGCACGACATTGGTTCCTTTACCAAAATTTTGCAAAACAATCAGTCCAACCTGAACATTCGCGGCTTTGCCATTCCGGGATATGCCGAAATTATTGATGATCTTCATAAATATTATGAAGTTTCCCAGGATCTGCTGGACCCGGACATTTGTGGCTCCCTGTTTAACACTGCCAACCCCATTCAGACCAAAATCCGGGATAACGTTCCGGCTCTTTATGGAACAGACTGCTGCGTAACGGAGTCCTTAATTGCAGACGGGTGCCGCATTGAAGGCACTGTCAAGAACTCCCTGCTCTTCCGTGGCGTAGTGGTGGAAGAAGGCGCTGTGGTTGAAAATTGTATTCTGATGCAGGATACTGTAGTTCATGCAAACTGTCACCTGAACAGCATTATTACAGATAAAAACGTTGTTATTACCGCAGGCAAGAGTCTGCATGGGGATTCTTCCTATCCCATTTATATTGCCAAACGAATTGTGGTATAAACATTCTTTGGTATCAGCAATCCTTTTTCCGGAGGTTTTTTATGAACGTATTATTTGCATCCAGTGAAGCGGTTCCCTTTGCCGTCAGTGGCGGTCTTGCGGAAGTGGCCGGCTCCCTGCCGAAAGCTCTTGTAGGCAAAGGCGTGGACGTCCGTGTTATCCTTCCGCTATATGACTGCGTTACCGAAGAGCAACGGGCCGGCCTTACCTATCTTTTCAACTTTGATGTTTCTGTGGCCTGGAGAAAACAGTACTGCGGTATTTTTGAAGGAAAAGTTGGAGACGTTACCTACTATCTGGTAGACAACGAATATTACTTCAAGCGCTCCGGACTGTACGGCTACTATGACGATGCCGAACGCTTTGCCTTCTTCTCCCGTGCCGTACTGGAAACCATTGCGCACCTGGACGGATACAAGCCGGACATCATTCACTGCAATGACTGGCAGACCGCTCTGGTTCCGCTGTACTACAACTGTTTCTACAAAGACCGGCCAGGGTATGAAAACATCCGCACCGTTTATACCATTCACAACATTCAGTATCAGGGCATGTATGGTCTGGATGTCTTGGGCGAGGTAGTTGGTCTTGATCCTGTAGACTACTCCCTCATTGAATACGACGGCTGCGCCAACTTCTCTAAAGCAGCCATTGAATGCTGCAATAAAGTAACCACGGTCAGCCCAACGTATGCCAATGAAATTCTGGATCCATGGTATTCCCACGGATTGGATAGCATTCTGCATAAGAACTACTGGAAGCTGACCGGTATCTTAAACGGCATAGACGTGGACAGTTATAATCCTGCCACAGATCCCGCGTTGCGATATCACTACTCCCAGGCCAACAAAACCGGGAAAGCCAAGGATAAGGCAGAATTACAACGCATCTTCGGATTGGAAGAACGCCCGGATGTTCCTATCATTTCCTTAATTTCCCGATTGGTTTCCCATAAAGGACTGGATTTAATTACCGCCATTCTGGATGAACTGCTGAATACAACCGAAGTTCGCTTCCTTGTGCTTGGCTCCGGAGACCAGGAATATGAAAACTTCTTTAAAGGCGTTGCCGCCCGTCATCCGGATAAATTCCGGCTGGAACTGGGCTTCCGCCCGGACCTCAGCCGCAAAATGTATGCCGGATCTGACCTGTTCCTGATGCCGTCCAAGAGTGAGCCCTGCGGCCTTTCCCAAATGATTGCACTGCGTTACGGCACACTTCCCATTGTCCGGGAAACAGGCGGACTGAAAGACTCTGTTTCCGACTGCGGAGACGGCAAAGGAAACGGATTTACCTTTAAAACCTATAACGCCCATGATATGCTGTGGGCCATTTCCCGCGGAATTGACCTCTATTACAATGACAAAAAGACCTGGAAACAGGTGGTTAATCGTGCTATGAAATGCGACAACAGCTGGGATCGTTCGGCGGATCTGTACATCGCCATGTATAAAGAAGCCATGATGTAAGTAAAAGGAAAAGAGACTGCCTTCACAGGTAGTCTCTTTTTTTGATTTGTGCTATACTTTTGCGTGATTACAACAAATCTGCAATTTTCCTGTTAAGATAATCATTAATCCAGGAAGAGATGGTGACCACGCTGGCCGGCACCTCAATCTGGCGGGCGGCACTTCCCCTGGGCTGAATTTCATCCAAAGAGTCCAGGAAGCTGGTTACCAGAAACCGGTACTGCTTTTCATTGGCAGAGTTCTGACCTAACCAGCTGGCCGGAAGGACCTTCCGCTTCACACCGGCGCAAATGACAAAGTACGTGCCAAGAGAATAAACCGCTTTCACAAACTGCTTTAACGTTTTGTCCTTCATAACGTATCCACCGGTTACCAGAGCAGAACGCAGAATGGTGTTGGTAGTCCAGTTTACGTCTTCTTCCGTATCGGTCAGCTGTGCTCCGGTTTTTAAAGAGACTTCATTGGTGGTCCTTCCTAACAGATAATCACAACTAACCCCATAATACTCTGCGGCTTTTACCACAAAGGCCAGGCCGCATTCCCGAATCCCGTTTTCATAATGAGACAGCAGTGCCTGAGATACTCCCAAGTCTGCAGCAGCCTGTTTCTGGCTTAAGCCGCGGGCTTTTCTTTGTTCTGTTAAGCGGGACGCAAAACTTCCTTGAATCATAACTAACACTCCAGACAATCTATACACAATGTATATTTTATAAATTCATTATATTTTCAAAAATACTTGGAGGCAACATGCAAACCTATACCATTCATCTGATTCGCCACGGAATGACTAAGGCTAACCTGGACGGCACCTTTACCGGTCACCAGGATTTGGAACTTCTTCCGGAGGGGAAAGAAGAACTGCAAAAACTGAAACAGGACTATGTGTATCCGGAAGTGCCGGTTGTTTTCTCCAGTCCGTTAAAGCGGGCGCGGGAATCTGCCTCCATTCTGTTTCCGGATAATGAAATCTTAATTTTAGAAGAGTTAATTGAATACAATTTTGGCGAATTTGAAGGCTTAACAGCCGAACAATTAAAGGATAATAAGCATTTCAAAGAATGGTTCACCGGAGACGGCACTGTTCCTGCATTGCACGGAGAAAGCAACCAGGAGTTTTCTGTCCGGGTCGGCCGTGCCTTTGAAAAAATTGTAGACGGATTGCTGAAAACCGGCATTACCGAATGTGCCGTGGTAACCCACGGTGGCGTTATCATGACACTGATGGCCATGTATGCGTTGCCGGAAGCGCCCATGACAGACTGGATGCTGGAGTGCGGTGCCGGCTATACTTTGCGTTTAACTCCAACCCTTTGGACCCACGGACGCAAGGTGGAGGCGGTTACCAAAATTCCACTGATGAAAGAAGAAAACGATAAGGGGGCAAACTGATATGGCTATTACCGGTGCCATTTTTGATATGGATGGAACCTTAACGGATTCCATGCATCTTTGGGTTAACGCCTGGCGGGACTTCCCAAAAGTCAAAGGAATCCAGGCAACGGAAGAAGAGTTACAGACCATGCAGGGCATGATGCTGAATGACATGGCCCGCTACTTAAATGAACATTTTGGACTTCCCGGTACGCCGAAAGAAATCCGTGCAGAAATAGATCAGTTGACGGAACAGGGCTACTTTCATGAAGTAGAACTAAAGCCCGGTGTAATAGAAACCCTGGAACGCTTCAAGCAAAACAATGTCAAAATGGTCTTGGCAACCGCAACTGACCGTTACCTTGCCGAGGGTTGCCTGAAGCGGCTTGGCATTATTGATTACTTCCAGAAGATTTATACCGCCGCCGAATACGGCAGCAAGTATGACTCTCAGATCTTCCTGACCGCCTGGCATGACCTGGGCACTCCAAAGGAAGAAACCTATGTTTTTGAAGACACCCTGGACGCTATCCGCGGTGCAAAGAAGGCCGGCTTTAAGGTCATTGCCGTTCACGACAAATGGTCCGCTCATAATCATGACAAAATTGTAGCCCTGGCAGATCAGTTCTATAACAGCCTGCAAGATTTAGACTTTTCCACACTCGGTCTTCCCCAGAGTAGAAAAGAAAAAGCCATGAACCTGTTCCTGGAAGGCTACAATTGCAACCAGGCGGTCATTCTGGCATTCCAGGACCTTCTGCCGCTCAGCACCGAAATGCTAGCCAGACTTGGCTCCGGATTCGGCGGCGGCATAGGTCGCTTACGGGAAGTGTGCGGTGCAGTATCCGGCATGGTTACTGTCCTGGACCTGCTTTATGGTTATACAGATCCCAAAGACACAACCACCAAAGCCGCACAATATAAAGACATTCAGGAACTGGCCGCAAAGTTTGAGCAGCAAAACGGAAGTATTATCTGCCGCGATTTACTTCATCTTCGCGTTACCAAAGACAATCCCACTCCGGACGAACGTACTGCACAGTACTATCATGACCGTCGGTGCAAGGATATGGTTGGCACCGGCGCAGAACTGTTAGAAGAATATATTGCCACTCACCCAATTCCAGCAAAGGAATAGGAGCATACCCCCATGAAATGGACCAAGAAAAAAATTATCATTACCATTCTGATTCTCCTGCTTCTTGTTGGTGCCGGGGTTGGTATCTGGGCCGCCTGGCAATATCGTCATCCAAAAGAGCTTACTCCAGCTGTATCAGCAGAGCCCGAGCAAAAAGAGCTGACTTCTTACCAGGATGTGGTACTTTCCGCTGCCTCCTCTGAAAAGGATTTAACCATTTCTTTCTTAGATTCCGCAGAAGCCGCCATTGCCGGTCAGAACTTCTCGGTTAAGGTGGTCCGCCTTGGCAGCAAAGATGAGGTCAACCTGGAAGAAGAAAATAAGACCACCGCTAACAACATGTTTACCATGTCCGCATATGCCTCTTCCGTAGAAGATCAGGTACAGGAAGATGCAGCCGACACAAGCAGAAAAACGGTTGCTACGGATACCTATACCAGCGGTATCAGCACCTACCAGCAGCAAGTAGACGCTGTGGACGGTACAGTCT
>CAVHZY010000011.1:0-50851 GCA_963640645.1 uncultured Phascolarctobacterium sp. | reverse complement strand
CAAATTGAAATTTCAGGGTTCTTTCGTTCGTTGTTGTTCAATTTTCAAGGTACTTAAAACCGCGTATCTGTGCGGTTTTCTGTGCTGCGCCTCCGTGCGGCGCGAGATATATAATAACAAACAGCCCCTCCCCTGTCAACAACTTTTTTAAAAAAGTTTCAGCAAGTTTTTATTGTTAAGGGTTTCACCGGCGGCGTGCCGTCCGTTTGTGAGAATTATATATAAGGTAATAGAAATGTTGTTGGTTTTGCCTGTAAAAAAGACGTGAGTTTTAACTCGCAGAAAAGAATGATAAAAAATTGTCAAGAAAAAGAACAAATCAATAGCATCTCGTTATTCTTTCATTTTTCGCAAAAAAGTGGTGTTTCCGCGTCCTACATTGGCTATAATGAAAGTGTCATAAGCAGCATTTTGACGAAAGATTTAATAGGAGGTTACCTGCATGAAAGATTATAAATTTGAAATGCAAAAGTATGCCTGGAGAGGCATCGAAACCGTATTTACTGCCGCAATGTATGCCTGGGGCTGGTTTTTCCCGGATCCGAAGATCATTGACGGCGTAGGTGCAATCAAAAAAATTCCTGACGTAATTGCGCAGAAGGAAAAGGGTGACAAAAAAGCCCTTATTGTTACCGACAAGGGCCTGATGAGCCTGCATCTTCTGGATGGCCTGTTTGAAGCCATGGATGCAAAGGGAATTCCTTACGTAGTATATGATGAAGTACAGCCGAACCCAAGCGTTGAAAACGTGGAAACCGGTCTGAAGCTTTATAACGACAGTCACTGCAAGTGCCTTGTTGCTGTTGGCGGCGGTTCCCCAATGGACTGCGCAAAGGGTATCATGGCCCGTGTCTGCCGTCCGGACCGTCCGGTTAAGAAAATGAAGGGCGTTTTCAGAATTGCTCTTCCGTCCCTGCACATGAATGGTTACCTGCCACCAAGACTGTATGCCGTACCGACCACTGCCGGCACCGGTTCTGAAACCACCATTGCCGCTGTTATCACCGACACGCAGACCCACGACAAGTTCCCACTGATGGATCCGCTGATCCGTGCAAGTTACGCTGTTCTTGATCCGGAAATGACTGCCGGTCTGCCGTTCGGTCTGACCGCCACTACCGGCCTTGACGCTCTGACTCACGCCATTGAAGGCTACACTAACATCTGGTACAACGACAAAAAATTCAATCAGCTGGGTGCAGACGCTGTTAAGCTGATTTTTGCAAATCTGGAAGAAGCCTGCAACAACCCGGGCAACCTGGACGCCCGTGCAAAGCTGCTGGAAGCATCCTATGATGCCGGCATGTGCTTCACCCGTGGCGGTGTAGGCTATGTTCACGGTATCGGCCACCGTCTTGGCGGCATGTATGGCATTCCTCACGGTCTGGCCATGTCCGTTATCCTGACCCATGTCTTCTCCGACGACTTCCTTGGGCCGTATGTTTATGACAAGCTGGCAGAACTGGGCCGTTACATCGGTCTGGACGGCTTCAACGACTACGAAGTTGCCCACAAGTTCATGGCCGCTGTTCGTGAACTGGAAGACAAGCTGAACATTCCTTACGGCTTTGAAGAAATCAAGGACGAAGATGTTGATCTGATTGCTGAACGCTGCCTGGCAGAAGTTATGCCAACCTATCCGGTTAAGAAGATCTTCACCAAGGAAGAAATTGCCGCCTTCATTCGCAAGGATATTATGATTAAAAAGTAATTTCTTAATCTGTTACTTTTTTCAGAGCGCTGTCAAAAACAGCGCTCTTTTTTTGTTTCCTTTTTTGCATATGAATTCTTGTATTACGCAGGGTTTCAAGATATACTAATCGCGATATTTTTACAGTAAGAGGGTTTTTCATGAAGGAATTATTGACAAAGGAACAGGTTAAAGAAGAATTAATCACCAAGCTGAGTCATCTTTTCGGTGTTACACCGGAAGAAGCTTCCGATGAGCAATTTTATAAAGCCATTGCCAGTCTTTGTAATGAAGATCTGGCTTCGGAATCCTATGACTTCTGCCATCAGATTCACAACTCGGAAACCACCAAAGCGGTTTACTACATGTGCATGGAATTCCTGATGGGCCGTTCCTTAAAGAACAACCTTTATAATTTAAATATGACGGATACGGTAGCAGACGTATGCACGGACCTGGGCGTCAGCCTGGACCGCCTGTACGAATGCGAACCGGACGCAGGTCTCGGCAACGGCGGTTTGGGCCGCCTGGCTGCCTGTTACCTGGATGGCCTGGCCAGCGGCGGTTATGCCGCCATGGGCTACGGCATCCTGTACGAATATGGTATTTTTAAGCAGAAGATTGTAGACGGATGGCAGACAGAGCTGCCGGACTTCTGGCTTCCGGGCGGCGAAGTCTGGCTGAATGAAAAGTCCGAAGAAGCGGTTACCGTCAGCTTTGGCGGCCGGCTGGAAAACAGCTGGGACGGTACGTATTATGCTTCCAAGGTGGTAGACGCCACTTCGGTAGTAGCCATTCCCTATGATATGTATGTTTCCGGAAAAGACAGCGCCGGAGTTGCCATCCTGCGTCTTTGGAAAGCAAAAGCGCCTGGATTTGATATGGCTCTGTTCAACCAAGGAGACTACATTCGTGCCGTAGAAAAACAGGCAATGGCCGAAGCCATTTGTAAGGTTCTTTATCCGGCAGACAACCATCCGGAAGGAAAGTCCCTGCGGTTACGCCAGCAGTACTTCCTGGTATCCTCTTCCATGCAGGATATTGTAAAGCGCCATCTGCGTCATCATAAAACCATTGACTCCATTCCGGAGCGCATTGCCATTCACATCAATGACACGCACCCAACCCTGAGTATTCCGGAACTGATGCGGATTTTGCTGGACGAATGCGGTTACGGCTGGGACGAAGCCTGGGAAATTTGCACCAAAACTTTTGCTTACACCAACCACACCGTCATGAAAGAAGCACTGGAGTGCTGGCCGGAAGATATTTTCCGCGGCCTTCTGCCCCGCATTTATGAAATTGTCAAAGAAATTGACAACCGTTACCGCGCCCAAATCTGGGAGCTGACCGGCAATGCCAGCCGCGTAGAAAACATGGCCATTGTATCTAACGGCATTGTGCGCATGGCCAACCTTTGCGTTGCAACCTGCCACTGTGTCAATGGTGTTTCCGCCCTGCACTCTGAAATTCTGAAGCAGACTATCTTCTCTGACTTCTATAAGCTGACGCCGGAAAAATTCACCAACGTAACCAACGGCATTGCACATCGCCGGTGGCTGTGCCAGTCCAATCCAAAACTGAGTGCCTATCTGACCTCTTTAATCGGCGATGGATTTGTTCACGATGCTTCCGAGCTGACCAAATTAAAGAAGTTTGCCGATGACAAAAAAGTACTGGATCGCCTGGCAGAAATTAAATTGGAAAACAAAAAAGCCTTTGCTGCTTATCTAAAGAAGAAGCAGGGCGTAGAAATTGACCCGGACACCATCTTTGATGTTCAGGTAAAGCGCCTGCACGAATACAAGCGCCAGCATCTGAATCTTTATGAAATCATTTCCAACTACCTTGCCCTGAAGGCCAATCCGGACATGGAATTTGCGCCCCGCACCTATATCTTTGGTGCCAAGGCAGCTTCCGGATACTATATGGCAAAGCAGATTATCTCCCTTATCTGCAATGTGGCGGAAGTAGTCAATAATGACCCGGCCGTTAACAAGAAGATGAAGGTTGTTTATATTGAAGACTACAATGTCAGCATTGCCGAAGCCCTGATTCCGGCAGCCGACATTTCCGAGCAGATTTCCCTGGCCGGCACGGAAGCTTCCGGCACCTCTAACATGAAGTTCATGATTAACGGTGCCGTTACGCTTGGCACCATGGACGGCGCCAACGTAGAAATTTTTGAATCCGTCGGCAAGGACAACATCTATATCTTTGGTATGACGGCAGAAGAAGTGGCTGCGTTGCAGAATCAGTACAACGCCAGCTCCTACTTCATGAACAATGAAGAAATTAAGTCCATTATTGAATTTATCGGTAACGGTGTAAACGGCAAGTACTTCCCGGAACTGGCCGGCAACATGATCAACCATGACCCGTATATGGTTCTTGCGGATTATGCGGATTATCACCGGGTACGGCAGGAGCTGTATCAGGCCTATCAGGATAAATATAAGTGGAATAAAATGTCTTTGCTGAACATTGCCGGTGCCGGCATCTTTGCCGCCGACCGCGCTATTGCTGACTACGCCAACAACATTTGGCACTGCCAGCCGGTAAAAGACTAAGCAGACAGGTGGTTTCTTTTGGCACAATTATTTAATTCCAGAGACCAGAAATATAAAAGTACATACGGGGCAGTACAGGCGGGCCAGACCTTCGTCTTCCGTCTGCGGCTCCCGGATTCTGCAGGCGCTGTAATTTACAGCGCCCGTTTACTCATGCAGAAAGATGGGCAGGCGCACGTCAAAAGCTACCCATTTGAAAAGCTTGCAGCAGGAAAAGGCCCTGCAGGAGCGCAGCCGGACGAAGGTCTGGCCTGGTGGGAATGCCGGTATACGGCAGAAGAACCGGGCCTTTACTGGTACTCTTTTATCCTGGATAAACCGGAGGGGGAAGAGCATCTTTACCGTGGTGCCTATGGCAACGCCCGCTCCGGTGGAGACCCGGCCTGCTGGCAGCTGACCGTATATGAAAAGGGCTACACCACGCCAGATTGTCTGAAGGGGGCCACCCTGTATCAGATCTTTCCGGACCGGTTCTACTGCTCCGGCAGTCCCAAAGCGGATGTGCCGGCTGACCGGGAACTGTGTCCCTGGGATAGTACTCCCAAATGGCGGCCCAATGAACATGGTGAAGTCACCAATCAGGACTACTTAGGCGGTGACCTGAAAGGCATTCAGAAAAAGCTGCCTTATTTAAAAGAACTTGGCATTACCATTCTTTATCTGAATCCCATTTTTGAAGCCCATTCCAACCACCGCTACAATACGGCGGATTACCAAAAAGTAGATCCGTTGCTGGGAACGGAAGAGGACTTTGTTTCCCTTTGTCAGGCGGCACATAAATTGGGTATCAAAATTATTCTGGATGGTGTATTCAATCATACGGGCGACGACAGCATTTACTTTAATCGAAAAGGCCGCTACCCTATTCCGGGCGCTTACAATTCTCAAAAGTCCCCTTTTTATGACTGGTTCTGCTTTGAACAGTGGCCGGACAAATACGATTCCTGGTGGGGCTTTCAAACCCTTCCCGCTGTAAATGAGAGCAATCCGGATTACATTGACTTCATTACCGGAAAAGACGGCATCATTGCCAGGTGGCTTACGCTTGGTGCTGATGGCTGGCGTTTGGACGTAGCGGATGAGCTTCCGGATGATTTCATTCAAAGAATTCATGAGCGCGCAAAAGCAACCAACCCGGACGCCATTATTCTTGGAGAAGTATGGGAAGATGCCTCCAACAAGATTGCATACAGCAGTCGGCGGCAGTACCTGCTTGGGCAGGAACTGGACAGTGTCATGAATTATCCCTTTGCCGAAGCCGTCATTGACTTTGTCCGCAACAATAATGCCGAAGATTTTCTGGAGCGCATCCTGACCATTACGGAAAACTATCCGAAGCCTGTTACGGATTTGCTCATGAATTTGCTGGGCACTCATGATACCGTACGGATTCTGACTCGCCTGGCCGGAGAAAGTTGTGAAGGAAAAGATCGGGAATGGCAGTCCGAGCACAGCCTGAGCCCGGAACAATATGAGCACGGCATCTGCCTGGAAAAAATTGCGGCGGCACTGCAATTCACCCTGCCTGGTATTCCATCCCTGTATTATGGCGATGAAGCCGGTATGCAGGGCTATAAAGACCCGTTTAACAGAAAAGGCTTCCCCTGGGAACGCATTCGATCCGATTTGCATGACTGGTACGCCTGGCTTGCCTCTTTACGCAGGTATTGCCCGGTTCTGAAAGAGGGCCAGTTTGTTCCCATTTCCGGCGCCAGCGGTTGTGTCTGCTATGCCAGAATTAACGAAACACATCCGGACATTGTAGCTGAAAAAGATGCACTGGTTATTATTGCCAATAACAACCCGGAAGAAATTACCTATCAGCTTCCACCCGCACTTTCTGATTTAACACCCATTCAAAACGTTACTGTTTTCTCCGGCAATTCAGCCACTATTCCTCCCTACACCTGTGCTTTTCTTGGCAGAGGCTCCTGGGTAAATACTTAATAACAGACCCCCACGCACATTTTATGAGCGTGAGGGTCTTTTTTGTTTCCGTAAGTTTTATTAAAAGGATATCTTAAAAAGGTACGTAGTTATGCCAAAACCAATGTGTAAAGCCACTTCACTTTACATGTTATCAACAATTTCCATGAGCACTTCAGTCAGTGCCATTTCTGCCAAAGCGTTCATTTCCCGGTAGGTTTCCGGTGCAGCGTCATCCGCGTCGTCGGAAATCTTTCGAACAGAAAGAAACGGAACGGCATAGGCGTCACAGACACAGGCAATGGCAGCCGATTCCATGTCAAATGCGGCAATGCCGAATTCATTTTTGTACTCTTCCTTCTTATCTGCTGTATGCAGGAAAAAGTCACCGGTACCAAGTGCGCCCTGCTTCATCCCCTGTACCTGCAGGGCCGCATTCAGGAGGGCTACATCTGCCTGGTGAATGTAATCGCCTTCTATTTTTTCGCCAAGCTTCCTGCCGAAGACCCGTACGTCAAAATCACATTCCACATAAGAAGTGCCGGCCACTACATCGCCCTTGTGAAGGGCAGAAATGGCACCGGACAATCCGGCGTTCAGCACTGCTTCTACCTGATATTCCCGGATTAAGGTCATGGCGGCCATAGTGGCACGCACCTTGCCCACACCGCTGTGAATGGCGTAAATTGTTGTCTTTTCCGTTTCCAGTGTCACTACTGCATGCGGCTTTTGCGCTAATTCCGCACCGTCATGTTCCAACGCATATTGGGAAAACGGCAAAAATTCCAGGTCATCTGCAAAGAGAAATCCGATTTTTTTCTTCATGATTAAAGTCCTTTCCAAAGCAGGTAAAATCAATTCGTTTTATTATAAAGAAAGCCCTTCTCTCCTGTCAATTTCTCCCTTTTGTTTCCCCGGTTGCTGTGCTATACTTTACGTGTATTATACTGATTTCTTAAGAGGTGTACGGAATGGAAAAAGAGAGAGTAAAACTCAACATTTGCGGAAACGACTATTACATTACAACAGATGAGGATCCGCAGTACGTTCAGGCATTGGGCGTAGAATTGGATGAGGCTCTTTCCAAAGTGGTACAAAGCAGCTCCCGTCTGTCCATGACCCAGGCTGCCATTCTGGTTGCATTGGAATATGCGGATTCCGCCAAAAAAGCCAATGAAACCGCAGACAATCTGCGCAGCCAGATTAAAGAATATCTGGAAGATTCTGCCCGTTACAAAATGGAAGCAGAAGTTGCCAGAAGAGATGTTGACCGTTTAAACAGGGAATTACAAAAACGTTCCTAAGGAGCTGCCATGACAACAGTGGAAATTCTGGCGCCAGCCGGAACATGGGAAGCTCTGACTGCTGCCGTCCGCAGTGGTGCCAATGCTGTTTATCTTGGCGTTGGAGACTTCAATGCCAGACGGAATGCAACCAATTTTCAGTTGTCTGAGCTGAAAGACATTATTACATACTGCCATATCCGCGGGGTCAAAGTACATCTGGCCTTAAACACCCTGGTTTCAGATGCGGAACTACCCGCTGCGTTGGAAATTATTAAATGCGGCTGTACCTTTGGTGCAGACGCATTTATTATACAGGACCTTGGTCTGGCCCGTCTGGTTCATGCCATTGCCCCGGACATGCCCCTGCATGCGTCCACGCAAATGGCCGTCATGAACGCAGCCGGATTCCGTTTGCTGGAATCCCTTGGCTTTACCCGCGTGGTTTTACCACGGGAACTTTCCCTGAAAGAAATTCAGGAAATTCGGGAACAGACTTCTTTAGAATTGGAATTGTTTGTGCATGGGGCCCTGTGCATGTGCGTTTCGGGACAATGTTATCTGAGTGCCATGCTGGGCGGCCGCAGTGGCAACCGAGGATTGTGTGCCCAGCCGTGCCGCCTGCCTTTCCAGGCACCTGACGGAACCGGGCACGACCTTTCCCTGAAAGACTTAAGCATTATCAGTCAGCTTCCGGCGCTGGCCGAAGCCGGCATTACCTCATTTAAAATTGAAGGCCGCATGAAGCGGCCGGAATACGTGGCCACAGCGGTTACGGCCTGTCAGAATTCCCTGCAGGGGATTTCTGACCCGCAACTGAACGAACAGTTGCGCGCCGTGTTCTCCCGCTCCGGCTTTACTGACGGATATCTGTCCGGTCACAGAGGACTTGCCATGTTCGGCACGCGCCAAAAGGAAGACGTACTTGCGGCCGCCCCTATTTTGGAGCAATTGTCTGCCCTGTACCAGGAAGACCAGCAACAGGCAGAAGTGGACCTTAGCTTTACTGCAGAAGTCGGACAACCAATGACCTTGCAGGCAGACCTGTTTACCGAATACGGCCCGCTCCAAGCAACGGCCACCGGTGCTGTTGTTGCAGAAGCGCAAAACAAGGCAGCCACCCCGGAATCCGTAGAAAAACAGCTTCGCAAAGCCGGTGGAACCGGTTATTTAATCCAGGATTTGGATATTACTTTAGGGGACAATTGCTTCCTTCCCGTTTCTGCTTTAAATGAACTTCGCAGAAATGCATTATCCGGGCTTACAGAGCAGCTTTTGAACAAAGGCAAAAAGGATTTTGACCTGTCTAAGGGAATTTTGCCGGAACAAATGCCGGTACATCGCCCTGCAGGAGATGTAAAGTTAGCACGCTTTACAGGAATGCATCAGTTGCCAGAAAGTTGGTTACAGAATCCGGAAATTTCGCATAGTTTAGGCATTTCCCATGTTGTTTTGCCGGTGCAGACGCCGGATCACCTTCTGCTGCAGTTACAACAATCCGGTCTGCCCTTTGGGGTGGAATTACCCAGGGCTCTTTATGGCAAGCAGGAAAAAGTAACAGAAAAAATGAAGGAATGTGCCGCTTATGGCGCCGCGTTTCTTCTGGTTGGGAACCTGGATGGCGTGGCTTTGGCACAGGAATCCGGGTTGCCGGTCATTGCCAATTTCAGCATAAATGCATTTAACTCTTTAACTATAAATGAGTTAGGCTCTTTAGGCTTAAAGGGCATTGTGGTATCGGCCGAACTGGAAACAGAGCAAATTAATGCCTTAAAGGGGACCTCTAAAATTGGTTTATTTGCGTACGGGCGGTTACCGTTAATGCTGACACGTAATTGTCCTATCAAAAATGGAACCGATTGCAGGCATTGCCAGAGAAGCCGGTGCCTGACAGACCGAAAAGGGGTTTCCTTCCCGGTACAGTGTAACAACGGGGCCAGTGAAATGCTGAATTCCAGGCCTATTTATCTTGCTGACAGGCAGCAGGCCTTCCGGAATACGGATTTTTCATTGCTGTACTTTACCACAGAATCTGCAGACACCGTTTCCCAAATTGCAGAAGCATACCGCAACAGCACCCCACCAAAAGACAAAGACTTTACCCGCGGTCTTTATTTCAGAGGCGTTTTATAAGGCGCCTTCGTAAAGGAGTTTTATCATGGATATTCCACAAAAAATTACCATCAAATACTTTACCGACCAAATTGAAAAATTACGCTATATTGACGGCGTTTCCGACTGGATTGACCTGCGCTGTGCAGAAGAAGTTCACCTGAACGCCGGTGACTTTAAACTGATTCCTCTGGGCGTTGCCATGCGTCTTCCGGAAGGCTATGAAGCCCACGTGGTTCCCCGCTCTTCCACCTTTAAGAATTTTGGCATACTGCAGGTAAATTCCATGGGTATTATTGATGCCTCCTACTCCGGAGACAATGACCAGTGGTTCTTCCCTGCCCTTGCGGTCCGGGACACGGATTTGCACGTAAATGACCGTATCTGCCAGTTCCGCATCATGCGTCACCAGCCCACCATTGAATTCCAGGAAACCGACCATTTGACCGGTCCGGACCGTGGTGGATTCGGTTCCACCGGCAGAGCATAAAAAAGAGCGTACCGTCAGGTACGCTCTTTTTTAATTTTATGGAGCTGGAGATGGGACTTGAACCCACGACCTATTGATTACGAATCAATTGCGCTACCAACTGTGCCACTCCAGCGAATGCTTATCAATAATACATGATTTTTCCTGACACTGCAAGAAATTTTACTCTGTATGTGGCATTCTTTCTGTACATATGCTACCATGAAGTAACCGAACTTGTGGTTCAAATGAAGGAGATTTCTTATGAAGAAGAATAGTTTTTTGGCTCTGGCACTGGCCAGTATGCTTCTTATACTGAGCCTTTCCTCCTGCGGAAGCTCTGTTCCTGACCAGTTTAAAGGAAAGCTGATGGAACCATATATTAAAACGGTCATGACCGGAAAATACACTTATGAATCTGCCACACTTGGAGACACAGACAACAAAACCACGTTCAGCAAAGTCAGTGATGATAAAGTTATGATTACCATCACCACGGAAGATACCACAGCAGTCTTAATGCGCAACGGAGATAATTACTACATTGTCTCCCCTTCCAAGTTTGCTTACACGGACGCAACCGGTGACACAAAAAAACAGATTGCTGCTTATACCACCAGTTTATCCATTGAAAACTGGACTACCGGATCCTTTGTAGAAGAAGGTACCTGCACTGTCAAAGGGACAGATTATCAATACGAAGATTACTACATTGCCGTAACGCAGAAGCGGACCCGCTTCCTGTTCAACCAGGATGACAAACTGGCGCTGGTTTGCAACGTAAACGATGACGGCAGCGTAGACGAATACTTAACCATGGATATTTATGCCGCCAGCGAACAAAACTTTGATCAGCTGAACAGTTATCACTACTACAGCGCAGACGGCACTTCTGAAACTAAGACGCAGGCTGATGATGACAGCTCTGACAGTAAAGACGACAAGTCTGACTCTGCAGCTAAAACCAAAGCAAACAAAGAAACAGAAACCACCAAATCTAAGAAATAATCGAGGAAAGCCCATGTCCGTCATTGTTTCCGGTGCATCCAGCGGAATTGGATACGCCACTGCCAGAGCATTTGCCAAAGCCGGGTATGCCACCGCCATCCTTTGCCATAATGGCCGGGCGGCAGCGGAGGCACTGTGTGCCGGGCTGCAAAGCCAGGGCCTGACAGCAAAGGTATACCAGGGTGACATAGCCGACTCTTCCGCGGTGGATGCCATTGTGGCAGCAGTAGAGCGGGAGCTTGGTCCGGTAGAAGTCCTGGTTAACAACGCCGGCATCAGTAAATCCGGCTTGTTAACTGACTTTTCGGACGAAGACTACCATCACATGATGCAGGTCAATCTGGACAGTGCCTTCTTTTTCTCCCGCGCTGTACTGCCGTCCATGATCCACCGCAAGCAGGGCTGCATTATTAATGTATCCTCTATGTGGGGAGAAGTTGGTGCATCCTGCGAAGTAATATACAGCACCACCAAGGCAGGCCTGATTGGGTTTACCAAAGCACTGGCAAAAGAAGTAGGCCCAAGTAATATTCGTGTGAACTGCGTTTCCCCCGGAGTCATTCAAACCCCTATGAACGCGGTATATGACGAAGAAACATTACAGGAGTTGGCAGAAGAAACGCCACTGAATCGCCTGGGAAAGGCAGAAGACGTAGCCGAAACCATCCTTTTCCTAGCCTCGGAAAAAGCGTCGTTTATTACAGGCCAGGATATTGGCGTAAACGGCGGCATGATTATATAAGTACCTAAGCCCCCTTGTTTCCTTGAAACCAGGGGGCTCTTTTTCTATAATGTTTGCATACCGTATTTTACTGGAAAAGAGGTCTTTTTATGCCACAGATTTTTGATTGCAAAGCCGTTGCCGAGCAGATAAAGAAACAGTGTTTAGCTGAATCTGAGGTATTACAAAAGGAAGGCGTTCAGCCAAAGATAAGCCTGCTTCGCGTGGGAGCCAAAGGACCGGATGTGTCTTATGAGCGCTCCATTTTAAAGGTGATGGAGTCAGCCGGGATTGCCGTGGAAGTGCACGCTTTACCGGAAGACATTGCAGAAGAAGACTATATCAGAATCATGCAGACAGAGAATGCAGACCCGGACGTACATGGCATTTTAGCATTCCGTCCACTGGATCAGATTAATGAAGAAACTGCTATTTCTGACTGTTTAAGTCCGGACAAGGACGTTGACGCTTCCACCACGGCCAATCTGGGCCGCATCATGATGGGTGACAAACGGGGTTTCCTGCCGTGTACTGCCGCAGCCATTCTGGCGGTTTTGCAGTTTTATCACATTGATCTGGACGGAAAAAACGTAGTCATTGTCAACCGCTCCAACGTTATTGGAAAACCGCTTTCCATGATGTTAACCCAGTTAAATGCCACTGTTACCCTGTGCCATACCCATACAGGAGACCTGGCCGCCAAATGCCGTGCAGCAGACATTCTGGTGTTGGGCTTAAACGGTTGCAACTTAATTACCGAAGAATTTGTCAGCCCACACACCATTCTGCTGGATGCCACTACCGTTTGGCAAAAAGTAGTGGATGAACAGGGTAATCCGGTGCTGAACGAAAAGACCGGCCGCCAGCGTGTGGTCACCAAAGGCTGCTGCACGGACGCGGCCTTAGCCACCTGTGCCGCCTACACCCCGGTGCCAGGCATTGGTGGTATTACCACTTCGCTGCTTGCTAAAAATGTAATTCAGGCCTGTTGTTTGCAACATGGTCGGAAAGAAAAGGATGGCGCTTTATGAATTTACAGGACTTAACCGTACCCCAGTTTGTGGACGAAAGTTTTTCCAAAGCCCCGGTACCGGGTGGTGGCGGCGTAGCCGCTGTGGTCGGCGCCCTTGGCGCCGCCCTGGGTGGCATGGTTTGTAACCTGACCACCGGCAAAAAGAAATACGCGCAGTATGAAGAAGACATTCAGCGTCTGCTAAATCAGTTAGACACACTGACAAAAGACATTTTATCATTAGCAGAACAGGATGCAGAAAATTTTGCTCCATTAGCCGCATACTACTCTTTGCCGGCGGAAACCGAATCGCAAAAGAAAGAAAAACACGACCGCATTCAGGCCGCTCTCTTAGTAGCTATTTCCGCTCCCATACAACTTGTAAAGTTGTCTTATGAAACACTCCTCTGCCTGGAAGAGCTGGTTCAAAAGGGGTCTGTCATGGTCCTGTCGGATGTCGGTTGCGGTGCCCTGTGTCTGAAAGCCGCGTTACAAATGGGCTGGCTCAACGTCAAAATCAATTTGAGTTCCATTGAAGACACTGCTTATTGTACATCCGTTCGTGCAGAGCTGCTTCCGCTTTTACAAAAAGGAGAAGCCCTGGCAGACCACATTTATCAAGACGTAGAAGAGAAGGTATAAAATTATGACCAAGTATGCTTATGACAAGGAATTTAACAAGCGGCTGAACGGCTACAAGCAGAACTTCCGTGTCATTACGGAAAACCCGTCCAATCCGCTGATTTTATTTGTTCACGGAGGTCCGGGCACACCGGATCGTCATATTGCCATTCATGCACAGGCAAAGAACCTGGTAGAAGCCGGATATACCATGGTACTTTGGGATCAGCGTGGCGCCGGCAAGTCCTTTCACCCCTCTATTTTATTGGATAAGGACCTTTGCATTGACGACTGCGTGGAAGATGCGCATCAACTGATTCTCTGGCTGTGCAAAAAATACCATCAAAAGAAGATTATCCTGTTTGGCCGTTCTTGGGGAACCGTGCTCGGTGGCCTGGTTTGCAAAAAATATCCGGAACTGATTGCCGCTTACGTTGCGCAGGGCCAGTTTGTAGACGGCACATTAAACGAAGCCCTGTCCTATGAATATGCCAGAGCCAATGCACAAGTGGCAGGAGACCAAAAATCCTTGAAAAAGCTGGAAGGCGGCGCTCCGGTTAAGGGTATTTACCCAACCTCTACCGGTATGTCCACCCAGCGCAATGTACTTGCCAAATACGGCGGGGCTGACTGGAAAGACCGTGGCGGATACTTTACCCATATTGTAAAGCCCATGCTGACCAATGACGGCTACCACCTGAAGGATATTCCGAAATACGCTATCGGTGGCGTTTTCCTGTCCACCAAGCTTTGGCCTGAAGTGGTTTCCCATGATTTCCGCAAGGAAATTACAGAGCTGAAACTGCCCTGTCTCTTTACGATTGGCCGCCACGACTACAACACCCCTGCCCCGCTGGCGCTGGCCTGGTATCAGAATCTGAAAGCCCCTTATAAGAAATGGGTTTGGTTTGAAGATTCTGCCCACGGTCCCATTTCAGAAGAGCCGGACAAATGGGCCAGAGTGGTTTTGGACTTCCTGCAGGAGCAGTTATAATCCCCGGCGATTTAGTTCCTGTTATAACCTTTACGGGTGCGCGTTCCTGTGCACCCGTTCTTCTTTTTTGCTAAAAACGCAATAAGAAGGCTTCTCTGATTAATAAAGAATTGTTTAAATTGTATGATAAATTTCTTTGTGGTATAATTTGAATGTTAGCAACGAATTCTTCGTAAATAACAAAAGAGAGGACTGATTTCTTTGTACAAAATTGTCACAAAACGAGATCTTAATCCGACTGTTTGCTTAATGGAGGTAGAAGCTCCACTGGTTGCCAGAAAGGCAAGAGCGGGACAATTTATCATCCTGCGGATTGATGAATACGGTGAACGTATTCCGCTGACAGTTGCTGATTATGATCGTGAAAAGGGCACCATTACCATTATCTTCCAAAAGGTTGGTAAATCCACCTGGAAGCTTGGTGACCTGAACGAAGGAGACTGCATTCAGGACTTTGTAGGTCCGCTTGGCATTGCCTCCGAATTTGATGGAATGAAAAAGGTTGCCGTTATCGGCGGCGGTGTAGGATGCGCCATTGCTTACCCGCAGGCCAAGGCTCTTCACGAACTGGGCATTCATTGTGACCTGATTACCGGTTTCCGTAACAAGGATCTGGTTATTCTGGAAGATGAAATGAAAGCCGTATGTGACAACCTTTACCTTTGCACAGACGACGGCTCCTATGGAGAAAAAGCTCTGGTTACCGACGTACTGAAGCGTCAGATTGAAGCCGGCGCCGGCTATGACTGCGTCATTGCCATCGGCCCGCTGATCATGATGAAATTTGTTGCACAGCTGACCAAACAATATGATATCCGTACCATTGTTTCCATGAACCCAATCATGATTGACGGTACCGGTATGTGCGGTGGTTGTCGTCTTACCGTTGACGGCGAAGTTAAATTTGCCTGCGTAGACGGTCCGGACTTTGACGGTTTCAAAGTTGACTTTGACGAAGCTATGCGCCGCTCTGTTATCTTCAAGGAAAAACAGGATCATGACAGAGAAGAATATTGTAACCTGTATCATAAGGAGGTTATGGAATAATGCCTAACATGTCTTTAACCAAGGTTGCCATTCCGGAACAGGATCCTAATGTAAGAAACAAAAATTTCCTGGAAGTTTCTCTTGGATATACTGCAGAAATGGCACAGGAAGAAGCACAGCGCTGCTTGAACTGTAAGCACAGACCGTGCGTTTCCGGTTGTCCTGTTAATGTACAGATTCCGGATTTCATTTCCGCCATTGCCGCAGGAAATTTCCAGGAAGCCAATGACATCATTAAAACCACCTCTGCCCTTCCTGCTGTTTGTGGCCGTGTTTGCCCGCAGGAAAGCCAGTGCGAAGGAAAATGTGTTCGCGGTATCAAAGGCGAGCCAGTTGGTATCGGTCGTCTGGAGCGTTTTGCTGCTGACTGGGCCCGTGAAAACGGCAAACAGGAAACCTATGACATTCAGCCGAATGGCCATCGCGTAGCCATTGTTGGTTCCGGTCCTTCCGGTCTGACCTGTGCCGGAGACCTTGCAAAACTCGGCTATGACGTTACCATTTACGAAGCATTCCACGAAGCCGGCGGCGTACTGCTTTATGGTATTCCGGAATTCCGTCTTCCGAAGGCCATCGTTAAGAAGGAAATTGAAGGCCTGAAGGCCATGGGCGTTAAGATTGTCACCAACGCCGTTATCGGCAAGTGTGAAACCATTGATGAACTCTTTGAACAGGGTTATGAAGCCGTATTTGTTGGTTCCGGCGCCGGTCTTCCAAGCTTTATGAAGATCCCAGGTGAATCCTTAAACGGCGTTTATTCCGCCAATGAATATCTGACCCGTGTTAACTTCATGAAAGCATTCAAAGAAGGCTATGATACCCCAATTACCCACGACAAGCGCGTAGCTATTGTCGGCGGCGGTAACGTTGCCATGGACGCAGCCCGCACAGCAAAACGTCTGGGTGCAGAAGAAGTTTATATTGTTTACAGACGTTCTGAAGAAGAACTTCCGGCCCGTGCAGAAGAAGTACATCATGCCAAGGAAGAAGGCATCATCTTCAAGCTGCTGAACAATCCGGTTGAAATCCTTGGAGACGAAAAGGGCTGGGTTACCGGTATGAAGTGCATCAAGATGGAGCTGGGTGAACCGGATGACTCCGGTCGTCGCCGCCCGGTTGCCATTCCGGACTCCGAATTCGTACTGGATGTAGATGCCGTTATCATGTCCATCGGTACTTCTCCAAACCCGCTGATCCGTTCCACCACTCCTGGTCTGGACACCAACAAGTGGGGCTGTCTGGTTGCCGATGAAAACGGTCTGACTTCCCGTGAAGGCGTATACGCCGGCGGCGATGCCGTTACCGGTGCTGCCACCGTTATTCTTGCCATGGGTGCCGGTAAAACTGCCGCAGCCGCCATGGACGAATACATTAAAAATAAGGGCTAAGTTAGCCTGCTAATTTACCCTAAAAGCAAAGAAAACCCCGCGTTATGGTAACGCGGGGTTTTTGTTTTCTATTAAAAGTTTTCTAACACGTTGCCGTCTCCGGTGCAGAGGTTAAACTGAAGCTCCTTTTCCTGTCCGTCTTCGGTATAGTTGATGCGGACAACATCCTTATCCACATATTCTGCCAGTTTTACCTGATAGTCTTTCGGCTGAAAAATCTTTTTCAGATTTTCCATGGCTTTATGAGAATACTGTCCGGCATTGTCAGACATAAAGAGAACTGAGCCGAAAATATCATTCACCTTGGCCAGATCTAATTTCTGTTCATAGGTGAAGTCAATATTGTCATCCCGCAGGAAGAAGACATCCGGGTCATTGGCAAAGGCACGGCCATTCAGGCAGCGACGGAAAATGGTATCTACCATGGCGTTATAACAGCTTGGTACTTCCCCATTCATTTCCATCTTATTGACCAGATCGCCACCAAAAACTTTGTTGGCGTCACAGCCGATGCGGCAGGCATCAAACACGCCCATGCAGGCACCCAGAGGAACGCCACAGCCAAGGATAATTTTGTCTCCGCAGCATTCGCGAAGTAAGTCAACGGCTTCACACATTAACTGGCCACGGGTCTTTCCGCCACGCGGTAAAATACAGGCGGTATACAGGAAGTCCAGCTTGACCATGTCAAAGCCCCAATCCTGCAAAATCACCTTAAAGGTATTCTTCAAAAAGTCCCGTACTTCCTGTTTTTCAATATCCAGCGTAAAGGTCAGGCCCCAGTTAATCAGACCCAGTTGTGGTACGTTTGGCCCGAAGGTTGGAGACGGAATTAACCAGTCCCGGTGGGCCTTAAACAGTTCCGAACTGATTTGAACATTCAGCGGTGCCAGCCAGAGCCCGGCCAGATAGCCCTTGTCATGGATGGAATCCACAATGGACTTCAGGCCGCGTGGAAACTTCTCCGGGTCTGGCGACGTCCAGTCCCCGACTTTGGAGTAACCGTCATCAATCTGGAAAATCTGCGTCAGGTCGGAAACGGCGTCCAGGCCGTTCAGATCCCGCAAAATAATGTCTTCGTTAATGTTGCGGAAGTAGTTATACCAGGAGGTGTAACCGGCAAAGCGGGTTACCTTTGGCTTGGAAAATCCACAGAAGTCAAAGAAGTATTGGTCAAAGGCTGCGTCATAATCATCTTCAATGATGGCAATGTCCAGCAGCTGATACTGTTGTCCTTCGGCCAATTCCAACCCGTCTACGTCCTTTACAATGGAAAAGCGGTCATGGTACATATCCACATCAAAAATAGTAAAGCCCTGCCGTTCCGACCGAGAGCCGTACAATTTGATACGGTTACTTCCCTGCTTCCGCAAATAGGTAAAGGTTTCTGAATGGAATACGCCCAACCGGCCATAGGAAGTGAAATTATAATCTCCTACCGCAGTGGCAAGATATTGTCCCAGGCGCACCCTGTCTGCCATCTTTGTGTACCCAACAGAGCGGTCACTTCGTTTATATTCCGTAGAAGTGGACCAGGACTGGTATCCGTTGGAGAAGAAACGGTCTTTCTCTGCAAAGGCATACTGGCTGTCCAGCACCAGGCGATTCATCCGGATGGGCTTCTTTGCCGTCAGAACGGCGCCAAGATACCCTTCCCGTTCTTCCAGTTCCAGCGTAAACGCTTCGTTGTCAAAGGCGCTTACTTCATGATCTGTGCCAATGTAGTTGTAGCTTGCGTTCAGAGTAAACATGAGATCCTCCTTTATTCTGTAAATGCGCTGACCGTTTCTGCCAGAGCTTCCCACTCTTCCAGAGCCGCGTCTAAGCGCTCATTGGTCTCCGCTAATTCTTCTGACAGGCGCGTGGCTTCTTCAAAATTGGTAGCCACTTCTTCGGTATCCAGTGCACCCGTCAGTTCTTCTATTTTTTGCTCCAGGGCATTTACTTCTTCTTCTTTTTTCCGTAGGGCTGTTTTGGCACGGGTCTGTTCGGAGCGCAGTTTCTTCTGCTCCAGGTAGGATTTTCCGCCCGCTCCCATTTCCTTTCTGGGTTCCGTTTCCCCGGGCGAGTCAGCGCCTTCCCTTGCCAGACGATTCTCCATTTGCTCCTGGTAAGCATCATAATTACCAGGAAAAACTTCACTGTCCTTCGGTTTCAGCCAAAAAATACGGTCCGCAATCCGATTAATAAAATATCGGTCATGGCTGATTACCAGCAAAGTGCCGTCATAGGCTTGCAATGCTTCTTCCAGAGCAGCCATGGAATAGATGTCCAGGTGGTTGGTCGGTTCGTCCAGAATCAGGAAATTGCACTGCTGCAACATCAACTTGCAGAGAGCCACTTTGGCACGTTCGCCGCCACTGAAAGAAGAAATCTTTTCAAATACTTTATCCTGGGTAAATCCAAACACCGCCAAGGCAGAGCGGACCTCCGTATTACTCATACGGGGATAACTGTCCTGCACTTCTTCAAAGGCCGTTTTGTTTGGGCTTAAATTCAGCTGGTGCTGGTCAAAGTATCCAACCGTTACGCCCACACCGAATCGTACGCCGCGCCCCCGGCGCAGAATCTGCTTAACCAGCGTTGTTTTCCCTATGCCGTTGTCTCCTATCATGACCATGCGGTCCCCACGTTTCAGGTTAAAGGAGACGCCTCCATACAGGACTTTATCCGGGAACGCCATAGAAACGTCATGGAGTTCCAGCACATCTTCTCCGCTGATGGTGGCGGGCCGGAACGCAAAGGAAAAATCAAAATTCTCCTGTTCCGGCTTTTCCAGATCCGCTGTCATGCGGTCAATCTGTTTTTGCTTGCTTTCGGCCGTCTTAATATTCTTTTCCCGGTTCCAGCGCCGTTGCTGTTCAATGACGCCCTCCAGCCGGTGCACTTCGTCCATAACGTTCTTGTAATGGCGTTCCTGGCTGACGTCCCGCTCTTCCTTCAGCGCCATGTGGCGGCTGTAGTTGCCTTCGGTTACATACACTTTCCTTGTGGTAATTTCTGCCATTTTATTACAGATTTTGTCCAGGAAATACCGGTCATGGGAAATGACCAGCGTAGTAATATGGCTTCCGGTAATAAACTTTTCCAGCCAGGAAACAGCCTGCATATCCAGATGGTTGGTGGGCTCATCCAGCAACATCAGGTCTGGTTTTTGCAGAAGCAGTTTGGCTAATCCAATTTTTGATTTCTGTCCGCCGGAAAGACTGCTGACCGGCAACGCCTGTTCCTCTTCCGTAAAGCCAAGGCCGCTTAATACCGAGCGAGTCAGTGCGGCGTACGTCAGCCCGTCCGCCGCTTTATACTGTTCCAGCAGTTGTTCCTGTTCTTCAATCAGAGCCGCGTCTGCATGAACCTGCAAAGCAGAACGCAGTTCTGCCAGCCGCTGTTCCATTTTCTTCAGCGGTGCAAAAATGGTCAGGCACTCTTCATATGCCGTCTTTTCCGAATTGGCACAGACGTGCTGTTCCAAATATCCAATTTTTAAAAAAGAAGAGCAAACTACATTGCCTGCATCCGCCTCTTCCTGTCCGGTTATGATTCGAAACAGCGTGGTTTTTCCGGCGCCGTTAGCCCCAATTAAACCTACAATGTCTCCCTTTTCCAGGGAAAGGTTGGCATTTTGAAATAAAAGGCGGTCCCCATACCATTTTTCCAAATTGCAGCAGTTTAAGATCATGGAGTAATTCCGTCCTTTTCCAAATAGTATATTCTATGCTATAATGTGTGTAATTTTATTACGACATGAAGGAGTTATTATGGACAAGCAGAAAAAATGGACCGGGAAAAAGGTCGTTCTTCTGATTGCAGAGCTGTTCTTTCTGGCTCTGTTTCTGGTGGCTGCTGTCCGCCTTGGTATGATGGCCTATGACTATCATAAAGGAGATCAGCTATATCAGCAGGCTTCGGACGCTTTCTTAAAAGAAGAAAGCACGGATGCCGGAAGTAACTCCATTGACCTTGGTGTCTCCGTAGACTTTGATGCCTTAACCCAAGCCAATGCAGATGCCATTGGCTGGATTCTGATTCCGGACACCGCCGTTAATTATCCGTTAATGCAAACGGACAATAACCAATATTATTTAAAGCACACCTATAACCGCACTTACAGTGACTTCGGCAGTATTTTCTTAGCTACCGAATGCGGGTCAGATTTTACGGACCAGCACAGTTTAATTTACGGGCACAACACCAAAAACGGATCCATGTTTGGTTCTTTAAAGAAATACAAAGACAAATCCTACCTGGAAGCCCATCCGTATCTTTACATTATCCAGAAGGATCAGATCCTGGAATATAAAATTGTTTCCGCTTTTACGGCGGAAACCTCAGATGACATTTATTTGTTAAGTTTTGCCTCCGACGGAGATTACTTCTACTGGTTACAACGTATGGTAGCTCTTTCGGAAGTGGAAACAGGCACATCAGAATTGTCTACAGACACCAGGGTATTAACCCTGTCCACCTGTACGTCCCGTACAGAAACCGAACGGTTTACGGTAAATGCCGTTTTAAATCAGGTTTACTCAACTGTTGACACGGCCAAGTAAAACATCTTCCAGGGAAACGCTGTCCAGATACCGGTAAATACACTCATCCAGATTTTTCCAAAGCGGATAGGTTAAACATTCGGTCATATTGGCGCAGCCTACTTCCGTGCCTGCGCAGGCCACCGGTGCCAGTTTTCCTTCTGCACTTTTTAAAATTTCACCGGCCGAAATATCTGCCGGCAAACGGGACAGTTGATATCCCCCATGTTTTCCATGATGAGCCGTTATCAGTTCGTCTTTAGACAGACGGCTGGCTATAGCTTCCAAATATTTAATGGAAACCTTTTGCCGCTCTGCAATTTCTTTCAAAGAAATATAACCTTCGTCCTGATGCTGTGCCAAATCCAGCATAATGCGGAAAGCATAGCGTCCTTTTGTGGAAATCATCATGTCTTATCACCTGCTTTATTTTAACTTTTTTACACTTGCTTTTCAACAAGCAGAGGAGCCTTCCATGAGCAACATTACCCTTAGAACACTTTGCATTCTTGGATGCTTTATGACCTGTTATTTCCTGGGCTCATTCCAGCCATCCTATCTACTCGGCATGAAGATTTACCATAAAGATTTACGCCAGGAAGGAAGCGGAAATTCCGGAGCCACCAATGCCATTCGCGTATTCGGTTTGAAATTCGGCTTACTTTGTCTGGCTATAGATGCCGGAAAAGGTGCCCTTGGGGTCCTTTTTGCCAAGTTCATGTTAACGGCGGACATTGTCGGTTCTCATGACGTGTCTGTCTGCTTTCAACTGATTGCCGGTATTTTTGTGTTAATCGGGCATAACCACCCGTTTTATATGCAGTTCCGTGGCGGAAAAGGAGTGGCTGCCTCGCTCGGCATCATGCTGGTCATAGACTGGCGTGTCTTCCTGATTGCAGCAGTTCCTTCCCTGCTCTGTCTGCTGCTGACGCGGATCATGTCTATTTCGTCTTTAACCTTTGAATTTACGTGTTTCCTTTCGTTCCTGATTCTTTACTTCCAGTCAGACGCGTTTTACTGGATTGTTATTGTGGCAGCCCTTTATCCCATTCTTTCCTTTACGCGGCACCGCAACAACCTTGCCCGCCTGGTCAACGGAAAGGAACCAAAGCTCTGGGGGCAAAAGCCACAGGAGGCACAACGCGTCCAAAAGAACTCCTGGGGCACCATAGTGGACACCAGCGTTCCGGAAAAGGATCCTGAATCGCCAGAGGAGAAAAAGGAAAAAGAATAACAGTCGTAGCCCACTTTACAACCGCACTTTGAGATAGGAGATTTTATGGCATTTACCACGCAAACCTTTACCTTTGTTTTTCTGCCCCTCTGTTTGGCGATGTACTATCTGACCGTGCTATTAGAAAAGCGCGGCTTTCTTAGCACCTTTTTCCAAAAAATAAGAGCCACTGACCTCTTATTAATTGGAATTGGGTGCGTTTTTTATTTATGGGCCTGCTTTGACGACCTGTTCCGTTTTCTGACTTATATTCTGATTATCTGGCTTTTGGGAAAAGCCATAGAAACCAGACCGCAAAAAAGCACATTATTCGTCATTGGAGTCTGTTTTGCCCTCTTCGTTTTAATCCATTTCAAATATACCGGCATGGTATTCACCGTGTGGAATTTTTTCTTTAAGGACAGCCTGTCCCAGGATCCGATTGTTGCTCCACTTGGAATTTCTTTTATTACCTTTTCTGCCATTTCCTATCTGGCAGATATTTATCACGAAAAAGCCAAGTCCGGCAGCTTGATTGACTGCGCCCTTTACCTTAGCTTTTTCCCGAAGGTAGTCTCTGGACCAATCGTTCTCTGGAGAGACTTTGAGGGGCAGACCAGAACAAAGAACTTTAACCTGACTGGTTTTGTTGATGGTATCAGTCTTCTTATGCTTGGTTTTGCCAAAAAACTGATTCTGGCTGACAGCTTTGGGAATTCGCTTTCCAAAATGGGGGGGGTAATTGATGCCCCAACGGCGTGGTTTGGCGCTCTGCTATACATGTTACAGCTTTATTTTGACTTCTCCGGTTATTCTGATATTGCCATTGGCTTATCTAAAATGCTGGGCTTCTCTGTTAAAGACAACTTTAATTTTCCATACCTGTCCTGCTCCATTTCCGAATTCTGGAGAAGATGGCACATTTCCCTTGGCACCTGGTTTAAGGAATACGTCTATATTCCTCTGGGAGGCAACAGAAAGGGTACCGCACGAACCTTAGTCAATGTTCTGGTTGTTTTTCTGCTAACCGGAATCTGGCACGGTGCCGGCGTAACCTACCTAACCTGGGGCGGTATCAACGGAATCTGCATTGTTATTGAAAAACTGATTGCAAAGAAAAACTGGTATCAAAAAATACCAAATTTTCTAAAATGGATTTGCACCTTTCTGATTACCTTCTTTTGCTGGGAATTGTTCCGGTTTGAATCATTTTCTGACTTTTATACATGGGTCATGATTATGTTTGGAAAACTGCAGTCGTATGATCTACCGTATACCTGGAAGTACTATCTGGATGCCCAGATCCTTACACTGGCCATCATTGGTCTTTTGGGCTCTACCATTTTCGGATTACCGAAGGTCCAACAAATACAACAAAAAATTCTGCAAACTAAATCCGGATATGCTATCCGGCAACTGGTTCTGCTCTTACTGTTCGTCCTTTCCATTGTGTTTATGGTGAACTCGCAATACAGCCCGTTCATTTATTTCCGTTACTAAGGAGGAACGTATGAAAAAACTACAATTCATTTCTTTATTTCTTTTCTTTACTGTTCTTCTGTTGCCAATGGCTTTCTTCAATTTTGAGTCAGGTGCTATCTCCGAAATAGATAACCGGGCCCTGGCCGGAAATCCGTTTACGGAATCCGAAGATCTGACAGAGGGAATTGAAAATTATATTAATGACCGCATTGGCTTCCGGGACAAAATGATTACCTCCTACACGGTTTTAAATGACAAACTGTTTGGGAAGATGGTTCATCCGTCCTACATCTACGGAGAAGACGGCTATGTTTTCGGTGCCGGTATTACCACAGAGTATTCCTATACATTTAGTGACTACCATATTGCATTCGCCGATATGGTCAAGGAAATGCAAGACTACTGTGAAGCCAGAGACGTTCCGTTTCTGTTTGTTTTTGAGCCAGCCAAGCCAGCTGTTTATTCTGATAAGGTTGCAGACGGAACTAACTATAGCCGGGATTGGGTAGATTTATTCCTTGCCGAGTTGGATGAGCGCGGAGTTAATTATCTGGATAATACGGTTACCCTGCAAAATGCCAAAAACGCCGGTATTGCCGTCTTTAATCAGAAGTATGATGCTAATCACTGGAACGACAACGGCGCCTTTTACGGCACACAGGCCATGCTAAAACGCATGCAGGAATTGAATTCTAATGTTCATGTAAACCAGCTTTCCGAATTTACCATCAGCTCAGAGCACCAGGATTCCCTTTTGGTTTCCAACTTTCCCATTGATGAAACGGTTCCGTGTTACTTATTAAATGGCGTAGAAACTGTGGAAAAAGCGGAAGAATACAGCGGAATTTACCTGGATGAACAGTTTCAAAGCTTCAGTTATACCGTCAATCAGGACCGGGTGGATGAAGGGTCTCCCCGCACACTGATGTTCCAGGGAAGTTACATGAATACCTATGGCAAAAAGTTTATGATGAACGCCCTTGGGGAATACATCAGTGTCCACGACTATCAGAACGTGCTTGATTTCCCGTATTATTTTAACCTGTTCCAGCCGGAGCTTGTAGTTTTTGAAGTGGCGGAATACACCCTTGAGGACAACTATTTCAATTATGAAAAGATGTTATCGCTGGACTACAATCCTGTTCTTCCTCTCTCTGGCGATGTACTTCTTTCCCCTTCCTTAGATACCACAGATATTACCGCACAACAGACGAATGAGTTAACCACTTTCTTCTGGAAAACAACCGACGACTATGATTACGTTTGGGCTGTTTACGGAGAAACCGTTTATGACATGAAAAAGGTTGATAATGGATATCAGGTTACGTTAAAGGCAGAAGAGCCGGAAGACGTGGCAGATACCCTGCAAATTTATGTCAGCTGATAACATTACGAATACAGGCTAACTCGCAAAAAGAAGAAACAAAAAGGCAGCTGGTCCCAAAGGATCAACTGCCTTGCTTTTTGTGTATTTATTCTGTAATTGGGGGAGCCTCTTCTGTAACAGACGGGGTTTCTTCCAGTTCTTTGCGAATGGATTTTATGGTGCCTTTCAGGAAAAGACTGACCATGGTAAGGGAAACGCCTTCTGCAATAATGAACGCCAGCCAGACCAGGCTCAGGTTACCGGTCAGGGAAAGAAGCTTGGCACACGGTACCAGAACAACCAGCTGACGGGAAACAGAAACAATTAAGCTACGGATGGAGCGTCCCAGAGCCTGTAAAGAAGACATAAACATAATAGAGGCTCCGGCAAGTGGGAAATGAATGGCAATAATGCGAAGTGCGGTAGTGCCAAGTTCTACTACCTTTGGTTCTTCTGTAAACAATTCCAGCAGCTGTGCCGGGAAAAGTTCAAAAATCAGTAAGCCAACAGTCATAATACCAACTGCATAACAAACGGCGCAGCGGACGGTCTGTTTAATGCGGTCCGGTCTTCCGGCGCCATAGTTATAGGCTTCAATAGGAACCACACCACTGTTCATGCCAAAAACCGGCATGAAAATAAAGCTTTGCAATTTAAAATACAGACCAAATACCGTAACAGCCGCTTCCGTAAAGGCATTCAGGATGAAGTTCATGGCAAATACCATGATGGACGAAATGGAGTTCATGACGATGGACGGCAGGCCGACCTTATAAATATCCCGGATAACCCACCAGTCCGGCTTCATCATTTTAAAGCTAAGGGTAATTTCCGGGTTAAACCGGCGATTAAAAACAACGCCAAGAATGGCGGAAACAATCTGTCCTGCAACGGTAGCAATGGCAGCACCCTTTACACCCATGGCAGGCATACCAAGATAACCAAAAATCAGAATCGGATCCAGGACAATATTAACAACTGCACCTGCCAACTGGGTTGTCATGGAATACATGGTTCGACCGGTAGAAATTAAAAGCCGCTCCATGCACCCCTGGGCAAACATACCGAAGGAGCAATACATGACAATGGGCAAATATTCCAGCCCGTATTGAATGGCCTGATCCGAGGCCTTCTGCATCCGGAATACAGGTTCCGGAAGGACGAATCCTAACAGGGCAATCAGGACAAAGGTGGCTGCGTAAATTAAAACGGCATTGTTGGCAGTCTTGTCCACCAGGGACTTATTCTTTTCCCCCAGGCTTTTGGAAAGCAGCGCATTTACACCAACACCGGTACCAACGGAAAATGCCGTCATCAGGTTCTGGACGGGAAATGCATAAGACAATGCTGCTACCCCAATACCGGTTGGATCATATTTTCCAATAAAGAAACTGTCCACCACATTGTATAGTGCCAGGACCATCATAGACACCATCATGGGTAACGAGGTACTGATTAACAGCTTGTTAACCGGCATTGTTCCCAGTTTGTTTTCGTTTTCTTTTACTTCTGTTTTTACTTCTTCCAAACAAAATCCTCCTATTCTGTCACCGCAGAATGTTCCGCCGTACATAGGCGTTGCGATACTTCGAGTAAATAATCAGCTGACTCTTGTAAATACCATAGTAACCGGACAACATGTAGCTGACCGCTACTACAATGGCAAAAAACCAGATTCCCTGTCCGCCAAACAACTCCAGGCCCATAATGAAGGATGCAATTGGCGAGTTGGTAACACCGCAGAATACGGCAATCATACCAAGTGCGGCACACAGTCCTGCAGGCATTCCCAAGAAAGATGCGGCAAAGCAGCCAAAGCAGGCCCCCATAAATAGGGTAGGCACAATTTCACCACCGCGGTAGCCACCGGCCAGAGAAACGGCCGTAAACAGGAGCTTCAGCAAAAACGCATACCAGACAGTATGTCCCATAACAGCAGAAAGAATCATGGCGGAGCCAAGGCCGTTATAATCCTGGGTTCCCACCAGCAGCGTTAGCAGGCTGATAAAGGTACCGGCTACAAAGATACGGATGTAGGTGTTGTTAAACACCGTGCTCATGAATTTTTCTACCAAAATCAGGGTCATGCAAAGCAGAATGCTGAAAATGGCACAAAGAACACCCAGCAAAGTGGTCATTCCTGCGGTATAGAAAGTAAAATCCGGTATTACGGACAACTGATAAACGGCATAGGTAACGCCTAAGGCTTTGGCCACGGAAATGGCAGTCAGCGCAGAGGCAACACAGGGCACCAGTGCGGCGTAGTACATAACGCCAACGCTAATAACCTCCATGGAAAAAATGGCAGCGGTAATTGGGGAACCAAACAATGCGGAGAAGGCACCGGCCATACCGGTCATAATCAGAATCCGCTTATCTGCTTCCTTCATTTTTAACAGTCTGGCCAGCGTGCTTCCCAGACTGGCACCCATTTGCAGTGCCGCGCCTTCTCTGCCAACGGAGGCGCCGAACAAATGGGACAAAATAGAGGAGACGAAAATCAGAGGTGCGGTTCTTGCCGGAATTTCTTCATTGGCATTAACTGCCGCCAGCACCATATTGGTGCCTTTGTTGCCCTCTTCTTTGGGCTGCTTGTCAAATTTCTGATATAAAAAAGCAATGACAAGGCCGGCCACCGGCAACAGCCAGATCAAAAGCGGATAATCTGTGCGCCACTGCGTGGCATAGGTTAATGCGTAATAAAAGGCAGTGGAAATCAGGCCCATTACGCCACCCAATAGGATGGATAAAACAAGCCATTTCAGATACACTTCAAAGTGGTCTAGGAAATGTTTTCCCTCTTCCCCTGCGCGATGCAAAATTTTATTTGCCACAGGCTGCCTCCTTTCCGTTATTACAAAATACGAGATAAAACGCTCTGGCAAAAGCCAGAGCGTTAAACTAGATTCTTACGGTTTCCTGAATTTTAGGATCATGAGAACCACGGCACTGACGCCGACTAGGGTAACCACTCCGATTGAAATAGATCTTCCCTGCTTACTGCCGGAAGAGGTTGTTTTAGTAGCCGTTGTTGTTCCGGTAGGATTGGCCACCTTTGTAACAACGGAATCTGAAGATTCTTCCTCTGTTGTTTTTTCTGTTTCAGACTCTGTTGTGGATTCCGTGGTACTGCTTGTAGTAGTGGTCTTCTTTGTAGTTGATTTTGTTGTGGTAGTGGTTGTCTTTTTTCCGGTATAAACTACCTTGGCGCCACTTGGCAGGGCACCGGATTCTACGGTTACACCGCCCTGATAATTATCAATATAAACCGTTTCCAGATTGGAAAAGCTGGTAAAAGAACCGGAGGAAATTTTAGTAACCGAATTTGGTACATAAATAGTAGTAATGCTAATCCGGTTAACCACACTTGCCGGAATGTCACTTGAAGTAACCGTCTTGGTTCCGCTAGTGATATATGCCGTATTCCCGCTGACGGAAGAACCGGCAAATGCCGGAACGGACAGGCAGAGCGCCAGCAATAAGCTGAGAAGCAGTGCACTGATTTTGGACTTTTGGATCTTCATTAAGATGCCTCCGAACTACTTTCATTTATTGCCAAGATGATACCATTATTCCGGCAGGATTTCAACGCCGGCGGCGCTGGGCCGGCAAAGGAAAACCCGCTGATATCCGGCGGCTTTCAGCGCATGAAAGCAGGCCTCTGCGTCTGCTTTTTCCGGGAAAGCGCCGTAGGTGCTTGGACCGCTTCCGCTCATCAGATGCGCTTTGGCACCGTGCTGCCGCAGGACGGACTTGATTTCCACCCGGTCCGGCACTTCTAAAAGCTGTTCAAACAGGTTGCCCATATTAATAAACTGCTGTTCTGTGTTGCCGGTCATTAAAGCCTGCAACATGCCTTCCCGGTTCAGATGCCGCACATTCTGTGCGGTATCAAAAGCGGCATAGGCCTCTTTGGTGGAAATCTGCTGGTCCGGATTGCAAAGCACGTACCAGCAGGGCGAAGCAGCCGGAAGCGCAGCAAGCACCCCTCCGGTGTACAGTCCCAGCATGGTGCCGCCCTGGATACAGAACGGCACATCCGCACCTGTGGCCACAGCCATGGTGCTTAATTGCCGTTCGGATAAGCCGGCGTGCAGGAGCCGGTTCAGTGCAACATAAACGGCAGCCGCATCGGCACTGCCGCCCGCCAGGCCGGCTGCAACAGGAATGTGTTTTTCCACAAAAATACGAATTCCCGGATTAGGAATCCCGGTTTCCTGAAAGAAATGTTCTGTTGCAGCATAGGCTAAATTATCTGCATTACACGGCAAAGAAGGAGTAGAGCAGGACAGCTGAATGGTGCCGGGAGTCCCGTCTAATTCCACTGTAACGTAGTCTGCCAGGTCCACCGACTGCATAATATTGAAAACCGTATGATAGCCGTCTTCTGTTTTCCCCAAAATGTCCAGCAACAAATTGATTTTTGCATAGGCAGCCAGGACCATAGAACCTCCCCTTTCTCCGCTCTTGAAAAAGCATAATGATTTTACCATAAATAGCAATTATTTGTAGAGGAAAAGCAGAAAAAAGACCTGTCCCTTTCAACCGTGGAAAAGCGGTGCACAGCAAAGGGAATTGTGATAAAATAGGTTAACTTTGAACGCTGGAGGTTTTCCCATGAAAGCAGTTGTAACCGTAGTCGGCAAGGATACCATTGGAATCTTTGCAAAAGTATCTACCTTCCTTGCAGATAAAGGCGCCAATATCATCGGCGTTTCCCAGACCATTCTGAACGACATGTTTGTTATGATCATGTCCATTGACGTGGATAAGCTGACCATTCCGTTCGGCGAATTCGCAGACGGTATCAAGGCCTACGGAGAAGAAAACAGTCTGGTCATTCATGCCATGCATGAAGACATTTTCCATTCCATGCATCGTATTTGAGGAGAACCTGACTTATGCTCAATCTAAATCCATCTGACATCCTGGAAACCATCCAGATGATTGAAAATGAAAACCTGGACATCCGTACCATCACCATGGGCATTTCCCTCTTGGACTGTGCGGACCAGGACAGCACCACCGCCTGCCAGAAGATTTATGACAAAATCTGCCGAAAAGCGGAACACCTGGTGCAAACCGGAGAAGACATTGAACGGGAATACGGCATTCCCATCATTAATAAACGGATTTCCGTTACTCCCATTTCCATGCTGCTTGCCTCCAGCAACGGGGACCCTATTTCTTATGCCCTTGCATTGGAAAAAGCCGCCAAAGAAGTGGGAGTCAATTACCTGGGTGGATATTCTGCCCTGGTACAAAAAGGCTTTGCCGCCGGCGATGAAGCTCTTATCCAATCCATCCCGGAAGCACTTGCTGTTACGGATCATATCTGTTCCAGCGTCAACATTGGTTCTACCAAGGCCGGCATCAATATGGATGCCGTTCGCTTAATGGGAAAAATTATTAAAGAATCTGCAGAAAAAACAGCAGACAGGGAATGCGTTGGTGCTTCTAAAATTGTTGTGTTCTGTAATGCGGTAGAAGACAACCCATTTATGGCGGGGGCCTTCCACGGCATTGGAGAACCAGACACCGTCATTAATGTCGGTGTTTCCGGACCGGGCGTTGTCCGCTCCGCCTTAAGCAATCAGCCGGATGCCTCCATTCAGGAAATTGCAGAAACCGTAAAACGGACTGCCTTTAAAATTACCAGAGTGGGTCAGCTGGTTGCCAATGAAGCTTCCTGCCGTTTGGACACGCCATTCGGCATTGTAGACCTGTCCCTTGCTCCCACCCCGGCAGTCGGAGATTCCGTTGCCAGAGTACTGGAAGAAATGGGTCTGGAAGAATGTGGCTGTGCCGGTACAACGGCCTGCCTGGCTTTGCTGAATGACGCTGTTAAGAAAGGCGGCGTTATGGCATCGTCCCAGGTTGGTGGCCTGTCCGGTGCCTTCATTCCGGTTTCCGAAGATGAAGGCATGATTGCCGCAGCCCGCTCCGGCGGACTCCGCATTGAAAAACTGGAAGCCATGACCGCCGTCTGCTCGGTTGGTCTGGATATGATTGCTATTCCGGGAGACACCACTCCGGAAGTCATTTCCGGCATTATTGCCGACGAAGCCGCCATTGGCCTTATCAACACCAAAACTACCGCAGTTCGTGTTATCCCCGCCATTGGCAAAAACGTTGGTGACGAAGTAGACTACGGTGGTCTGTTCGGCACTGCACCGGTTATGCCGGTCAACACGGCATCCCCGGCAAAATTCATCCAGCGTGGCGGCCGTATTCCGGCACCGCTGCAAAGTTTGAAAAACTAAGGAGCATATAAAACATTATGATTCAGCTTTCTCCCCGACTGCAAATGGTGGCCGGACTGGTTCGGGGAAACCAGGTACTGACCGATATTGGTACCGATCACGCCTATCTCCCGGCCTATTTATTACAAATTGGAAAAATCCCTTCTGCCATTGCGGCAGATGTCAGACAGGGCCCTCTGGATAATGCACGGGAAACCGTAGAAAAATACGGTCTGGAAGACAAAATCACCCTTGTTTTAAGTGACGGCTTTTCCAACCTGAACCCGGAGGACAGCAAAGAGTTCGTCCTGGCCGGCATGGGTGGCAATTTAATGGAAGACCTGCTGGCCGCCGCGCCCTGGTTGCAGGCAGAAGGAATTCACCTGGTTTTACAACCGCAGTCCCATCAGGAAGACCTGCGGAACTATTTATACCGGAACGGCTTTTCCATTTTACAGGAACAGCTGTGTAAAGAAGGAAGCCGCCTGTATCTTGCCATGGATGCAGAATACACCGGCATCCCGTCAGATGCATCCCCGCTTGCCTGTTATCTGGGCACACTGGCAGAATCTGATCATCCGCTGAAGGCGGAATATTTTCAGAAAGTGCTGGATCGCCTGGGAAAACGGTTAAACGGATTGCTGACCATGGACCATACGGAAGAGGAATGTAATTTCCTGCTTTCTCTCATGAATTCCATTAAAGAAAGGACCGGCGTATGACTTATACTGCCAAAGACCTATACCAGTTCATAGACAGCCTGGCCCCCTTTTCCACACAGGAAAGCTGGGACAACAGCGGCTTTCTGGTTGGAGTCCTAAACAAGGAAATACATAAAGTTGCCCTGTGCCTGGATGTTACTATGGACACTCTGCAGAAAGCAAAAGACTTTGGTGCAGATTTGGTGGTCAGTCATCACCCTGTTATTTTTCATCCCCTCAAGGCCGTTACAGAAGGCAATCCCGTCTTTTATGCTATAGAAAACGGCATTGGACTGTTAGCCGCACACACGCCATGGGACGCCGCAGATGGCGGAGTCAATGACGTACTGGCAACGGTGCTTGGATTAATAGACATTCATAAAATTGGTCCGGAAGAAAACGGCGTGCAGATGATGCGGGCCGGCCGGTTGAAAACAGCCGTCCCGGCAGCAGAATTTGCTGACATTGTAGCCACTGCGTTAAATACGGTAGTCCGCGTTTCTTCCGCCACCAAACCAATTCAGACCGTTGCTGTCTGCGGCGGCGCCGGATGCAGCTTTCTTCCGGCATTGGCTGCAGAAGGCGGCATAGATGCTTTCGTCACCGGAGACGCCAAACACAATGATTTTTTAGATGCCATTGACTATAACATTGCACTGCTGGCTGCCGGTCATTATGAAACAGAGACTATTTCGGTTCCGGTACTGCTAAAGCTGTTACAGCAAGAATTTCCGGAATTGGATTACTGCTACCTGGAATCCGCTCCGGTAGCTTATATCGGATAAGGAGATACCCCCTATGGCACTAGACGGCTGCTACCTGCATTTTCTTGCAGAAGAGCTCAGTCATACTTTAATCGGTGCAAAAGTAGATAAAATTTACCAGCCTTCTTCGGAAGAGCTGGTTTTGTTACTCCGCCAGCGTCAACTGGGCGGGGTAAAATTGTTATTGTCTGCCAGAGCCAACAGCCCCCGCGTCAGCCTGACCAGGGCGGAGTTTGAAAACCCGGCCAGTCCGCCCATGCTTTGCATGTTGATGCGCAAGCGCCTGGGCGGAGCCACCTTCACCGGGGTACATCAGGAACAACTTGACCGCGTCCTTTCCCTGACCTTCCAGGCCACCAACGAACTGGGAGACCGGGAAGAGCTCAGCCTGATTGTTGAAATCATGGCGCAGTACAGCAATGTTATTCTGACAGGCCCTGACGGCACTATTATTGATGCCTTAAAGCGGGTTGACATCAGCAAATCTTCCAAGCGTCTGGTATTACCCGGCTTACCGTATGAACTTCCGCCCCAGCAGGACAAATTGTCTCTTCTGGACCACGGCATAGATGAAATTATGGAGCGCATCCGCAGCTTCTCCACAAAGCGCCTGTCCGGTGCTTTGCTGGCCGCCTTACAGGGCATTTCCCCCATTGTTGCAAGAGAACTTGCCCACCGCTCAGTCGGCGAAGACAAAGCCCTTGCGGACATGACCATCAGCAACTTTACTGCTTTGGAATTTTCCCTTTTGGAACTCCGCTCTGTTTTGCAGGAAAACAAGCCACAATTCTGTGTGGTCAGGGAGGCAACCGGCAAACCCTTTGACTTTTCCTTCTTCCCGCTGACCCAGTATGGCTGCCAGGTGGAAACCCAATTTTATCCGTCTCCCTCCATTCTTCTGGATGACTATTATTCCGTGCGAGACAGTATGGAACGTATGGCAAGCCGTACTGCGGATCTGAAGCATTTCTTAAATAAGACCAGAAGCCGCATCGCCAGAAAGATGAACGCGCAAAAGGAAGAATTGGAGCAGTGCAAAGACCGCGAAACGCTCCGCATCAGCGCGGAGCTGATTAACGCCAATCTGTACCGGCTGACCAAAGGCGTTCCCTTCTTTGATCTGGAAAATTACTACGAAGACGGTGTTCTTATGCGTGTTCCGGTAAATCCGGCGCTCAGTCCGGCACAGAATGCGCAGAAGTATTATAAGGAATACCGGAAAACCTACACAGCCGAAAAAAAACTGAAAGAGCAACTGGCCTCCGGTGCAGAAGAACTTCAATATCTTGATACTGTTCTGGATGCCTTGTCCCGGGTAGAAAAAGAAGGCGATATTGCCTCTATCCGGCAGGAGCTGAAAAACGGAGGTTACTTAAAAGACCACAGCGTACAAAAAACAAAAAAAGGAAAAGTAAAGGTGCCAAAGCAACCGGCTGCACTGCCTCCAATGGAATATCGCACTACCGACGGATACACAGTGCTGGTCGGGCGCAACAATCTGCAAAATGACAGGCTTTCTTTAAAACAGGCCGCTAAAACTGATATGTGGTTCCATGTAAAGGATTTTCCGGGTGCCCATGTTGTTCTTTGCAGCCAGAACGGAACCGTCTCTGACCAGGCCATTTTAGAAGCAGCCTGTATTGCCGCCGTCAACAGCAACGCAGATGCCGACACCAAAGTGGAAGTGGACTATACTTTAGCCAAAAACTTGAAGAAACCGGTTGGGGCCAAGCCCGGCAAGGTCATCTACCATGAGAACTGGTCCATGCAAATTGAGCCGGACCAGGCACTTGCAGAAAAATTACGGGTAAAATAGTTTAATAGGCAGACCAGGCACAGATAACAAAAGAGGATATCTTTCCCAGCGGAAAGATATCCTCTTTTCTTTTATTTGGCTTTTCGTACGAAAATCAGCTCTTTTTAGATGATGTTGTTTCTGTGCCCGGCTCATCCATGATGCCGCGGTTGATCTTGGCTGTCAGAATGCGCTTAACGGAAGTGTCTATCTGTGACTCCTTAATGGTGCCGTTGCTGACCGCAGATTTCAAAGACGCAAGGGCAGAACTTAAATCATTGGTATTATAAAGCATATCACATCCGGCCTGAACCGCCTGGACGGCCAGTTCCCCGGCAGAATACGCACTTAAGGCAGTATCCGAAAGGGATGCAGTCATAATAATTCCGTCATATGCCAGCTCGGAACGGAGCAGATTGCCGACCACTTTGGAAGACAGGTCGGCAGGGGTTCCGGCATCCACGGCTTCTATTTGTACGTGGCCCACAATAATGATATCCGTTTCGGCGGAAATTCCGGCCTTGAACGGCACCATATCATAAGTGCGCAAATCCGTAATGGATTTGTCGGAAACATAAAAACCATTGCTGCCTAAGGTACCGCTGGTTGGAAAATACTTCATGGCAGTTGCCATGCCTCCGGTATGTAATCCTTTTACTACGGTGCTGACCAGTTCGGCAGTCTTCGTATAATCTTCGCCATAAGAGCGAACGCCAACCGTGGCGTCTGATATGCTGGAGCAGTTGGAATACGGCATCAGATTCAGGTTAAAGCCAAGTGCCGACAGCTCTTTCCCCATTTCACTCATATCCAGGCTCAGCTGCGTTACGCCGTCTTCCTTGGATGCATAGGTATAAGCCGCACTGTAGACCGTTGTCTTTAATGCATTGGCCACGGGCGAGGTAGTACCCGGTCCGCCTTCTTCAATAACCGCTAAAAACAGAGGTGTCTGATTTGCATTGGTCATGATACTTTGTGCGGAAGTCAGCATTTCCGTAACCTGTGCTTCCGAAGTCAGATTCATACTGTGGTAAATCAGACCACCAACCGGATAGTTGTTTAAACTGGTCCGCATGGTGTCTCCGGAGGTAGTCACCACACTGGTGCCGGTCAGTTCTTCCGGACTGACCAGAAACATCTGGAGAAGCTTTTCCTCCAGTGTCATATCGGCAATGTAGTGGTCCAGGGCATCCATGTTGGCTTCTGCAGCAGCTGCGCTGGCAACGGCTGCTTCTTTTTTCTTCTTTTCCTGGTATCTGGTAATACACGCAGAAATACCGAAACCAAGCCCCACTAAAAGGGCAACCAGCAGCAGAAAGGAAACACAGACGGTAATGGTCCGTCGTCTGGCCATCTTTGCTGCACGCGTTTGTTTTAGTTTCATCTCTTCGTCCTCACTTCAACAGGTGGATTGATTCCTCTGAAACAGCAAATCAATTTCCTGAGACAGGAGTTGATGCTCCGGCAGGGACAGCGCCGGGTCTGCCTGCAGAAGCTCTTCTGCGGCTTCACCCGCCTGTTCCAAAACAGAGAAATCCATCAGCATGTCTGCAATGCGAAGTTCGGGCAGGCCATGCTGGCGCTGTCCGAAGAAATCTCCCGGGCCGCGGAGGGCCAGGTCTTTCTGAGAGATTTCAAAGCCGTCATTGGTGGAACAGAGAACCTGTAACCGATCCTTCGTGTTGTCAGACGTGCTGTCTGACAACAGAATGCAGGTGGACTGGTACGGTCCCCGCCCGACGCGGCCTCGCAACTGATGCAGTTGAGACAAGCCAAATCGCTCGGCATTTTCAATTAACATAATGACTGCGTTTGGCACGTCTACACCGACTTCTATTACGGTGGTGGCTACTAACAACTGAATGTCTCCCTGAGCAAAGCGCGCCATAACAGCTTCTTTGTCCGCATTCTTCATTTGTCCGTGCAGCAGCCCCACAGAATAGTCTTGAAATTCGTGAGTCCGGATCCGTTCATAGTATTCCGTGGCGGATACCAGTTGTTCCGGGGTGTCTTCATTCTCTTCCACCAGAGGGCAGACAATGTATGCCTGCCGCCCTTCGTCCAGGAACTTCTTTATATACCGGTATGCGCGTGGCCGGATTTTTCTGGTAATCCGGTAAGTTTCAATTGGTTGTCTTCCTTTGGGAAGCTCATCAATAATGGAGACGTCCAGGTCTCCATAAATGGCAAGGGCCATAGTCCTTGGAATAGGAGTGGCCGACATGACCAGAACGTGGGCACCTTCGCCCTTTCCGGCAAGGCTTCCGCGCTGGTTTACGCCAAAGCGGTGTTGTTCATCCGTAATAACCAAGCCCAGTCTGGCAAAATCCACGTCTTCCGTCAACAGGGCGTGGGTTCCCACCACCAGGTCTGTGGCACCGCTACGCAGGGCGGCTTTCCGGTCCGCCTTCTCCTTAGCGCCGGTGCTGCCGGTCAGTAAAGACACCTGCATACCGGTTCCCTGAAAGAAGCTTTGCATAGTGGCAAAGTGCTGTTCCGCTAAAATTTCCGTTGGAGCCATAAGCGCACACTGGTAGCCATTCCGGATGACAGAATAACAAAGAGCGGCAGCTACCATGGTTTTCCCGGAGCCAACATCCCCTTGCAGCAGGCGATTCATCAGGGCTCCGCTCTGCATGTCTTCCATGGCGGCAGCAACGGCCCTTTTCTGTGCATTGGTAGGCGTAAAAGGTAACAGCCGATAAAAATCCGCACTGTAATCCTGCAGAAGGCGGACCCCGGAAACCGTTTCCGCTTTGCTGTGCAGGCGCCGCAGCCCAACCTGCAGTTCCAGCAGTTCTTCAAAAATCAGGCGGTTCCGTGCCTGATTCATCTGCTCCATAGAGGAAGGAAAATGGATTTCTTCCATGGCCTGGCGCAACGGCATCAGACCATACTTCTGCCGAACGGCCTCTGGAACAGGGTCTTCTAAAAGAGGCGCATATTCCTGTAAGGCCCGCTCCATGCAACCTTCCAGATAATTAGACGTAATATCTTTACTCCGGCGATACACCGGTTTAATCCGTTGCTTTTCCTGATTTACCGCAATGGCGGGATTTAACAATTTCCGCATTCCATGCTCTACGGTTACTTTCCCATAAAGCAATACTTCTTTTCCCTTTTGCAGCAGTTGCGCCGAATACCGGTTGTTAAAAATCAGCACCTGGCACAGGCCGGTGGTATCAAACACCTGTGTTTCAAATACCCAGATTCCGCTTTTGGCCCGAAACGTACGAACCGAATCTTTTACTACCACCTGTAAGCAGGCTTTTTCATACAATTCGGAACCCATAATGGGAACCACCTTACTCCAGTCTTCGTACGCCCGCGGGAAATAATGAAAAAGAGCATCAATGGAATCCACGCCGAGCTGTTTTAACTGCCCGGCGCGCTTTTCACCGACGCCCTTCAATTTTGTAATGGAAATATCCTGGAGCATTTATCTGCACCTCCGGGACGTTATTCAACCGAGATAATGAAATGATAAACCGGCTGACCGCCTTCCAATACAACGGTTTCAATGTTACTGTAACGCTCGTTTAAAAGGGCTTCCAGTTTTTCTGCATCTTCTTCTGTGGCGCCTTCGCCGTAGAAAAGAGTAATCATGGTAGCATTGCTGTGCTTTCTGACCAAATGGCGAGTTACTTTGTACGCTGCCGTAACAGGGTCATCCTCTACAACAGTAATGGCGCCGTTTTCCATGCCCAGCATTTGTCCTTCCCGAATGGTTCTGCCATCCAGAGAACTGTCTCTGGCGGCAAAAGTAACCTGACCGGTTTCAACGGTGCCGAGTGCTTTGGTCATGGCCAGGTGATTGTCATTAATGCTGGCATCCGGATCATAAGCCAGCATGGCGGCAATGCCCTGCGGCAGGGTTCTGGAGGGCAGAACAATCACTTTTCTGGAGGAAATGGCGTCTACCTGTTCTGCTGCCATAATAATGTTTTTATTGTTGGGAAGTACAAATACGGTCCGGGCCGGTGTGGTTTCTACCGCATTCAGAATGTCTTCCGTACTTGGGTTCATGGTCTGTCCGCCGGAAACTACGGTATCTACTCCAATTTCCTGGAACATTTGCTTTAAGCCGTCTCCGGCTGCAACGGCAACAAAGCCGACTTCCTTTTCCGGCTCTACCGAAGCAATTTCCTTAGCCGAAGGTTCTTCCGGGGCACTTTCTGTCGGCACCGGACGTTTATGATACTGTTGCAGATCAACATCTGCATAAGAGCCGTCCTTGCCGGCATTCACATGCTGCTGACGCATATTATCAATTTTAATTTTTACCAGTGGGCCGAATTTCAGACCTTCCTGAATGGCGTTGCCCGGTTCATTGGTATGAACGTGTACTTTAATAATATCGTCATCATCTACACAGACAACCGAGTCACCAATGGATTCCAGATACGCACGCAATGCCATCGGTTCCTTGGTTACTTTTTTGTCCCGGTTAACAATAAATTCGGTGCAGTAGCCGAATTTGATATCCGAGCTGGCTGCAGCAACCGTTGCTTTCTTTACAAAGGGTTGTACGTTAATAGAAACGGCTTCGTCATTCCGGTCTTCCACAATGCCTTCTCCGTGGAATACGCTGGCCATACCATGGAATACATAAACCAGGCCCTGTCCACCGGCATCTACCACGCCCGCTTTTTTCAGAACCGGAAGCATTTCCTGCGTCTGCTGTAGTGCTTCTTCAGCGCCGGCAATAACGGCGTCCCAGACTTCCGGAGCAGAGGCGCTCTTATGTTCGGTTCCGAACAAAGCACCTGCCTGGGTAGCCTTGCGGACTACAGTCAGAATGGTGCCTTCTGTTGGCTTCATGACCGCCTTATATGCAGCATCCACGCCATAGGAAAGTGCCAGTACCAGGTCCCTCTGATTTGCGGTTTCCTTGCCCTTCAACCCACGGGAAAAGCCACGGAAGATCAGGGAAAGAATAACACCGGAATTGCCACGGGCCCCACGGAGCATGGCCGAAGCTGTTTTGTCAGCCACAGCAGAAATGGTAGCGTCATCCGGAACCAGTTCCAGCTCCTTTGCGGCTGCCGCAATGGTCATGGACATGTTGGTTCCGGTATCTCCGTCTGGTACCGGGAAGACGTTTAATGCGTCTACCTCTTTCCGATTGTTGTTTACATTATGCGCGGCAGAAATAACTGCATCGCGGAAAATTGCCCCAGTAATCACTCTGTTTAACTCCTTACGAAATCATGGAATCCACATAAACGTTCACTTCTTTTACGTTCATGCCGGTAACGTTTTCTACGGTATACTTCACTTTTTCTACAATATTCTGTACCACCGTGGAGATATTTATTCCATAAGTCACCTTAATATGCAGGTCAATGATCAGCCCGCCGGAAGAGCTGCGGACTGCCACGCCTTTATCTAAAAACTTGCGTTTCCGGTTAAAGAACGAGCGGATTCCCTGGAACGCATTGGTATCTTCCATACCAACCACGCCGAAGCAGGTGGGAACCACACTACCCAGTAATTCGGAAAAGTAAGATTCATTCGTTTCAATTGTGCCGAGTGGCTTTTCAATTCGGATCATACTAACACTCCTTTTTGGAACGAAAAACGGCGTAAACCTGCCGTATTGAACTAACATTTTACCACAGAACCCGGTCCTGTTCAATTATTTAGAACGTTTGGCCACATTCTGCAGCCTGGCAAACGGCGAATCGGGAAGGGTTTCTACCTCTGTTGTCATATCCTGTGTATAGCAGACAACCCCGTTCCGGAAGCCGATGGGAATAAACGGCATGTCTTCCGTAAAGGCGGTTACAAAGTCGGATACCTTTAAGTCTCCGGACCACAGGTAGTAGAAATTGTCTAACAGGTCTCCGCTTAACAGGGAGCTTAAATCCATGTCCCTGGTCAGTTTAATTTCCCCAATGTATAAATCATATCCGCCGGAAACCACCTGCTTGGCGTATTCCTGATAGGTCAGCGCTTCCACTTTGGTATTGATGCCTGCATTTGCTAACTGCTGTGCAACGGCATTGGCCGTCTTTACTTTAAAAGCATTGTCCGCATCCGTCAGGATGGTTAACGTGGTTCCTGTAAAGGTTTGGGCCACTGCAGCTTTGGCCGCATCCTGATCAGAGGACTGCGTTTCTATTCCCTCCAGCCCATACCAGGCCGAATTAAACGGCAAAGAGGACGGAGTTCCGTATCCATCTACACCGGTGGAAATTAAGTCCGTGCGATTCAGCACTGCGCTCAGATTCTGACGTGTTTCCGCTTCCGACAATCCTGCTTTCTTTGCGTTTATTCCAATAAACAGCAAATGGTTCATGTCTACCTGGGATTCTTTGGCATTGTCCACACGGGTCAGGGTGCCATCACAAATATCATCATAAACCAGATCCACATTGCCAATGGCAAGATTATTCAGCAAAGAATCCGAGTCTGTTACATTCAGCAGATAAATCTGTTCTGTCTTGCCCTCTTGCCCTTTTTGCAGGGTCAGCAGTCCGCCGGATTCTGCCTTGGCATAGGTATAAGCTCCGCTTCCTACCGGAATAGAGGAGGAATCCGTTGCCGTTCCGGATTTTACAATGGGGAACGTCAGATTGGAAAGGGCATATACGTTGACACGGGAAAGAGTAAACGTGACCGTATTGGCATTGGTTGCCTTAGCGGACGAAAACTGGCTTAATCCGGTTGCATAATACGTGGAATCCTTGGCAAGGTTAAAGGAATAAACCACATCGGAGGAATTCAGATAGGTACCATCCGAAAAGGAGATATCCGTATTCAGCTGAACGGTCAGGGTTTTGCCGGAAAAAGAAGCTTCCGTGGCAAGCGTTGCCGTTGGTTTATAGTTCTTGTCTGTGGTGTACAAGCCCTGATACAGAAGGTCCATAATGCCTTCATTCATCAGGCTGGTGGCTTTATAAGGGTTAATCCCGTCTTCCCTGGAATAGGGCAAAACCAGGTCAGAGGCTTCCGCCACAGAAACATATTCTTCTGTATTAGAAGTGCTTTCTTCTTCCTTCCCACAGGCAGTGAAAGAGAACACCAGCAAAAGCACTAACAGGAGTGCACTGATCTTTTGAAGTTTCTTTTGATGCAGCATCAGCAAACTGCCTCCTTCCCTACCCGGTCTGTTTGCTGTAAGCAAACCCGCTGGCAATTGATACAGCGGCCGTTTTTTTCATCCAGTTCAAAGATACAGCCGTTCAGCATAAGCGGGCTGTTTTTTTCATAATCAAAGCGCGCCGGAAGATTGGTTTTAAACTTATGGATGACAATCTGTGGGGCCACACCAAGCACCGAGTGGACCGGGCCGGTCATACCAAGGTCGGTCATGTAACCGGTACCAGACGGAAGAACCTGTTCATCTGCCGTCTGCACGTGGGTATGGGTCCCGTAGACGGCAGACACTCTTCCGTCCAGGTAAAAGCCCATGGCCCGCTTTTCCGAAGTGGCTTCCGCATGAAAATCCACCAGAATAATACGGCAGTCAGACAGTTCCTGCAGTAAAGAATCCACCTTTAAAAACGGATTTTCCAAGGGTTCCATGTAAGTGGTCCCCATCAGGTTAATGACCCCGACCTGGTACCGGCCCTTGTCCACGCGGCAGATGCCGTGGCCCGGGCAGCCGTCCGGGTAATTGGCCGGCCGTAACAGGCAGTCCGTTTCTTCATAGGTGTCATAAATTTCTTTTCGCCGGAATGCGTGATTCCCGGTGGTAATTACGTCTGCGCCGCAAAGGAACAGGTCCTTTACGGCGGACGGAGTAATCCCATTCCCGTCTGCGGCATTTTCCCCGTTTACAACACAGACGTCAATGGCATGACTTCGTTTCAGTTTCGGCAGCTCCTGCTGCAGAAAGGCAACACTGTTTTTTCCAACAATATCACCAATAGCCAGCACTTTCATTTCGGCGTTCCTTTCAAAGGCAAAAACAGGGGCTTATCCGGCAGCCTCTGCCGGATAAAGTCCCCCATTTTACTTCCGTTATTTTGCGTAATCCATAACGCGGCTTTCCCGGACAACGTGAACCTTAATTTGTCCCGGATATTCCAGCTCCTGTTCAATGCGTTCTGCAATCTGGTGGGCCATAATTACCATCTGGTCATCGGAAACCTTATCCGGTTTTACCATGACACGGATTTCACGGCCGGCCTGAATGGCATAACAGCCTTCCACGCCATTAAAGGAGTTGGCAATTTCTTCCAGCTTTTCCAGGCGCTTAATGTAGTTCTCCAGATTCTCCCGTCTGGCACCCGGACGGGCTGCGGAAATAGCGTCGGCAGCCTGTACCAGGAAGGCAATGGTGGATTTCGGTTCCACATCATTGTGGTGTGCCAGAATGGCATGCACAATTTCTTCGCTTTCCTTGTGCTTTCTGGCAGCATCTGCGCCAAGCTGTACGTGGGTTCCTTCATATTCGTGGTCCAATGCCTTACCGATGTCATGCAACAAACCGGCGCGCTTTGCCTTCTTGACGTCGGCACCGACTTCTGCTGCCAGTAATCCGGCAATATAGGAAACTTCCAACGAATGATCCAGAACGTTCTGACCATAACTGGTACGGTATTTCAGACGGCCAAGCAGTTTAATTAGCTCCGGATGGATTCCGGTAACACCGGCATCCAGAACAGCCCGCTCACCTGCCTGCTTAATACCCTGTTCCACTTCCCGTTTGGCTTTGTTGTAGATTTCTTCAATGCGGGCCGGATGAATCCGTCCGTCCTGAATCAGTCGTTCTACGGTCAAACGGGCAATTTCCCGGCGAACCGGTTCAAAGCAGGAAATGGTAATGGCCTCCGGCGTATCATCAATAATCAGGTCCACACCGGTAACCGTTTCAATGGCACGGATATTTCTGCCTTCCCGGCCAATGAGGCGGCCCTTCATTTCGTCATTCGGCAGAGCTACAACGGAAACAGTTGCTTCGGTTGTGCGTTCTGCTGCGCAACGCTGAATGGCCATGCTGACAAGATGTCTTGCAATCGTGTCAGACTCTTCTTTCATTTGTTCCTTGAACGCCAAAATCTTGGTGGCTTTTGCGTGATCTAATTTCTCGTCCACCTGAGAGAGCAGGATGGTTCTTGCCTGATCCTCAGTCAGTCCGGAAACCTTTTCCAACATTTCGAACTGGCTCTTTTTTAAAGATTCCACTTCTTCGGTTTTCTTTTCAACGTCTTTCAGCTTGCCTGCAAGAACTTCTTCTTTCTTTTCCAGCGCATTGGTCTTCTTATCCAGATTTTCTTCCTTCTGGATCAGACGACGTTCCTGACGTTGTACTTCCGAACGGCGTTCGCGGAGGTCGCGTTCTGTTTCCGAACGCTGCTTATGTATTTCATCCTTAGCCTCTAAAACGGCTTCTTTTTTCTTCTGCTCTGCAGTAGTCAGGGCCTGGTTAATAATCCGTGTGGCTTCCTGATTAGCAGATCCGATGGCAGCTTCTGCTTTACTTTTCCGATAGGCAATTCCGGCAAAGAAGCAGGCCACACCGGCTACCAGTGCAGAACAAACAGCAATAATTGCGTACAACAAGGATGCAATACACCTCCTTTTTCTTAAATTTTCTTCATTTCTCAAAAACATTTCTGTTGAAAAATAACGGAATAGTTGGTGACAGATTAAACTATCACACTATCCTAAACATTATACGTATTCAGACCCCTTCCTGTCAAGAAACTGGCTTGTCAAAAAGTGCTCCGCAAAGTTCTTCCCAAGACAAAAAAGCAGAAAAAAAGGGCGCGTTTAAAACGCGCCCAAAAATTTATTTTTAGTTTCCGCTGAACGGATTCTGGAATCCGCCGGAGGAACTGCTTTCCTCCGAAGAGGAAGATGACGAGGAACTATTTCCGGTATCTTCCTTCAGGGTAACGGTTACATCAAAGGTGGAAACGGAATAATCATTATTGACATGTGCAATGGTCAGTTTCAGGGTGTCTCCCGGTTTGCTGTCATCAATCTTATTCAGCAGGACATCCGTCTTGTCCATATCTTCTCCGTCTACCGCAATAATCATATCTCCTGCCTGAACCTCTGTTCCGGAGAAGCTGCTGTCGGAATCCATCTTAGCAATCACAATGGATCCGCTTGGCAGATTATTCTGCTGCACAATGGCGTAGTAGGTCTGATAAGAGCTGGCTGCAACATAACTGATGCCCAGTTTGGCCCGATCCTGTACGTATCCGTACTGCAGGATATCATCTACCACATCTTTGACTACCGAAATTGGAATGGCAAAGCCCATGCCTTCATACTCTTCACTGGCAATCTTGGAAGAGTTCATACCAATTACCTGACCATAACTGTTGACCAGGGCACCGCCGGAGTTACCGGGGTTAATGGCGGCATCATGCTGGATGCATTCCATGGTATAACCGCTTTCCGAAGAAGAGGTTGGTCTGTCAATAGCCGAAATAACGCCGGCAGTAAAAGAACCATAGAACTGGGTACCACCCGGGTTACCAATGGCGTAAACTGGCTCGCCGACCTGAAGAACAGTGGAGTCACCAAATTCGGCTGCGGTCAGGTCTGTTGTCTTAATCCGCAGTACGCCGACATCAGTCCGGGAATCATATCCCACTACCGTGGCGTCATAGGAAGTACCGTCTTCCAGCTGTACCTGGCAGGTAATACCAGAGGAGTTAATAATGTGGGCACAAGTCAGAATATAGGTAACGCCCTGGTCTTTGTCTACACTCATGACAATACCGGAGCCTTCACCTTCCAGGGAGCCGTTTTGGTACGTCAGAACCGCAATAACTGACGGTTTTACTTTGGCGGCAATTTCCACGCTGGTCAGCGTGCCGTCTTCCCCGCTTGCCGAGTAGCTTTTGGAGCTACTGACCGTCAGGGAGTTTTGAGAAGAAGTGGTTGTTGTTTTATCCGCTTCTTTCTGCGAGTTACGGGTCCAGATAAAACACCCGGCTGCCAGAACGGCAACCGCCAGGACAATTACCAGAATGACTTTTCTTAACTTTTTCTTTTTTTCCGTTTCCAAGAGGGTTCACGTCCTTTATATGTCTTTCGGTTTCTGCAGTGGAATCCAGAACGTAAAAGTGGTGACCTTTTTGTCAGAGCAAAATGCGGAAACTTCCCCACCATGCAGTGTAACAATGGTCTTTACCAGGTTCAGGCCAAGCCCGACCCCTTTTACATTTTCACTTCTGGATTTATCCAGTTTGTAGAAGCGCTCAAAAACATGATTCAGTTCGGCCGGAGGAATTCCCTGGCCGGTATTGGAAATCCAGACCGTAACACGGTTGACATCGGATTTCATTTGCACGCGGATGGTTCCTCCCCTTTCCGTAAACTTCACCGCGTTGTCAAAAAGATTGTAAAGCACCTGGAACAGCATGCCTTCGTCTCCCCACGCTGTAACGGATGGCATTTGTTCAAAGCCTTCCACGCGGTAACGGGACAAATCTATGGCATCTTCAAAGCAGAGCAGGGAGTCAAACAATAACTGGTTCATATTGACTTCCGTGTAGTGCAGCTGCTCTTCCCCTGCTTCAATTTTGGACAAAGACAGCATGGAAACCACCGTATTGGACAGCCGCTTTACTTCTTTGCTGACAATCTGCAAATACTTTTTCTGCTGCCGCGGCGGGATGGTTCCATCCAGGATGCCGTCCACAAATCCGCCAATGGTGGTCATGGGCGTCTTTAATTCATGGGACACATTTCCGACAAAATTACGGCGAGACTTTTCCATTAAGGAAAGGGAATCCGCCATTTTATTAAGGGAAACGGCCAGGTCGGACAGTTCGTCTTTGCCTTTAATATAGATACGCTCGGAGAAGTCCCCTTTGGCGTATTTTTTGGTCAGACGGGACATTTCCTGCAGCGGTGCTACCATACGGTAACTTAAAATATAAGAGAAAAACAGAACCAGCATCATGGCTACAAAAGCAGCACCGATGTACAGCCGTGATTGTTGCAACAGGTAAGGTACCACCGTTGCCTGATACGGCACTACGGCAAAAACGTAACCGGCATAGGTTCCGTCTATTTTAATAGCGGTTCCCACTAAGATTTGTCTCTTTTGGGAAATGGTTTTGAAAACGCCAACCGTTGCCAGGCCATCCGCGTCCTGTGCATCCTTTAGAAGATCTTTGCTGATGCAATAGCCTTCGTGGAGGTCACAGACTTTTTCGTCCCGGACCTGCTGGTCCTGGTCAATCATTTCCTTACAGAAAATGGGAACGCCGCTGGCATCGGTAATAAACAGGTCTGCTCCGGCAGTTTCTGACTGGGAAGCCAGGGTGCTGCCTACCAGCTTGGTATTGGAAAACAGGTCGGCACCGGCTTCTACGTTAGAGTTGGCATCCTTTACCACGGAAGCCACGCTGTAAACGCAGGTCTTTAAGGCATCTTCCTTTGTTAAGATCCAGTACTGGGTTACAAAGACAACAAAGACCACGAAAAGAACCAGAAGGGTTATCAGAACCGAACTTAAGGAAAAGCCAAAGTACCGGCGGAACAGGGAATGCCGTGACAGCCTGTTCGATGGCACTTTGGATTCGGTTGTGGCTTTGGGTCTTGTCCCCGCTTTTGCATTCTTTTTCATCGGCTTTTACTCTTGGGTTTCAAATTTATAGCCGACACCCCAGACGGTCTTTAAAGACCACTCTGTGGAAACGCCGTCCAGCTTTTCCCGGATCCGCTTAATATGAACATCTACGGTTCTGGAATCCCCGTAGTAATCAAAGCCCCAGACTTCATCCAGCAACTGGTCTCTGGTGAAAACCCGGTTTGGATTGCTGGCCAGCTGGTACAGCAGTTCCAGTTCCTTTGGTGGTGTGGGAACCAGTTCCCCGCGCACTTTCAACTGATAGTAGGTCAGATTGATGACCAGATTGTCATACTCCACCTGCTGGATTTCATCCGTATTGCTGGATGAACGGCGAAGAACCGCCTTAATGCGAGCCATGATTTCCTTGGATTCAAACGGCTTTACCACGTAGTCATCTGCGCCGAGCTCCAGGCCAAGAACCTTGTCAAAGGTTTCGCCGCGGGCTGTCAGCATGATAATGGGGGTATCATCCGAGCGCCGGATTTCCCGGCATACTTCCCAGCCGTCTTTCTTTGGAAGCATAATATCCAGAATGACAATGTTTGGATTGAACTGACGATACGTGGACAGCGCCTGTACTCCGTCATTGGCAATGGCTACATTGTAGCCTTCTTTTTCCATATACAGACGAAGCAGTTCGCAAATGTTTTGATCGTCATCTACCACAAGGATTTTTTCTCCTGCCATAGTCATAAAACCTCCCAGAATAGTTCAGTGTTATTATGACATAAATCCAAAAGCCTTGCCACTCTTTTCCCGATGACGCCTTTATTTTGATGACCTAACTTAAGGAATAATTAAATGTCATATGAAAATTTTTGAAAGTACTCCCGGATCTGCTCTAAGGGAGCGGCAAAGCTTCCCTGGAGCAGCGGATTCCGGCCGCCGCCGCGCCCCTGCAGGGCCTGGTTGATGGCTTTGGCCCGCTCCGCCACCGGTCCGTTAGACGCAATCATGTAACGGTACCCGTTCTTATCCGGGGTCAAAGCCACAAACAGGCCGGCCACCTTATCTTTTCCACCCAGTGCCAGGGCGCGGAGGGTGTCGGTATCCGCGCCGTCCAGGCAGAGTACATAGTTTCCGTCCGTTGGCGGGACCGCCTCCAGTCTGGCTTCGGCAATTTTGCGGTTGGCCAGGGACAGCGCGTGGGACAGGTTATCTTTTTCGGCAAGTACGTGCTCCACCGCTGTCCCAATTTCAAACTGACGGGAAGACGTCAGGTCCATGACCTGCAGTACGCCTTCCTGCTTTTCCTGATAATCGGCCAGCGCATCCCAGCCGCAGCGCAGATGCAGGCGCGTCCCACCATGGCTCTTTTCAAAACCGACAATCTTTACTAAGCCAATTTCCCCGGTATGGGAGACGTGTGGTGCACAGCAGGCGCAAAGGTCTACGCCTTCTATGTTAACCAAACGTACATTTTCCGTTAAGTCCAGTTTGCTGCGGTAAGACAGATTTTTCAGATCTTCTGTAGGCGGATAATACGCGGTTACCGGCAAATTGGCAAATACTGCCTCATTTACCTTTTGCTCTAACAAATAAATCTGCTCTTTGGACAAACTTCCATTATAGTCACAGGTAACATCGTCATCGCCTAAATGGAAGCCGATATTGGAAAAGCCAAACAGTCTGGACACCATACCGGATACAATGTGTTCCCCGGAATGGGACTGCATTCTCCGAAAGCGCAGCGGCCAGTCCAGCTGACCGGTCACCTGTGTGCCGGCCGGCAGTTCCTCGGTTACGGTGTGGGTGATGATTCCACTATCATTGATTTGCACATCAACAACTTTGACGCCATTCAGAGTGCCCCGGTCGGCGTACTGGCCGCCCCCTTCCGGAAAGAAAGCAGTCTGGTCCAGTACCACCTGAAAAAAAGCACCGCTCTTATGACATTCCTGTACAAGAGCGGTGAAGGTACTTAAATGGCTGTCTGCATCATACAGCTTAACGGTCATTTATTTCACAATTTCTACCATCATACCCGGGACAGCACCGCAGGCATTGGATTCGTCTGTGTCAATGTGCATGGCAAGAGCATACTTTTCCGATACGCGGGCTACTACATCGCCAAAAATAAGGGAGCGGCCATCGGATTCTACCTTTACGGAAACAATCTGTCCGTTTTCAATGCCCAGTTCAGCAGCATCTTCCGGGGTGGCGTGGATGTGTCTTTTGGCAACAATAACGCCTTCGGCCAGTTCCACTTCGCCACACGGGCCAACCAGTTTGCAGGCACCGGATCCGGCAACGTCTCCGGATTCACGGATAGGAGCAGCTACGCCAATGGAGCGGGCATCAGAAGCAGAAAGTTCTACCTGGTTTTCCGGGCGAACCGGTCCAAGAATGGAAACTCTTGGGAATTCCCCTTTCGGTCCGATAACGCGAACGCGTTCTTCCGAAGCAAACTGACCCGGCTGGGACAGTGCCTTCTTTACGGTAAGTTCATATCCTTCCCCGAATAAGGTTTCCAGGGTTTCTTTGGTAACATGAACATGTCTTGCGGAAGTTTCGAGTAAAATCTGTTTCATAGTGCATCCTCTTTCAAAAAACTTTCCTAGCGGAATTTCGCAACTATTATACGCACCTGCTCCTCTGTTTTCAATGTTCAGAATGTGGTAAAATGAGCCGGTAAACAAGGGAAGGAGAACGCATTATGTACAACAGCTTTCAGGAACTGCAATCGGCCTGCATGAATTGTCAGCAGTGCCGCCTGGGGGAAACCCGCACCAATCTGGTATTCGGCGTTGGAAATCCGGAGGCACGCGTCCTGTTCATTGGCGAAGGCCCCGGAGAGCAGGAAGATTTACAAGGGGAGCCGTTTGTTGGCCGAAGCGGCCAGCTGCTGGATAAAATGCTGCAGGCGGTAGAGCTTGACCGCCACCAGAATATTTACATTGCCAACATTGTCAAATGCCGTCCTCCGCAAAACCGGGACCCAAAGCCGGATGAACAGGACTGCTGCATTACCTGGTTACGGGAACAGGTGCGTCTGATCCGCCCGCAGGTCATTGTCTGCCTGGGCCGGATTGCCGCACAAAAAATCATTGCTCCGGATTTCAAAGTAACCAGACAGCACGGACAGTTTGTGGAACGAAACGGCGTTTACCTGATGGGTACGTTTCACCCGGCGGCTCTGCTGCGGAATCCCAACAATAAGCCTGCTGCGTTTGACGACTTTCTGGCCTTACGGGATCTTCTTGCGGAACTAGAGCAGAAATAAAGCAAATTACCCCAGAAATAAAAATCATGGTTGATTTTCCAAAGTCACTGTGGTAATATAAGTTTCGCTGTAAAAAAGCACATGCGCTAGTAGCTCAGCTGGATAGAGTGTCTGACTACGAATCAGAAGGTCGGGGGTTCGAGTC
>CAVHZY010000010.1:13422-51840 GCA_963640645.1 uncultured Phascolarctobacterium sp. | reverse complement strand
TTTTTGATTTGGCAAAAGCGGAAACGCTTTGCAAAATAGCGTTAGGACAGATTATTTGTCAGCCTGTTTGCTGTACTTGGCAACATAAACAACGCGTTCCAGAATACCGCCGACTTTAGCAATGGTATCGGCGTCGTCTACCAGACCGGCCAGCAGGTGTGCACGGCATTCTTTTTCCAGAACCAGTTCTACTGCCTTAGCGTCATATTCGTTGTTGGCAGTGCAAAGAGCACCCTGGCCCTTTACAAAGACAGCGTTGGTGCCACGGGCAGCCTTGCCGATGGCAATGGCCTGTTTGCGGTAAGAAGATTTATCCCAACCGCAGTTCTTTACGCTGAAGCCTGCAATCTGAACAAAGTCATCAAAGTAAAGCGGTTCATCTACGCCTTCCTTGGAAACGGCAATGGCTTCCGGAGCGGTGTACTGGGAAATGAACTTTACATCCGTATTTCTGTAGATTTCTGCATGAACGGCGGCGCAGCGCGGAGCAATGCCGGATTTGGCGTTGCCATATGGAGTGCACTCATAAGTGCTGCCGTCTTTCATGGTCAGAACAAAACCGTTTTCGGTCCGCTTGGAAGAGCCCAGATCCTGCAGTGCAATGGATCTGTCCGCTTCCGGAACAACGGTTTCGGTAAATACGTCAGCCAGGTCGGCATAACCCTTGTCTGCGCCGCCCTTGGCCTGTACTGCCTTGGCAATGTCAGCCTGGCAGGCCTTTTCCAGTGCGTCAGCAACAGCAAAGGCTTCGTCATAGTCTTTGCCAAGGCAGACAGCACCGTGGTGCTTCATAAGAACCGCTTTGCAGGCGGTGTAAGAAGCAACTACTTTTGCAACGTTTTCACGAAGCGTTTTAGTAGAAGAAATACCATATTCAGCAATTGGAATCATAGGACCAATGACAACACTGCATTCTTCCGGCAGGTTGCTGATGTTGTTGGCACGAATGCTGGCAACAGAAGCAGCCGTCTGATGGGTATGGATAACAAAGTTAACATCCGGACGCAGACGGTAAGCGTCTGCATGGACACCTTTTTCAGATGACGGTTTTACGTCTCCTTCGTATTCACAATCGGCAATGTTAACAACAACAATTTTTTCCGGGGTCAAGTCTTCGTACGGAATTCCGGACGGAGTGATAACAAACTGGGTGTCGGAAATTCGTGCGGAAACATTGCCCCAGGTGCGGGCAATCAAGCCTTTTTCCATGAGCTCAAGACCGGCCTTGATGACCAGTTCTTTTGCTTCCTTTACTTCATAAGCCATGGGGTGTACCTCCTTGTAAGTAATAGAAAAGGGGAAGTACAGAACTTCCCCTTTCAGTTGAATTATTTATTTGGTCGGCATGTCAATCTTTGCGCAGTTGGCAAGAACACGATCAAAGCGGGCGATACAGTCGTCAACCATTTCGTCAGTGTAAGCTGCAGAAGTGTACAGACGGGAACCGGCCAGTGTTACGAGGCCTTCTGCCATGTAGGCAGCGCCCATGTACTGCATTTCTTCCTGACGAACCTTGGTTTCGTCCAGAACTGAAGGAACCTTCCAAAGCTTGGACCAGTCAATTTCATGCTGCATGGTAGCAACGGTATCCAGGTGACAAACAGAACCAACGTTGAAAGCAACGAACGGCAGGTTGTACTTCTTGATACTTTCCTGGATGCCCTTGGTAAGGCGATCACCGGCCTGACCGGCAACCTGACAGGCGTTTCTCTTTTCAATTTCGCAAAGGGTGGTGTAACCGGCACAGCAGGAGATTGGGGTAGCTGCCATGGTGCCGCCGCACATAGCCTTCTTAACTTTCTTACCGGAAGCGTCAATGCCTGCACCAAGGTGAGCCATAACGTCCTTATGACCGCCGACACCGCCGGCACCCGGATAACCACCGGCAACAATCTTACCGAAGATGGTCAGGTCTGGGTCAACGCCATAGTAGCCCTGTGCACCGGCCATGCCGATACGGAAGCCGGAAACAACTTCATCGCAGATGAGAAGTGCGCCGTACTTATGGCAGAGGGTTTCAACGCCCTTAACAAATTCCTTGGTAACCGGACGGGTTGCGGATTCCGGACCAATCGGTTCAATGTAAACACCAGCGGTACCGCCATAGAAGTGTTTGTTGATCCACAGCTTCTTTTCCAGGTCTTCCAGGTCTCCCGGGAAGAAGGACTGGGTGTGCTTGAAGACGAACATTGGAACGCCGTGGGACTGGGTGTTCAGGGTGCCAGGTACACGCATGCACCATGCAAGCTGATCAGACCAGCCGTGATAAGCACCACCCATCTTGATGATGTTCTGGTGACCGGTTGCCAGACGGGCAATACGGGCAGCACACATGCAGGATTCAGTACCTGAACCAAGCATACGGAACATATCAACAGACGGAACGGATTCGGCAATTTTGTTTGCCAGTTTGTATTCATATTCATGGAACAGACCGGTGGATGGACCACAGGTGTCCAGAAGTTCTTTTACTGCTTCCTTTACAACAGGGTCATTGGAACCGAGGATGGTCGGGCCGCCGGCCTGAAGAAGGTCATAATATTCATTGCCATCAATATCATACAGTTTTGCACCCTCTGCTTTGGTGAAAACCAACGGATGCGGATAGTTGAAAGCAAGGTTGTGCTGAACGCCGCCAGGAATGCGTTCCTTGGCGATGTCGATCATTTCCTTGGATTTGGCACATTTCTTTCCGTAGTATTCGGATTCATACTCGGCAAGTTTGTCCCGTTTGATTGAATAAATTGGAGCCCATTTCAGTTCGTCAAGCTGTTTGTTAATAGCGACGGCATCTGGGTATTCACTAATTGCGAATCTTGTGTCCATAATTTACCTCCAAAATTGAATTTCCCTGCATCTGGGTGGAAGGTGTGAGCGACAGCTCACGCCTATTACAAAACTCATTTTATCACTCTTCTGTTAAAAAGGAAAGAGAAAGTTTAGATCAGCACATTTGTTAAAAAATCTTGTGCTGTTGCAACTTTTTTCGGATATCCGTATAATAGAGCTGTTATTATTTTCGGGTTTAAGGAGTAGTTTTATGTCTGAAGTTCACCACAAGCCTGCGTTTGACAATGCAGAACCGGCTCGCAGAAGGGCGGTTATTGAAACCGGGATTGATGAATTTTCCACTTACGGTTTTGAAAATGCTAACATCAACGTCATTGCCAAAAAGGCGGGTATGAGTGTTGGCTTAATGTATAAATATTTTGAAACAAAAGAGGACCTGTTCATTACCTGCATGGACGAGGCCATTTCTGTTATGGACAATGCACTGAATGAAATTGTGGCTACGGACGGCAAGCTGATGGATATGCTGGAACAGCTGATTCGCACGGTGCAAAAGACATCCCGGGAAAACGAAAAATATCTGAAATTATACAATGAAATTACCAAACTTTCGTCCGCTGATGCCGCGGAGCATTATTCCAAACGGATTGAAAGTATTTCCCATAATATTTATGTCAATGTTTTGAAGAACGCCAGAGATGCCGGCCAGATTCGCTCCGATTGCGATCTGGACGCTTTTACTTTTTTCTTTGATAGTATTATTACAACGCTGCAGTTTTCTTATAGCTGTGACTACTATAAAGAACGCATGAAAGTATTTTGCGGCGAAGATGTTTTTGATGATGATGAAAAGGTTATCCGCGAAGTTATGAAATTCTTAGAATCCGCCTTCACGTTTGAACATGAAGACGTTAAAAAATTTGGAAAATGATTCTTGAAAAAGGAAAAGGAGAAACAGACGTATGGGCAAATATGTAATTGCTTATGACATTGGTACCACTGGAGTTAAGACCTGTCTCTTTGAAATTGACGAGACAATCAAGCTTGTGGACGGCGAATCCATGGGCTACGGCCTCTATTTGGTAGAGGGCGGCGGCGCAGAACAGGATGCCGAAGAATGGTGGAATGCTATGGCAGAAACTACCAGGAAAATTCTGGAAAAAACCGGCGTAAATCCGGAGAAAATTGAAGGAATTTCGTTCTGTTCCCAAATGCAGGGACTGATTGTCATTGACAAGGAAGGAAACGCTCTTCGTCGGCCAATGTCCTACATGGATCAGCGTGCAAAGGAAGAAATTAAAAAAGGCATTGCCAACGGAATTCAGGTTGCCGGTGCCAATATTACAAAGTTACTTCCTTACTTGCACTACACCGGTGCGGTTTCCAGCTCTGTAAAGGATCCTATTTGGAAGTACAAATGGATTGAAGCCCATGAGCCGGAAATCTTTGCTAAAATTTACAAGATCCTGGATGTAAAAGAATATCTGATCGGCCGCATGACCGGCCGCTTCATTATGACACCGGACTCTGCCTTTGGCGAGTTACTTTATGACACCCGGAAGGGTCATGAGGGCTGGTGTGAACCGGTTTGCAAGATGATGGGTATTAATATGGATCACCTTGCTGAAATTGTAGAATCTACCGCAGTAGTTGGCGGACTGACAGCCAAAGCAGCAGCAGATCTTGGCCTTGCAGAAGGCACTCCGGTCTTCGGTGGCGGCGGAGATGCTTCCCTGATTGGTGTTGGTGCAGGTAGCGTACGGGTAGGAGATACCCATATTTATTCCGGTACTTCCGGTTGGGTTTCCACTGTTGTAGATAAGCAGATGGTAGACGTTACCGCTATGATTGCTGCCATTGTTGGCGCACAGCCGGGTTACTTTAACTATTTTGCTGAAATGGAAACGGCCGGCAAGTGCTTGGACTGGTGCAAGAATCATATTGCAGCAGATGAAGTCGGCATTTACCTGGAAAAGCACGATGTTACCGAATCCAATGAAAACTATGAAGCAGAATATACCAGCCTGTATGATTACATGAGTCAGGTTATTGACAGTGTTCCGGCCGGTGCTAACGGTGTTATCTTTACTCCGTGGCTTCACGGCAACCGTTGCCCGTTTGAGGATCCGAATGCTGCCGGTATGTTCTTCAACCTGAATATTGATACCGGAAAGTCTGATCTGTTCCGTGCTGTAGTAGAAGGCGTATGTTATCACCAGCGCTGGATGCTGGAAGCCTCTTCCAAGAAAACCGCAACTTCTGATCCAGTCCGCTTTGTTGGTGGCGGCGCACTGTCTCCGGTTACCTGCCAGATTCTGGCAGATATTACCGGACGCAAGATTGAAACCGTTGCTGATCCGCAGAACGTTGGTGCGGTTGGTGCCGCTGCCGTTGTTGGTGTTGGCATTGGTTTGATTAAGGACCTGGAAGATGTTCGTAACTTCATTCCGGCAACCCATACTTACCTTCCGAATCCGGAAAATAAGGCAGTTTATGATCATCACTTTGAAGTTTTCAAGACTCTGTATAAGAACAACAAGAAAGCATTTGCCATGCTGAACGGCTAAGGAAAATCTTTTATGTATCAAGTATTATTTGTTTGCTCTCAGAATATGTGTCGCAGTCCGTATTGTGACTATCTTTTCCGTAAAATGGTTGCGGAGGATCCAGACTTAAACGGAAAAGTGGAAGTGCACTCTTCCGCTGTTATGACTCCGGGGACCAGAATTGATCCACTGACGGTGAAAGCGCTTCTGAAAGAGGGCGTAGATCCTTCTTTCATGGAACAGCATAAGCCCGGATACATTTATCGCAAAAAAGACTGGAATCTGTTCCGACAGGCAGATATCATCATTTGCATGACGCGCAGTCACTACTTCTGGACTCCCGTCTTTTTCTGGAAAAAGATGAAAACCCTGACCCAGGCAGCGGAAGGCGTCTACAAACCGGTGCCGGATCCCTGGCTGATCCGGGACGAAGAAAAGTATATTGCGCAGATGGATATTATCAAAGGATATCTGGAAGAATACAAAGAAAAACTGAAAGCAGAACTGGCTTGAAAACCATAATGCCAAAGGCCCGTTGCAGTCACAAATTTGTGCTCTGCAGCGGGCTTCTTTTCGGCCTAAATAAAGTCATACTGATTTGGTAGGAATATTTTGGAAAATGGTTGAAATGGCCTATTTAAAGTAATATACTTATCGGCGGTGGAAATCCTATTACTTTAGTGGGATTTTAGTTTCTATCCATATAGTAAGAATTAATCACGATGTGTTATAACACTTCTTCAGGAGGTTTTATTATGCCAGATTTACTGAAGGTCTCTGACCTGCATGTAAGCGTAGAAGAAAAACAGATTCTCCACGGACTGAATCTGACCATTCATCCGGGCGAAACCCATGTTTTATTGGGCCCGAACGGCGCCGGCAAGTCCACGCTTGGCAATGCCATTATGGGCAATCCGGCCTATCAGGTAACGGACGGGGATATTCTTCTGGAAGGACAAAGTATTCTGGAAGACAGCACAGATGCCCGTGCCAAAAAGGGCCTGTTTATGAGCTTCCAGAATCCATTGGAGGTACCTGGTATTACGTTGTCTAATTTTATTCGTTCCGCTTTGGAACAAAAGACCGGAGAACGGGTACGTCTCTGGGATTTCCGGAAGAATATCCGGAAGAAAATGGCACTGTTGCAAATGGATGAATCCTACTCCGACCGGGACCTGAACGTGGGCTTCTCCGGCGGCGAAAAAAAGAAGTCTGAAATTTTGCAGCTTCTGATGCTGGATCCGAAACTGGCCATTCTGGATGAAACAGACTCCGGACTGGATGTAGATGCAGTACGCACCGTTTCAGAAGGCGTTGCGGAATTTCAGAAGAAAGCAGATAAGTCTTTGCTGATTATTACCCACAGCACAAAGCTTCTGGAAGCATTACATGTAGACTACACACATATTTTGGTAAATGGCCGGATTGTAGCTACCGGAGACGCTTCCCTGGTGGAAGAAATTAACGAACAGGGCTTTGAAAAATACATTCCTGCTGCCGAAGCAGAATAACGCAGACGCAGAATAAGGAGGGTATCTGATGAAAGAAAAAACTTACGTTGCCGACGTCCCACGGGATCTGTATGATTTCAAAGACGAAGAGCGCGAAGAGGATTTCTATAAAGTAGACAGTGGTCTGACTCCGGATATTGTGGATCAGATTTCCAGGGAAAAGAATGACCCGGAATGGATGCATGATTTTCGTTTGCACTGCCTGGATATTTATAACCATACGGACATGCCAAACTGGGGCCCCAGCACGGATGAACTGGATATGGATCATATTGTTACCTATGTTCGTCCCAAGACTAATATGAGTGCCAAGTGGGAAGACGTGCCGGAAGATATCAAGAATACATTTGAACGTCTGGGTATTCCGGAAGCAGAGCGGAAATCCCTGGCCGGGGTGGGTGCCCAGTATGATTCGGAGCTGGTATATCACAATGTTAAGGCGGAAGTGGCCGCCCTTGGCGTTGTTTATACAGACCTGGAAAGCGCTTTGCACGGCCCTTACGCCGACATGATCCGGAGCCACTTTATGAAGCTGGTTCCGCCAACTGACCACAAGATGGCAGCGTTGCACGGTGCCGTATGGTCCGGCGGATCCTTCGTCTATGTGCCGAAGGGGGTAAAAGTGGAAATTCCGCTGCAGTCTTACTTCCGTTTGAATGCACCCGGTGCCGGCCAGTTTGAGCATACCCTGATTATTGTGGACGAAGGAGCAGACCTCCACTTTATTGAAGGCTGCTCGGCACCAAAATATAACATTGCCAATCTGCATGCCGGTTGCGTGGAACTGTTTGTTGGAAAGAATGCCAGAATGCGGTATTCCACCATTGAAAACTGGTCTAAGAATATGTACAACCTGAACACCAAGCGGGTTCTGGTAGAAGAAGGCGCCCATATGGAATGGGTTTCCGGTTCTTTTGGATCCCACACATCCTATCTGTATCCAATGACCGTATTAAACGGCGATGGAGCCAGCATGGAATACACCGGTATTACTTTTGCCGGAGCGGGACAGGAACTGGATACCGGTATGAAGGTACAGCATAATGCACCCAATACCACGTCTTCCGTTAATATGCGTTCCATTTCCAAGGATGGCGGTGCTTCCATTACCAGAAGCTCCGTTGTCATCGGAAACAAGGCCAAGCATGCCAAAACAACGGTATCCTGTACCTCGTTAATGCTGGATGACCGTTCCCGTTCCGATACAATTCCTGCCATGGATATCCGCACGGATGACGCTGACGTTGGACATGAAGCCAAGATTGGCCGTATTTCCGATGACGCCATCTTTTATCTGATGTCCAGAGGTATTTCGGAAGAAGATGCCAGAGCCATGATTGTATCCGGCTTTGCGGATTCTATTTCCAAAGAACTGCCACTGGAATATGCCGTTGAAATGAACAACCTGATTCGCCTGGAAATGAAGGGCGCAATTGGCTAAAGGAGAGGAGAACAGAAATGCAACCAGTAGAATTAAGCATTAACCATCTGCCTTCTCCTACCTGGAGATGGCTGAAAGTCAATGACTGTAAAGTTTCTTTTCCGGAAGCCCCGGCTGCGGAAGCTACCGCTGATTATTCCGCTTTTGACGGAATTTCCACCGGCGCCGGACAGGAATTTAACCAATATATGACAAAGGCAAACACTTTTGTAGAAACCTTGGAAGGAAAGACAGAAGATCCGCTTCGTCTGCCAATGAACTTTGCTGCGGAAAACACGCTGAATCGCTACGGATTCTGCCTGCAGGAAGAAGCAGAGTGGGTAGTTATCATGGACTTTACTTCTGCACAGGCCCATGGTTCTGCCGGCGTACAGACCAAAGCCATTCTGGAAAAGAATGCGGTGCTGACACTGGTACAGATTCATCGTTGCGGAGACGAATTTACCCTGGTTAATGACATTGGTATTCAGGCAGGGGAAGGCGCCACCGCGAAAATCATTCACGTGGTTTTGTCCGGAAAACACACCATGATTGGCACGGAAGTAACCTTGCAGGGGGACAGGAGTACAGTTGATATTCATACGGCCTATCTGGTAGAAAAAGATCACCGCTTGGATATGAATTACAACATCCCGGTTTATGGAAAGCAGACGCGCTCGGATTTGTCCGCTAAAGGTGTTTTACGGGACACCGCCTGGAAAACCATGCGGGATACTCTGGACTTTAAACGCGGCTGTGCCGGTTCTTCCGGAGACGAAATGGAAGACGTTATGCTGTTGTCCGATGGCATTGTCAACCAGAGCGTACCGCTGATTTTGTGCGAAGAAGAGGATGTGGAAGGAAACCACGGTGCCTCTATTGGCCAGCTGCGGGATGACCTGCTCTTTTATCTGGAAAGCCGCGGCATTCCGGAAGCTGCCATTTATGAAATGCTGGCGCAGGCACGACTGGACGCCGTTATCAAGATGATTCCGGACAAACAGACCGTGGCACAGTTTATTGAATCAGAGGAGGATAGTCCATGCTGAATGTAACTGAAATTCGGAAAGATTTTCCCTTCTTTACAGATCAACCACTGGCTTATTTGGACAATTCCGCTACCTCGCAGAAGCCAAAATGTGTTTTGGACGCGGAATATCAATTCTATGTGGATTCCAACGCCAATCCGTTTCGTGGCATTTATGACTTAAGCACGCGTGCCACAGACGCTTATGAAAATGCACGTCACGCAGTGGCAGAATTACTGCATGCGCCGGAAGACAGCCAGATTGTGTTTACCCGTAATGCCTCCGAAAGCCTGAATCTGCTTGCCTATTCCTTCGGCGATTTAGTACTTCGCCCCGGAGACGAAATCCTTGTTTCCACCGCAGAGCACCACAGTAATATGCTCCCGTGGCGGGCTGCCGCTGAGCGGCATGGCGCAACCGTAAAATACCTGGATATGGATGCTTCCGGTTTAATTACACCGGAAATGGTGAAGGCCAATTTGACGGACCATACCCGCATTTTTGCAGTGGCGCAGGTCTCCAATATTTTTGGCCGGGAAAACCCGATTCGGGATTTTGCTGCAGTTTGCCATGCAAACGGAACGTATCTTGTTTGTGACGGCGCACAGAGTGTGCCTCATATGGCAGTAGATGTACAGGATCTGGATGTGGATTTCCTTGTCTTTTCAGGACACAAGATGCTTGCACCTATGGGAATTGGTGCTTTGTACGGCAGAAAGGAACTGCTGGAGCAAATGCCTCCGTTTTTGACCGGAGGAGAAATGATTCAGTCTGTTTCCAAAGACCGCATGACGTTGGCACAGCTGCCTCATAAATTTGAAGCCGGTACGGTAAACGCTGCCGGTGCAGTTGGTCTGGCAGAAGCCATTCGTTATATCCACGAAATTGGATTCGATGCCATTCAGGAACGGGAGAATGCACTGACCACACAGCTGATTGAAGGAGCCAAGAAAGTGCCTCATGTTCATATTCTTGGAGCAGAAGATCCGGAAGATCACCATGGCATTATGACGTTCCAGATTGATGGGGTTCATCCGCATGATGTAGCAGCTATTTTTGCAGATCAGCAGGTAGCGGTTCGTGCCGGACATCATTGTGCACAGCCACTGCACATTCTGCTTGGCGTGCCAAGCACCACCCGGGCCAGCTTAATGTTCTATAATACAGAGGAAGAGGTAGACCGTTTCCTGACGGTTCTTTCCCAAATCAGAGGAGCTATGGGTTATGCCGATTAATCGTTTTTATAATGAAATTCTGACGGACCATAATATTCATCCGGGCCATAAATATAATTTGGCGGATGCCAACCTGGCGCTGGAAGGGGTCAATCCTTCCTGCGGAGACGACATTGTATTGCAATTAAAGCTGTCGGAAGACGGCAGAATTGAAGACGGTTCCTTTAACGGGGATGGCTGTGCCATTTCCCAGGCCTCCGCAGATATGATGCTGGATCTGATTATTGGTAAGACCAAGGAAGAAGCACTGCATCTGGCAGACTTGTTTCTGCGGATGATTAAAGGTGACATTTCCGAAGAAGAACTGGATGAATTGGAAGAAGCCTCCTGTTTGCAGGATATTTCGCACATGCCGTCCCGTGTAAAGTGTGCTGTCCTTGGATGGCATACTTTGGAAGAGCTGGTGCAAAAAGAACCGGGCTCTACGGATATGAGCAGTGTAACTACGGAATAAAAGGAATAAAATATGGAAATACAAGATCTGTATCGGGAACTGGGCATCAGCTCGGAAACCGTAGCTTATACAGAAGCTTTACTGAAGGATTTAAAACCACGGTTTGACGCTATTGATCAAACTGCGGAATACAATCAGATGAAGGTTATTAAAGCCATGCAGGACAACAAAGTCACTGCAGGCTGCTTTGCCGGTACTACAGGGTATGGCCACGATGACCTTGGACGGGACACATTAGAAGAGGTATATGCATCCTGTTTCCACACAGAAGCTGCATTGGTGCGTTCTCAAATTACCTGTGGAACCCACGCTTTGGCCGTGGCTCTTTCGGCCAATCTGCTCCCGGGGGACGAATTGCTTTCCCCGAACGGAGCTCCTTATGATACCCTGGAAGAGGTCATTGGCATCCGTGACTCTGTCTGCTCTTTAAAAGAGTACGGCGTTTCTTACCGCCAGGTAGACCTGCTGGAGGACAGCCGGTTTGACTGGGATGGGATTAGGGCTGCTATCAACGAAAAAACCAAACTGATTACCGTACAGCGCTCCAAAGGTTATGCCTCCCGTTCTACCTTTAGCGTGGAACAGATTGGCGAATTAATCCGCTTCTGCAAATCCTGTAAACCGGACGTTCTGGTTATGGTAGACAACTGCTACGGGGAATTTGTAGAACGTATAGAACCAAGCGATGTAGGTGCCGACATGATGGTAGGCTCTTTAATTAAGAACCCCGGCGGCGGACTGGCTCCCATCGGCGGATATATTGTCGGACGCAAGGACCTGATTGACCGCTGTGCCTGCCGCCTGAGTGCACCGGGCATTGGCCAGGACGTCGGTGCCAGTTTGATGATTAACACGCAGCTTTATCAGGGCTTTTTTCTGTCGCCGACAGTAGTGTCCGGTGCCCTGAAGGGCGCCATTTTAATGGCAAACGTTTATGAAAAGCTGGGCTTTCCGGTTCGCCCGAATGGGACGGAAGACCGGCATGACATAATCCAATCCATAGAGCTCGGCTCTCCGGAGCGCATGTGTGCCTTCTGTGAAGGCATCCAGGCAGCCGCTCCGGTAGACGCGCATTTTGCGCCGGTTCCGTCTCCCATTCCGGGCTACGAAAGCCAGGTTATTATGGCGGCAGGCGCCTTCGTGCAGGGCTCTTCCATTGAGCTTTCCGCCGATGGCCCAATCCGTCCGCCGTACGCGGTTTATTACCAGGGTGGATTGACCTTTGCCCATGCCAAACTGGGCGTCATGATGTCCCTGCAAAAGCTGCTGGACAAGCATCTGGTTACCTTACCATAAGGAGCTATCGCAATGAAGTATCAAAATTGCGTGTCTGCTATCTTTCTGGATCGGCCCAACCGTTTTATTGCGCATGTTGAGCTGAACGGAAAAACGGAAACCGTGCATGTGAAGAATACCGGGCGATGCAGGGAATTACTCCTGCCGGGAGCCCGGGTTACTTTGCAGAATCAGGAAGGACCGAATCGCAAAACAAAATATGATTTAATCAGTGTCTATAAAGAACAACTGGGCTGGGTCAATATTGATTCCCAGGTGCCCAATAAAGTTGTGGCAGAATGGCTGCGGACACAGGATTATGATTTGATTAAACCGGAATTTTCTTACGGACATTCCCGCGTAGACTTCTATATGGAGAAAGACGCGGAGCAATACCTGATGGAAGTGAAAGGCTGTACACTGGAAGTAGACGGACAGGGTTATTTCCCGGATGCGCCCAGTATTCGCGCAGCCAAACATTGCCGGGAACTGGCAGAAGCCAGCCGCAGGGGATACCATTGCTTCATCGCCTTTGTTATTGCCATGGAACAGGTTACTGCGGTTTCTCCGAACCGGGTCACGGATCCGGATTTTGCAGCAGCACTGGAAGAAGCTGAAAATGCAGGCGTTCGCATTCTTGAATTGCCGTGTTACGTAACGGCAGACAGCATTTGCATAAGGAGCTGATAGCATGAAAAGCACCTTTGTTTTATGTCAGACTGAACAGGAGGGGAAGCCTTCTGTCAACTTAAAACGCGCCGAACAGTGGGTGCAAAAAGCAGTGCAGGAGTATCATCCGGATGTGATTGTTTTTCCGGAGGTGTACCAATCCCATTATCCGCTTTCCACGGACCCGCTTACGGTGCAGTCTGCTGCGGAGCCGCTTCATGGACCATTTGTTACCGGTATGCAGAATCTTGCCAAAGAGCATGGTACATGGCTGATTTTCGGAATGCGGGAACTGGCAGAAGAAAAGCGCCATTATAATACAATTGTTATTTTGGATGATAACGGACGTCTGGTAGATACGTACCGAAAGGTGCACCTGTATGACGCCTTCTCTTTCCGGGAATCTGATTTTGTACAGGCAGGGGACGCTTACTTTAAGCCGGTTTCCACGCCGTTTGGCACGTTGGGCGTTTTCGTCTGTTACGAATTACGCTATCCGGAGGTGGCACGCACCCTGACACAGGGCGGTGCTGATCTTCTTGTTATGCCGACCGCCTGGGTCAAGGGCCCGCAGAAGGAAGAACAATTTCGTGTGCTGACCCGCGCCCGTGCCATAGAAAACGCGGCCTACGTGCTGGCATGTGACCAGTGCGGCCCGGACACGCTGGGCTGTTCCCTTGCCGTGGATCCAACCGGGAAGGTCCTGGCCGAAGTCGGTGCAACGGAAGCAATGCTGATGGTTTCAGTGGATACGGATCTGGTAGAACAAACACGAAAACAATGTCTGTCTTATAAAGGAGTACAGTAATGGAACTTTGGGATATTTATGATGAAAACAAAAAACCAACCGGCAGAACCATGGTTCGGAATGACTGGAACATGAAGCCGGGAGAGTTCCATTTAACGGTTCTTGGCTGTATTAAGACACCGGACGGTAAGTTTCTGATTACCAAGCGCGCAGAGGATAAAGCCTGGGCACCGGGCCAGTGGGAAATTTCCGGCGGCGGTGTGCAGGCAGGGGAAAGCTCTTTTCAGGCCGTTTGCCGCGAAGTACAGGAAGAAACCGGGCTGGACGTCAGCAAGGCGGACGGCGGACTAGTATTTACGTATCAGCGGATTAACCCGGAGGAAAAAGATAATTACTTTGTAGATGTTTATTGCTTTGAACGGGACATAGACCCGGCAGAGGTTCATCTGCAATTGCGGGAAACCAGGCAGTGGCGTCTTGCCACCGCCGAAGAAATTGACGGTCTTGGTGCGGAAGGAAAGTTCCTTCACTATGACAGCATTCGTCAAATCTTTGCTAAATAAGATACTTTTAATAGAAAAGAGTCGCTACAGATTTTCTGTAGCGACTCTTTTTGTCTTTATGGAGTTTATCAGCGCCCCTAGTCTTAAGAAACTGCTTATTCAGCACTTTCTTCTTTGACAACAGACTCTGCAAGCTTTTCAGCGGCGTCCGGTTTGCCGGCACGGAGTTCTTCCAGAATCTGGGTTAACAGTTCTTCTTCCTTCGTCAGTTCCGGTTCAGCCGGTTCTTCTTCCGGTTCCTCTTCCTTGTGCAGAGGGGACAGGGAAGACAGGCGATTCAGTCCTTTGACAATGTTGAAGATGACAAAGGCTACAATCAGGAAGTTCAGAATAGCGGAAATAAAGTTTCCGTAATTTAATGCGGTTCCGCCGATCATCACTTTTAAGCCTTCAAAACCGTCCACACTGAACAGACCAATAATCGGATTCAGAATGTCATCCATTAAGGAATTGACAATGGCTGTGAATGCACCGCCGACAATTACGCCGACAGCCATATCCATGACACTGCCACGCATGATAAATTCTTTAAATTCATTCAGTAATTTTTTCATTGTCCTTCTCCTTTTTTACACTTTGTTGTTTTTGTAACGAACACGGGAACATTATATAAGATAACGTATTGTTACACAACAAGGCACCTGAAAGAAAGTTTAAATTTTTTTGAACAAATTATGACGAAACCACAATATCTTGTGGCTTCGTCTTTTTTGTTCTACCAGCCGGCCAAAAAGAGGTCTTGCACCCAGGGGAGCGCTGACCTATACTAAAAACAACGAAGTGGGGCAAAGTGTCTTAAAAAGGAGTAAAGTGGAGCGAAAGGAGGAAGAAGACAATGGATTTTTTAGGAATCTATAACCATAATCTGGACGCCAAAAAGCGTGTCTTCATTCCTGCCAAGTACCGCGATGCCCTTGCAGGCGGTTTTGTTGTATGCAAAGCGCCGGATCACTGCCTTTACATCTATTCCCAGGAAGAATGGGGACCGGTTGCTGCACAGGTTAAGTCTTTGCCGGGTACGGAAGAGTATCGCCGGTATAAAAGAGACTTCTTCAAAAATGCCGATATGGTAGAACTGGACAGCCAGGGAAGATTCACCATTAAAGCAGAACTTGCAGAATATGCCGGATTAACAAAGGAAGTTGTCATTGCCGGAGCAGGCAATAAGTTTGAACTCTGGAGTGCGGAAGCCTACGAAGAAGACTGCGGCCTGACCAAGACAGCAGATGAGTTGAATATAGAGGTTGTTTTCTAATGCCGGAACTGGAATTTTCTCATATCCCGGTCCTCCTGCAGGAGACCATTGATTCCCTGCAGATTAAGCCGGATGGAATCTACGTGGACGCCACGGCAGGTGGCGGCGGGCATTCCTCTGAAATCAGAAATCGTCTGGGACCGGACGGCAGATTAATCTGCCTTGACCAGGATCCGGATGCCATCCGGATTCTGACAGAACGGTTCTCTTCTGATACCAGAGTCACCATCGTCCATGACAACTTTAAAAACATCAAACAGGTATTGGAATCACTGTCCCTTTCCGGTGTGGATGGAATTCTTGCCGACCTAGGGGTCAGCTCTCATCAGCTGGATACCGCTGAACGTGGTTTTTCCTTCCATGCAGATGCCCCACTGGACATGCGGATGAGTCAGGAAGGACCCACTGCTGCGGATCTCTGTAACACGTTAAGTGCCCAGGAATTAAAGCAAATCCTGTATACCTATGGGGAAGAAAAATATGCCCCGGCCATTGCAAACGCCATTGTACGGGCCAGACAGGAGACTCCCATTACCAGCACCTTGCAACTGAGCAACCTGGTGGCATCTGCTGTTCCCGCCAAGGCAAGAAGAGCAAAACATCCTGCCAGAAAGACGTTCCAGGCACTGCGCATTGCTGTAAATGGAGAAATGGACGTATTGGATACCGCATTGAATGACATGTTTGACTGCTTAAATCCAGGAGGCATACTTTCCATTATTACCTTCCATTCCCTGGAAGACCGCATGGTAAAACAGCGCTTTGCAAAATTTTGCGAAGGCTGCATCTGCCCGCCGGAATTTCCGGTTTGCGTGTGCGGCAGAACACCGGCCGGCGCGCTTTGCTTTAAATTCCGCAGCGCATCCGAAGAAGAATTAGAACAGAATCCAAGAAGCCGCAGTGCAAAGCTGCGCGCCATACAGAAAATAAAGGCTTACGAAAGGAGGGACTTTTAAATGGCAGCCAGAATGGCATATGCAGAACAGAGAAATTATTACGGAACGGCTGCTCCGAAAGTCCAGCCGATTCCGCAAGCCACACCAAGACCCAAAGTAGTCCGCAAAAGCAGAGCCGCACAAAAACGGGACACCCGGCGGGCAAGGGCACAGGCCATTAAGCTGATGGCAATTGCTACTGTCCTGTTTCTGGTACTTGGCTTTCAGATTTACAGCCACGTAAGAGTGGAAGAGCTGAATCGCCAGATAGAAACCACCAATTCTTCCATCAGCGTCATGCAGAGTGAAAACACCCGGTTAAAGATGGACCTGAATGCCAGCGCATCGCTGGATAAAGTGGAAGATTACGCAGTAAATGAACTGGGTATGGTAAAGGTGCAAAACTATCAGGTAAATTACCTGAACCTTTCCAGCGGTGACTCGGTAGAAGTCAGCGGCGGAAAGACCCACCAGACACTGTGGCAACGGCTACAGATTGCACTGAAAAAGTAATAAAAATACGCTGAGAGTTACGAAACATTTCGTAACTCTCAGCGTCGTATAAAGGGGACCCTAAAGCAGGAGGAAATCATGGCAAAATCCCAGGCAAGTTTTCAACGAAAAATGAAGAAGCGGCTCCAGAGTCGGGCAACGATTGCTTTTTTAGTAACCGTTTTATTCGGCTTTGGAATCGGTGTCATTGGCCTGGTAAATGTTGGTCTGATTAAGGGCTCTACGTATAAGCAGAAAGCAGAATCCGAGCAGTTGTCAGATACCACAATAAGCGCCAAACGCGGCACCATTTATGACAGCAACATGAATGTCCTGGCCCAGAGCGCCGATGCCTACAAGGTTTACCTGGATCCTTCCCAGATCAGTGATGACACGCAGGCAGAGGCCATTGCCAAGGGCCTGAGCGAGCTACTGGACACGGATTATGAAGAGCTCCTGAAGAAATGCCAGCAGTCCAAGAAGAAATACGTTGTGGTAGCCAGCAAAATTGACTATGAAACCAAACAGAAGGTGGAATCCTTCCGGAAGGAAAATAAATATACCAAGGTCATTGGTTTTGAAGATGACGTAACGCGGTATTATCCCTATGATAACTTTGCTTCCACGGTTATCGGCTTTACCGGAGACTCCGGAAATGGTCTGTCCGGCATTGAATATTATTACAATGCTGTTTTAAGCGGAACAGCCGGTCGGTCTATTTCTGCCAAAAATGCAAGAAAAGGGCTGGTTTCCTCGGATTACCAGACTTACTATGCGGAGCAGGACGGTTACAGCTTAAAGCTGACGCTGGACCAGACGATACAGTATTATCTGGATTCCGCTTTGTCAGACGCGGTTGAAAATCTGCAGGCCTCTTATGGCTACGGTATTGTCATGAATAGTAAGACCGGTGCCATCTATGCCATGAGTTCCCAGCCGGACTATGATCTGAATAATCCCTATACCATTGCAGATGAATCTGTAAAAGAAGAACTGGATAAAATAGAAGATGATGACGAACGTGCACAGGCAACCTCCAATGCACTGTATGCACAGTGGCGTAACCGGACCATTACCGATACCTATGAACCCGGTTCTGTTTTCAAATGTGTTACCGCTGCGGCCGGAATTGAAGAAGGCGTGGTCAGCACAGAAGAAGAATTTAACTGTACTGGTAGTTACCAGGTAGAAGACCGGACTTACCACTGTTCAAACCGGAGTGGTCATGGGGTAGAGGATTTTACTACCTCGCTTGCCAATTCCTGTAACCCCATCTTTATTCAGGTGGCACAGCGGCTGGGTGCCAAGACTTTTTATAAGTATTTTGAAGCGTTCGGGTTAACAGAATCTACCGATGTGGATCTGCCGGCGGAAGCAACTCCTGCAGAAGGGGTTACTTACTATGCGTTAAAGAATATCCATTCGGTTCAGCTGGCTTCTTCTTCCTTTGGCCAGACCTTCCAGGTTACCCCAATTCAGATGATTACCGCCATTAATGCCATTGCCAATGACGGCAACCTGGTTCAGCCGTATATTGTAGATTCGTATCTGGATTCTGACGGGAATACGGTTATGCAGGCAGAACCAAAGGTAAAACGGCAGGTTGTTTCCAAACTGACCGCAGATACGGTTACCAAGATGATGACCGCAGTAGTAACCAGCGGAACGGCTTCCAATGCGTATGTTCCGGGGTATAACGTAGCCGGTAAAACCGGTACTTCTGAAAAGCTGGCTTCCAGCAGTAGCTACTATATTGGCTCTTTCTGTGGCTTTGCACCGGCAGATGATCCGGAAATTACGGTTCTGATTATCATTGACGAACCGAAATCCGGACACTACACTGGTGGTACCACCGCTGCACCGGTAGCGGCAGAGGTTATTGAAAAGACCCTGCAGTATCTGAATGTAGAACCGGAATATACAGAAGACGAGCAGGCCAGCCAGGATGTTTCAACGCCGAACGGGGTTGGGCTTAGCGTAGACAGTGCCACCAAAAAAATGGAAGATGCCGGCTTAACCGTAACAGTAGTCGGATCCGGAAGCAAAGTGCTGAATCAGACGCCGACCAGCGGAAAATTAATTCCGCAAAAGGGAATTGTGGTACTATATACGGACAGCAAGGAAGAAACAGAGCAGGTAACCGTGCCGAACTTTGTCGGCATGACGGCCAGCCAGGCAAAAGCTGCCGCAACTTCAGCGGGATTAAATCTGCAGATCTCCGGGAATACAACCGGCAGTTCTTATAAACAAAGTGTCAGTCAGGGAACCAAAGTGGCCAAAGGCAGTGTCATTACCGTTTCCTACATGGAAACCAGTAATAAGGAAACTGCCAACGAAGCCAACGACGCTGACACAGCGTATGAAGACTAAAAAGGAGGTGCTCGTATGAGACCTTTTTCCACAACAGAAATTGCGAAGGCCACCCATGGCGTTGCCAATGGAGAAGCGGTCATTACCAATGTGGTAATAGATAACCGGGAAGTAGTGAAAGACAGTTTGTTCATTGCCATTAAAGGCGAACGACTGGACGGACACCGCTTTATTCCGGCAGCGGTAGAGGCCGGAGCAACCGCCGTAATGTGCCATAAACCGGTAGAATGCGCTGTCCCTACAGTGCAGGTGCAGGACACGACCCAGGCATTTCTGGACCTGGCACATTATTATAGAAAAGAGTTCTCCATTCCCTTTGTGGCTCTGACCGGCAGTGTCGGAAAGACCACCACAAAGGAAATGATTGCCTGTGTGCTAAGTGCGAAGTATAATACGCACAAAACCTATAAAAACTGGAACAACGAAATTGGTCTGCCCAAAGTGCTTCTTGGTCTTACACCGGAGCATGAAGCTGCAGTCATTGAGCTTGGCATGAACCACAAAGGGGAAATTTCCCGTCTTTCCAAAACAGCAGAACCGGATATCGGCGTCATTACCAACATTGGGGTGTCCCATATAGAAAATCTGGGTAGCCGGGAGGGTATCCTGGCTGCTAAACTGGAATTACTGGATGGCATGAAGCCCGGTTCCCCGTTGTTCTTAAATGCAGATAATGATCTGCTAAGCACGGTCACCCGGGACGACTTTGCCATTCACCACTTTGGAATTCACAATCCGGCAGAAGTTATGGCCAAAGACCTGGACTATCAGGCAGCCCATACTGTATTTACCGCAGTTACCCCGGCGGGCAATTGCCGGGTTACCCTTCCCACCACCGGGGAACACAACGTTTACAATGCACTGGCCGCCATCTCCGTAGGCCTTGCACTGGACATTCCACTGGAACAGGCTGCCAAAGCGCTGGAAAATTACATCCCGGCCGGCATGCGGGAACACATTGTGGAAAAGGGCGGTATCACCTTTATAGAGGACTGCTACAACGCCAGTCCGGACTCCATGAAAGCCCTGGCCACCACACTTTCCATCATGGGAGATGGAAAGCGTAAAATTGCGGTTATTGCCGATATGCTGGAACTGGGAAATTACAGCGAAACAGCACATCGCCAGGCAGGGAGATACATGGCAGATGCCGGAACCGACCTTCTGATGACTTACGGGGAAAATTCCAAATTTGCTGCAGCAGAAGCCAAAGCACATGGCATGGTCCGTGTCTTTGATTTTGATAAAAAAGAAGATCTGACAGAAAAACTGATTTCGTTCCTTCATCCGGGCGATGTAGTAGCCTTCAAAGGCTCCCGGGGCATGGAACTGGAAGAAGTTATTCAAAAAGTATACGAATCTTTGGATAGGAGATAACACAATGAACACCACGTTAGCAAGCATTCTGGCCTTCTTACTTTCCGGTGCAATGGTAGGACTATTGGGAATTAAAGTGGTTCCCTGGTTACATAAGCTGAAATTCGGTCAGACCATTCTGGATATTGGTCCCAGCTGGCATAAGCAGAAGCAGGGTACCCCGACGATGGGCGGCATCATGATGATTGGTACAGCCGTTATTGTATTTGCGGTTCTGGCCATTGTTGACGCCATTTGTGGCGGAGACTTACTCAGTGCCGGGGGAAATGTTTATGGCGTTTCCTATGCACAGAAGGTAAAAATTCTGGCCGGCTTCATTATGGCTCTGGGCTTCGGCCTGATTGGCTTTCTGGATGACTATATTAAAGTAAAAAAGAAACAGAACGAAGGTCTGACCGTGCTGCAGAAGACGTTGCTGCAGGTTATCCTTTGCGCCTCTTATATTGCCACCATGGTCTTGTCCCATAATACTTATATGTTTATTCCGTTTGCCGGACGCTGGGACTATTGCGGAAGCATTGTTCTGTACAGCATCTTTACCTTTATTGTTATGTATGCTGCTGTTAACGCTGTTAACTTCACGGACGGCATTGATGGCCTGTGCTCCAGTGTTACGCTGGTGGCAGGTGCCGGATTTGTTGCGGTTGCCTATTTAATGGATTATTACGGTGTGGCCATGTGGGCCTGCATCCTGATGGGTGTTTGTGCCGGATTCCTGGTATGGAACCACCATCCGGCCAAGGTTTTTATGGGAGACACCGGCTCCATGTTCTTGGGCGGAACGGTTGTTGGTCTGGCTTATGCGCTGGATTGTCCGTTGATTCTGCTTCCAATTGGCATTGTTTATGTTGCGGAAGGCGCTTCGGACGTCATTCAGATTTTGTATTTCAAGGTAACCAGAAAGATTGCACAGCGGAAAGATCCGGAAGCTACCGGTAAGCGGCTCTTTAAAATGGCTCCCATTCATCATCACTTTGAAAAGTGCGGATGGTCAGAAGAGAAGATTTGCGTTGTGTTCTCTGTTGCCGGCTTAATTGGTGCGGCCATTGCCGTACTGCTGGTAGCATTAGGACAGTAAGAAAGGATTACTCATGGCAGAAAGAACAGCATCACGGCGTCAGACCGGTCGTCCGGTACAGCAGCGCCCGCAGAGGAAAACGAAGCGCCAAACGGCGCGGCCGTCTTCCCGGAGGCATTCTGCCATTTGGAATGACGGCGCCTTTGATGTACAGTTTTTGGCAATCGTCCTGATCTTAATTACCTTTGGCCTGATTATGCTGTTTTCTGCCAGCTATGTATACAGCTACTATAATCAGCACGGGGACAGCCTGTATTACTTTAAGCGGCAACTGATTTTTGCCATTATGGGTATTATCCTGATGTTTGTGGTTTCCCGTGTGGAGTATCACATCTGGCAAAAATTTTCCATTCCGTTACTGGTGGTTTCTTACGGATTACTGGTGTTGGTTTTATTTGTTACGCCTCCGGCCGGATATGAAGAGTTTCATCGATGGATTAACCTGGGTTTTATTACCTTCCAGCCGTCGGAAATTGCTAAATTTACTTTAATACTGTTTCTGGCGCAGCATATCGGAAAAAATTATCCGTATATTACACGGAGAGTACCCTCTCAGGCGGGGTGGACGGTTAACTGGAACGCCAGGCATCCGCATCATTTTCTGATTCAGCAGAAGCATACCTGCTTCCTGTTGTATATCGTCATTGCACTTTCCATGTGCATCCTGGTTTATAAGGAAAATCACGTGTCCGGTGCCGTTATTCTGTTTGCTTTATTCTTCATGATGGTTTGGATGGCCGGATATAATAAGCGCGCTTTCTTAGTCCTTATTGTACTTGGAGTTGTTCTTGTCGGTGTTGTCATTTCCAATCCGGAAATTCTGCCAAGCCATGCACAATCACGTATTACTGCCTGGCTGGATAAAAGTTATGATCCACTGGGCGTCCGCTGGCAGACCAACCACGCACTTTATGCTATTGGATCAGGCGGATTTTTCGGTGTTGGTCTTGGCAATTCCAAAATGAAGCAGTTGTATGTATCTGAGCCGCAGAATGACTTTATTTTTTCTATTGTCTGTGAAGAACTGGGCTTTGTGGGTGCCATGGCAGTCATTATCCTGTTTGTTCTGCTCCTTTGGAGAGGCTTCATGATTGGACTCCATGCCAAAGATAAATTTGGCTCCCTGCTTGCCATTGGTCTGAGCTTTCAGGTGGGGCTGCAGGCGGCTTTAAACATTGCGGTTGTAACGGATATGTTCCCGAACACCGGTATCAGTCTTCCGTTCTTCAGTTATGGTGGTACTTCCTTGGTTATGCTGATTGTAGAAATGGGTATTGTCCTTTCCGTTTCCCGGTCCGCTGCCATGAAGAAACTGCCGGAAGAAAAATTACCGGAAGAAGTGTAGGAAGGAAAACGGAAAATGAAAATTTTATTTGCTACCGGCGGAACCGGCGGCCACATTAACCCGGCGCTGGCCGTGGCCGGTAAAATCCGCGAAACCTATGGAGATAAGGCAGAAATTCTGTTTGTCGGTACGCCGACCCATATGGAAGCAGAATTGGTTCCTGCGGCCGGATATGATTTTAAAACGGTAGACGTACGCGGATTTTACCGCGGCCTGAATTGGACCAACTTAAAACGGGATGCCGTTGCTTTTATTAAGATGTTTACTTCCAGCGTGGAAGCCAAAAAGATTATTAAGGAATTTGCGCCGGATGTGGCCATCGGGTTCGGCGGCTATGTCAGCGGACCGGTCATCCGGGACTGCCACAAGCTGGGTGTAAAGACTGCCATTCACGAACAGAATGCCTATCCCGGCATTACCAATAAAGCACTTGCCAAAGAAGTAGATCTGGTTATGCTGACCTCAGAGGCTGCCAGAGACCGGATAGATTGCAAGAATGAACCGGTCATTACCGGCCTGCCGGTCCGCGGTTCCATGTTGCGGGCTGACCGTGCAGCATGCCGGAAGCAACTTGGCTTATCGGATGACCAGCTGTTGGTGCTGTCCATGGGAGGCTCTCTTGGGGCAGACGCCATTAATGAAGCCATGACTGATTTAATTGTGGCAGAAAAAGACAATCAGAAGTTGTATTTCATTCATGCCATGGGCCAGTATGGTCTGGAAATGAAGGATGCACTTTTAGAACGGGGTGTGGATCCGGAAACGCAGGCCAATCTGGATCTGCGGGAATATATCCATGATATGGATGTCTGCATGCCGGCCGCAGACCTGATCATCTGCCGCTCCGGTGCCTCGTCTTTATATGAAATCAGGGCACTGGGGAAGGCGTCCATTCTGATTCCGTCCCCGAACGTGGCAGAAAATCACCAATACCATAATGCCATGGAACTGGTGGAAAAGAATGCTGCCTGCATGATTGAACAAAAAGATCTGACCGGGGAAGCCTTAATTTCTTTGGTAGAAGAACTGGCCAATGACCCGACCAGAATTAAAGAGATGGAACAAAACGCCAAAGCAATGGCTATTTTAAATGCCACAGATTTAATTGTGGAAAACCTGCTGCGTCTGGTGCCGGAGCAGGAAGACTAACAGAGGAGACAACATGGCACAACAGAGACGTACTTCTGCCACGCAGGGACGGACTTCTGCCACACGGGGCCGGGCAGGCTCCACCGGCAAAGTAACACAGACGCGGCGCAAAACCGTTACACGTTCTGCGGCCGGCTCATCCCAACCCGTTCAGCGTACCGCTGCACAGCGCTCGCAGCATGTGACGCAGGGGCAACGTCAGCGTAGAAGCACCAATGGACAACGGCAGGCAATGCCTGTGCAGAAGTCCAGAGAAGAGCTTCGCAGGGAAGCACGCCTGAAGCGGGAACGGCAGCAAAAACGGAAACGCCGGTTTACCACCTGTATGCTGGCTCTGGCTGCAATTGTGATTGGTGTGGTTCTGTCGTTAACGGTCTTCTTTAAGATCAGTACCGTAGAAGTAACCGGAGCCAGCCAGTACAGCAAAGAAACCATCCTGAATGTCTGTGGGGTAGACACCGGAGACAATCTGTTCTTGGTCAAAAAATCCCGTGTGGCTGATAAGATTGGCCGTGCGTTGCCTTTTACGGGAGAAATTACCGTAAAGCGGTCTTTCCCAAATAAAATTATCATCCAGGTAACGGATTCCGTGCCAAACGGCGCGGTAGCCTGTGAAGACGGATATGCACTGCTGAATCAGGACCAGAAGGTTCTGGCAACGGTTTCTACAGAAGAAGAACTGTATACCCTGGTGGCACAGCAACTCCGTCTTGCAGAAGAAGTTACTGCAGAGGAAACGCGGACAGCAAATAACACGGAAGACAATGCAGACGACAGTACGGCCACGGCTTCCGTTACGGCTGCCGCAGCACAGGGAAATTCAACTTCCGGTGTGGCAGGTGCTTCATCGTCTTCTTCCAGCACAACTAAGAATTCTTCCGCAAAGAGTTCTTCTACAAAAAGTTCATCTACAAAAAGTGCCACTTCTGCATCCGGGACGGTAAGCGGAAAAACTTCTGTTTCTGCCGGAGCCGGAAAGAGTACGGGAACTGCATCGCAGACGAAAGAGGATGAGACCTCTGCTACTTCCAACGCGGAGGCCACAGAAGCCAATAAGGACACTTCTGTCAGTGTAACAGAGGAAGAGGTAGAGGCTGCAAAAAGCCAGATTACCATGATTTCCGGCCTGACCGTCAGCAAGGCAGAAGCCGGCAGGAAGATTACTTTTGAAAACAATGCGGCGTATACGGCTTATCAGGATGTAGTCAAGGCATTGGAAGAAGAAGAGTTTACCGGCGTTACCGGACTGGATTTCACAAATTCCTCTGACATCCGGATGGAATATGAAAAGCGGATTATCTTGAAGCTTGGCTCTTCGTCCGGTTTGAACCGAAAGCTCCAGCTGGCGGAAAAAGTGCTGGAGGAGCAGAATGCGGTTAGCGCGGAACTGACCGGAACCATAGATCTGACCATCAGCGGAAGAGCCTATTTCTCTGATGAAGCAGAATCCCTGACAACCGCCAAAGCGGAAGAGGAGACTTCTGCGGAGTCGGAAACCTCAGAAAGTAGCACAACATCTTGAAAAAAGGCCATGGTAAGCCAAAAATAAATTGAATTTTTCTGGCTTGCATGGTACTATTTAAAACGTATCAGTATAACATTAGACATTAGGAGGATGCCTCAATGAGTTTTGAAATGTCTGCAGATTTTGACAGCGTTGTTCAAATAAAAGTAATTGGTGTCGGCGGTGGCGGCGGAAATGCCGTAAACCGCATGATTCGTTCTGATGTAAAGGGCGTGGAATTTGTCTCCGTCAACACAGATAAATCCGCTTTGCTTCAGTCTCAGGCAACCCATAAAATCCAGATCGGAGAAAAGGTAACCAAGGGACAGGGCGCAGGTGCCAGACCGGAAATTGGTCAGCGCGCTGCGGAAGAAAGCAAGGAAGTTATTTCCGATGCCCTGAAGGGAACGGACATGGTATTTATTACTGCCGGCATGGGCGGTGGTACCGGTACCGGTGCTGCTCCTGTTATTGCAGGACTGGCTAAAGACATGGGCATCCTGACCGTTGGTATTGTTACCAAGCCGTTTGCTTTTGAAGGCAAACACCGGATGGATCAGGCTGAAAACGGAATTAAGGAACTAGCTGCCAATGTGGACAGTCTGGTTGTTATCCCGAATGACCGTTTGAAATTCTTCTCTAAGGAAAAGATTACCCTGGCCAACGGCTTTGACGCTGCAGATGATATCCTTCGTCAGGGCGTAAAATCCATTTCCGAATTAATTAAAGTACCGGGCTTTATCAATCTTGACTTTGCAGACGTCAGTGCCGTTATGCGTGATGCCGGACATGCCCACATGGGCGTAGGCCGCGCCAGCGGAAAAGATAAGGCAGAACAGGCCGCCAATGCCGCTGTTTCCAGTCCTCTTCTGGAAACCACCATTGATGGGGCACACGGTGTTATTATTTCCATTACTTCTTCTCCGGACATCGGCCTGGAAGAAGTAGAAACCGCATCCACCCTGATTGCCAATGCAGCCCATCCGGATGCCAACATTATCTGGGGTGTTGCCTTTGATGACACGCTGGATGACGAAATCATTGTTACCGTTATTGCCACCGGCTTCGGCGATTCAGCTGTAAAGTATGATGCACCAAAGATTGACCTTGATGTTCCTGGCTTCACGGATGACCTTGGTACAGACATCCCGGTAAATCCGGCAGCCTTTGCAGACAACAGTTCTTCCACTACCAGTACGTCCTCTCTGTTTGCAGACGATTCCTCCAATGACTCTGTTTCCGGTGATTTCGGATTTGGTATGGATGACGGTTATTTTGATGCCATTGATGACATCTTCGGAAACCGTAACTAAGCCGGTTTCCGGCACAAAACAAAGCCAAAAGTACCTTCCGTTCCGGAGGGTACTTTTTCTTTGAAAACTCTTAGGTTTTCTATTGCAATTTGTTAGCCCACGTGTTAGAATACCTAAGCAATCAAGGCACACATTGTGCCAAAACCAGTGAAAGAGGTGAAACGAATGAAAGAGGGACTTCATCCTAACTACGGCCCTGTAACCGTAAAATGCGCTTGCGGTGCTGTTATTGAAACGGCATCTACCAAAGGTGATCTTCGTGTAGATATCTGCTCCAACTGTCATCCATTCTTCACCGGTAAACAAAAACTTGTTGATACCGGCGGACGTGTTGACCGATTCAACAAGCGTTATGGCAAAGCTCAGGCAAAATAAGTCTGACAGGCTAAGAAGACAAGGCGGTACAGTTTGTACCGCCCTTTTGTTTTATCAGAGAATATCTTATAAGAGGGGAGGAAACCCATGGATTCTTATTTAACCGTAGCCGGATCCGGAGAATCGGTTTTTGAAGAAAAGCGTTCCCGGTTTCTGACCCATGTAATTCCGGTCAGGACAGTAGAGGAAGCGGCCGCTTTTATTGATGCACAGAAAAGCCGGTACTGGGATGCCAGGCACAACGTATACGCCTACCGCTTACGGGATGGTTCCCAGCGCTTCTCGGATGATGGGGAACCGCAGGGCACCGCAGGAATGCCGACGCTGGATGTGTTGCAGAAATCCGGTGTAACGGATGTCTGCCTGGTCACAACCCGCTACTTCGGCGGCATTCTTCTGGGGGCCGGCGGCCTGGTACGGGCGTACTCCCACAGTGCTGCACTGGGACTGCAGGCGGCCGGAATGGTTACCATGCTGCCTTGTAAAACTGCCGTTTTCCAATGTGACTATCCCTTCTACGGCCGCGTGCCATCCCTCCTTGCAAAGTGGAATGCCCGCCCGCAGGAGACCACTTTCACCGACAAGGTCACTGTTCCTCTGGAACTGCCGGAAACAGCGGTATCCGGCCTGTCAGAGGAACTCAGTAGCCTTTCCTCTGGAAAAATCCAGCTTCAGGTAACCGGAGACTGTTACCGTGCTGTTCCGATAGCTGAAAATTAAAGACTGAACAGATGAAAAGAGCCTGTTGCAGATGATCTGCAACAGGCTCTTTTTGATGTTCTATTATTCTGCAAGTGCACGTTCCAACCAGGTGGCACCGATGTCCAAAGCAGGATAAAGTCCGACTTTTTCACCTTTCTTTTTTACCATTTCTGCCGGGGAAGCGGTAGGATCGGTATTCAGTAACTGAATGGTGACCTTGTCGGCAATTTCCATATCCTGAAATTGCTTTGTGCTTTTAATGGTCAGCATAACCACATAGGGATCATACATGTTGCCGTAATAAAGAGTATTTCCCTTTCTGACAAGAGGCTTTCCCTTGTAGGTGAGGAATTTGTTTTCAGCCAATGGATTCACTCCGTTTCAACAGGTTTTCGTCTTATTTATCAAGGAAGTCTTTGACCAGAGTTTGTAATAATTCGTCCCGGTCCAGCTTGCGGATAAGACTACGCGCGTTGTTATGCGTGGTAATGTAGGTTGGGTCTTCCGAAAGCAGATAACCTACAATCTGACTGATAGGATTGTAGCCTTTTTCTTTTAGGGCATTATAAACCTGTGTCAGAATCTGGTGCATTTCAGCATCGGAATCTTCCTTTAAAGAAAACTGGATTGTCTTATCGGTCATGGAACCACCTCCAACTTATACTAGATAATCATTATAAGGCATCCGGTGGTGGAAAACAACACGCTGTCGGACTTTTTTCTTAGGAACGAAGAGCACCGCCCAGATTCTGGATGGCCTGGATGGCTTTTTCTACGGCCTGGTTGCATTCTTCATCCGTCAGGGTGCGATCCGCAGAGCGGAAGCGCAGGGAGAAAGCAACGGATTTCTTGCCGTGACCAACCTGCTCACCTTCGTAAACGTCAAACAGATCAATGTTTTCCAGGATATTACCCTTTATGGCAGCGGCAATGGCTTTTTCCAAAGTCAAAACCGGCTGGGTGCTGTCTACTACGAAGGCAAGGTCACGGGAGGTGGCCGGATACTTTGGCAGATGCTTATACGTACGGTTCAGGTTTGCCTTTGCAAAGAGCAGTTCCTGATTTACGGTAGCAACATAAACGCGGGTGTTAATGCCGTAGTTAGCGCAAACCGCAGGATGAACTTCGCCAAGGACTGCAAGTTCTTCTCCATCTGCCAGAATAACAGCAGTTCTGCCCGGGTGGAAGGTTGGATTGTTGTGAACAGGTTCTACGTCGATGTCCGTAATGCCAACCACTTCCAACAGCTTTTCTACTACGCCCTTCAGGGAGAAATAGCTGAGCTTCGGGCCGTACATTCCCATTACCAGCTGCTGATCTTCATCCGGCAGCTCTTCCAGGGATTCCTTCGGAAGATAAATGGTGGAAAGCTCGTACAGGCAGGCTTTTTCGTTTCTGTTGTTGTAGTTTCGTGCCAGCACTTCCATCATGGTGGGAATGGAGGTGGTGCGCATGACGCTGGTGTCTTCACCAAGCGGGTTGCTGATGACAATGCTGTTCCGCAGCTTGGAGTCTTGCGGAAGACGGATTTTGTCATAACTCTTCGGACTCATGAAGGAGAACGTCTGAATTTCAGACAGGCCGGCTCCTCTGACGGTTTGTTCTACCAGGCGATTGAATTTCTGACGGTCTGTCAAGCCGGCTTCGGCTACCCCACGCATTTCGCTGTCCGGAATGTTGTTGTAACCATAGAAGCGGGCAATTTCTTCAGAAATATCTGCCTGCGAAGCAATATCAATACGGAAGGACGGAACGTAAATGGTACCGTCTTTAATTTCGAAGCCGATGCGTTCCAGAATGGTTTTCTGTTCGTCTGCGGAAAGACTGATACCAATAAAACGATTGGTCCATTCCGGATCAAAGGGCAGGGTAACCTGCTCTTTCGGATTGGCGTATACGTCTACGGTGCCGTTGACTACATCGCCGGCATCCAGTGCCTGTACCAATTCCAGTGCACGACGCAGGCAGGTATCGCAGCTGTCCGGATTTAATTCCTTTTCATAACGGGCAGAGGCTTCGGTACGCATACCCAGTGCTTTGGCAGCTCTGCGGACAGACGGCCCGTTGAAGCAGGCGGATTCGAAGACGATGGTGCTGGTGTCATCCATGATGCCGGAGTATTCTCCGCCCATGACACCGGCAACGGCAACCGGCTTCTTTTCGTCGGCAATAACCATGATGCTTTCTTTCAGTTCCCGCTCTACACCGTCCAGGGTGGTGATGGTTTCGCCGGCTCTGGCGTTGCGGACAATAACGTGATTGCCTTCCAGGAAGCGAAGGTCAAAGGCGTGCATTGGCTGGCCATATTCCAGCATAACAAAGTTGGTAATGTCTACAATGTTATTGATGGGTCTGACGCCGGAAGCGCGCAGCCGTTCCCGCATCCACAGGGGAGACGGAGCAACCCGGACATTTTCCACTACGGCACCGCTGTAACGATAGCAGGTTTCCGGTACCTGAATATCTACTTTTAAGAAGTCATTGACGTCTCCGTGACCCGGCTTTACAACCGGTTCGGAAACGTGAAGCGGCAGCTGATAGGTGGCAGCAGCTTCTCTTGCCAGGCCGATGACGGAAAGGCAGTCCGGCCGGTTAGAGGTAATTTCAAATTCAGTAATGGTGTCCGTCAGACCGATGGCTTCGCGGATGTCCAGGCCAAGTTCTTTTTTGCAGTCATCTCCCAATACAAAGATGCCGTCTTCAATGGCATATGGGAAATCATGAACGGTCAGGCCCAATTCGGCAACGGAGCACATCATGCCTTCGGAAACTTCACCGCGCATTTTGCCTTTGGTAATGTGATGGCCGCCGGCAACCGTGGATTTGTGCAGGGCACACGGAACATAATCTCCAACGGAAAGGTTCTGTGCACTGGTAACAATCTGAATATTCTTTTCCTGTCCTACGTTCAGCTGGCAAATCCAAAGCGTGTCAGCGTTGGGGTGGTGGACAATTTCTTCTACGCGGCCGACTACAATATTGGAAAGTTCGGCGCCTTCTGTCTGATAGGATTCTACTTTGGAACCGGAAAGGGTAATAGCCTCGGCGAAGTCGTGGTCATCTACCTCCAGATCAACGTAATCCTGTAACCATCTTTTTGATAAATCCATTTTCTTCGCCTCCTTTAAAACTGTTCCAAGAAGCGCATGTCATTTTCATAAAGCATACGCATGTCGTCTAAGCCAAAGCGGAACATAACAATTCGTTCCAGTCCGATACCGAAGGCAAAGCCGCTGTACTGATCCGGGTCAATGCCGCCGTTGCGGAGTACCTTCGGGTGAACCATACCGCCGCCGAGAATTTCAATCCAGCCTTCATTTTTGCACATGGGGCAGCCTTTGCCACCGCATTTGAAGCAGGAAATGTCAATTTCACAGGACGGTTCGGTGAACGGGAAGTGGTGCGGACGGAGACGGATACGGGTGTTTTCGCCGTACAGCTTTTTGGCAAAGGTTTCCAGGGTGCCCTTCAGGTCTCCCATGGTAATGCCCTTGTCTACTACCATACCTTCAATCTGATGGAAGATAGGAGAGTGGGTGGCGTCTACGGCGTCACTGCGGTAAACACGGCCCGGCGCAATCATGCGGAACGGCGGCTGGTTTTCCTCCATGTAACGGATCTGGCAGCCGGAGGTCTGGGTCCGCAGCAGCATTTTCTGGGTAATATAAAAGGTATCCTGAGTGTCTCTGGCAGGGTGATCTGCCGGAATGTTCAGTGCTTCAAAGTTGTAGTAGTCCCATTCTACTTCCGGACCGCTGGCAACGTTGAATCCCATGCCAAGGAAGATTTCCTTAACTTCATCCAAAACAATGGACAACGGGTGCTGGTGGCCGATTTCAATGGCCTGTCCCGGCAGGGTAACGTCAATGGTTTCGGACAGCAGTTTGGCTTCCTGTGCCTTTTCTTTCAATTCATTGGTCTTTTCTTCCAGGCTCTGGGTAATTTTTTCCCGTACCTCATTGGCAATCTGTCCGACAACGGGACGTTCCTCCGGAGAGAGGGAACCCATGGTCTTCAGCACTGAGGTCAGTTCGCCTTTTTTGCCGAGGTATTTGATGCGGATGGCATCCAGATCGGCAAGGGTTTCGGTTCCGGCAAGGGCTTCTTTTGCCGCTGCACGGATCTGTTCCAGCTGTTCTTTCTGGTTCATACTTTGTACCTTCCTTTTTCTTGATTACTTTGAGTGCGGGAAGAGTTTGAAAAATAAAAAAGCTCCGTTCCGTAAAGGGACGAAGCAACTCCGCGGTACCACCCGTATTCCCACTGCTGTGTGGGCACTCAATGCTGATAACGGCAGCCTTCCGTTTGTTTTTACTGGGCGAGTCAGCGCTGTTCGAAACAACCGCTCGGGAGGGAAATTCAGGTTACAGTCCGGTAAGTCCGTTTGCAGCCGATGGCGGACCTTCTCTGGACCGGAGTGTCTGAAACCTTACGTAAACTCCGTCAATGCGTTTCCTAATATCGCTAGTATTCTAGCAAAGAAGGGGCTGCTTTTCAAGCATGGAATTCTTTCTTTTCTGTTGTTTATAAGTCCCCGGCTTTGTGCTAAACTGGGGATACCAAACATGAGAGGAAGGGTTTGATGTTAGTACATACCGGAATAGATGCCGTAGAGCTGGCCCGCATCCAGAAATCTATGGAATCTCCGTCCTTTGCCAGATATATTTTAGGAGAGCAGGAATACGCCTATTATGAGGAAAAAGGCTTTCCCGTGGAAAGTGTTGCCGCAGCCTGGGCAGCCAAAGAAGCTTTTGCCAAGTGCCTGGGAACCGGATTCCGTGGATTTGCCATGCGGGACGTGGAAGTGCTGCATGACGAAATGGACAAACCGTATCTTTCCCTTTCGGAAGATTTGCAAAAGAAGGTCGGAAACTGGTCTATGGATGTCAGTCTGACCCATACCGATGAAATGGCTATGGCTGTTGTGGTGGCCCTGGAGGAGGGATAACCTTGGATATTCTGACTGCTGCTGAAATCAGAGCTGTAGAAGAAAAAGAAAACCAGATTGGAACCCATTTTCTGGAACTGATGAGCCGTGCAGGAGCGGCTTGTGCAGATGTTATTATGGATCACTTTTCCAAGGATATTGGCAGTATTGCCGTTGTTTGCGGAAAAGGGAAAAACGGCGGGGACGGTTTTGTTATTGCCCGGAAGCTGCACAATGCAGACTATGATGTCAGCATTGTTCTGGCGTTTGGGGAACCAACCGCAGAAGATGCCGTTATTAATTATCAGAAGGCAGTGGATGCCGGTATTCCCGTCATCCCGTCGTATCCGGACCACGGCTTTGCCGATCAGCTGATTGCCAAAGCCGCCGTTGTGGTAGATGCCATGTTCGGCATCGGCTTCCACGGCGCCGCTAATGACGAGCAGGCCTACATTTTTGATCTGGTCAGCCGTTCTGCCGGCAGTGTGGTTGCCATTGACGTGCCGTCCGGCGTCAATACGGATACAGGGGAAGTGGAAGGGGCTGCTGTGGAAGCAGACCTGACCCTGACCCTGACCTGCCTTAAGCCGGCCCACGTTCTGTATCCTTCCTGCGGATACTGCGGAGAAACCATGGTGCTGGACATTGGCATTCTGGAAGAATCCTTTGCCTGTGTCAGCCCAAAACTGATGACCTATGCGGAAGAAGATATTCGTCATTTACTCCCGCCACGGGCCAGAACGGCGCATAAAAATGATTTTGGCCATGTACTCAGCATTTGCGGCAGCCGGCGTATGCCGGGGGCCGGGTGCCTTGCGGCCGGCGCAGCGTTGCGCAGTGGAGCCGGACTATTAACTGCTGCCTTTCCGGAAAGTGCTTACGGTGCCTTTGGCGCACAGCTTCCCATGGAAGCCATGCGGCTTCCGCTTTCGGAAAATGCAGAGGGCCGGTTAAGCACTGCTGCCCTGCCAGAATTACGGGACGCACTGAAAAAAGCAACCGTTTTAATCCTTGGCTGCGGCCTTGGACAAGGAGAGGACATCCAAAAACTGGTAGCCGCCATTCTGGCGGAAGCGGATTGTCCGGTGGTACTGGATGCGGACGGCCTGAACGCCGTTGCCGGTCAGAAGGAACTTCTGAAATCCACGAAGGCAAAGTTGGTCCTGACGCCACATCCGGGAGAACTGTCCCGCCTGACCGGAAAACCGGTAGCCGAAATTCTGGCCAACCGGCAACAGGCTGCCGCTGATTTTGCAAATGAATATAATGTAACGCTTTTACTGAAAGGGGCCGACACGCTGGTGGCCGCTCCGCAGAAGCGGAAGCTGTACGTAAATGTAACCGGAAATCAGGGCCTTGCCAAGGGCGGTAGCGGTGACTGCCTGTCCGGTATCATTGCAGGCCTGCTTGCCCAGGGCTTAAGCCCGTTCAAGGCGGCCTCCATGGGAGCATATCTCCACGGCGCCGCTGCTCAGTTTGCTGCGTCGGACAAATCCCTCCGCAGCATGACTGCCACGGACTTAATTACCATTCTTCCCAAGGTATTTGCGTACTTTGAGTAAGCCTTTATAAAATCTGGAAAGAATAAAACAGTCAGATGGATTCCATCTGGCTGTTTTTCTGTTTCAGAAACTTGTATCAGCGGGGGCGGTTTGTTATAATACTGTATCGCTGATAGTATCACTGGTGGTGTGCCATTTGGAAAAGGGAGCCGATTGTATGAAGCAACTTTTGGTTTTGGAAGGATTAGACGGATCCGGAAAATCTACACAGACTGCTTTGCTGCGGCAGACCCTTTTTAATAACAACATCCCGGTAAAGCAGATTAAACTGCCGGATTACGACAGCCCGTCCAGCACCTTAGTACAGATGTATTTAAACGGTGCGTTTGGTTCGGATCCAAATGCGGTCGGCGCTTATGCCGCATCCGCCTTTTACGCAGTAGATCGGTATGCCAGCTTTCAGACCGTCTGGAAAGACGCCTATGAAAACGGTACGCTGATCCTGGCAGATCGCTATGCCACTTCCAATGCCTCGTATCAGATGACCAAGCTTCCAAAGGAAGAGTGGTCCGGGTACCTTGCCTGGCTGGAAGATTTTGAATACCGGAAAATGGGAATTCCGGAACCGGCTTTGGTTATCTTTCTGGATATGCCGGTAGAAGTTTCCCAAAAATTAATGACCTCCCGTTATCAGGGAGATGAAAGCAAAAAAGACGTTCACGAAAAGGATGTTTCCTATTTACAGCATTGCCGGGACGCTGCCCTGTTTGCGGCGGAGCGGCAGGGCTGGGTCTGTATCTCCTGTGCGGAGAACGGACAGCCGAAATCCATTGAAACCATTGCAGCAGAAGTTAGGGCAGTGGTCCGGGAACGTCTGCACCTGGAGTTATCAGAATGAGTTTATTAGATCAGCAGTTTTGGACAGCTACGCTGGCTGACCAGGACTGGATTCGACAGGCCCTCCGTTTCTCCGGAAGGGACAGTGCGGAATTTACGTTTGGCAATATTTTTATGTGGTCCCCTTCCTATCACGTTTCTGTTGGTAAAGTGGACGGTATGCTGGTAATCCGCTCCCAGCACAGTTATACCATTCCGGCAGGGGATGGAGACGCAGGCCCGGTTTTACAGAAGATGCTGGATGAAGCGGAAGAGCCCCTGCAATTGCATGGCCTGGATGAGGTCCAGAAAGAATGGCTGGAACAGACGTTCCCCGGTGTTTTTACCATCCGGGACAACCGAAACAATGCCAACTATATTTATGAAGTAAAAGATCTGGCCGAACTTCCCGGGAAAAAATATCACGGGAAGCGGAACCATTGCAGTTACTTTGAAAAGACCTATCAGTGGTCTTATGAAGCGGTAACCAAAGAAAATCTGTCAGAAGCCAAATCCTTTGTAGACCAATGGATGAAAGACAGTCCCGAACGGACTGAAGAAGAGTGCATCGCCCTGGAACTTGCTTTTCAGAATTTTTTTGAACTTGGTTTTACTGGTGGCGTTTTGCGGGTAGATGGGAAAATTGTTGCTTTCACGGCAGGAGAACCCATTAATGACCAGGTTTTCTGTACGCACATTGAAAAGGCTGACAGTGCGTATCGCGGGGCGTATCCCATGATTAACCGGGAATTTGCGCGCCATGCACTTTCCTCTTATAAATATGTAAACAGGGAAGAAGACATGGGAATTCCCGGCCTTAGAAAAGCCAAGGAATCTTATCACCCTGTTAGCCTGTATGCCAGTTATCTGGCTGTACAGAAAAGCAATATAGATTATCAGCCTAAACTGGCCGAAGAGTCTGATGTGGAAGATTTACAGGCTCTGTGGCAGGAGGTCTTTGGGGATGAGCCCCAATTTATTCAGGATTTCTTCCGCTACTGCTGCGGACCGGAAAACCGCTTCGTTATTAAGGATGACAAAAAGGTCATCTCTATGGCCTATCTGATTCCCTGTACCTACCAGTCCAAAGGGCAGGAGTATAAGGCTGCTTATTTTTATGCGGCAGCCACCCATCCGGATAATCGCGGACGGGGGTATATGGCTTCCCTGATTCAGTATGTCAAGCAAGTGGCTGCAGAGCGGGGCATGGATCTGTTTTTCCTTGTCCCTGCAGAACCGGGACTGTTCACGTATTATGAGAACCTTGGATTCCAACCGGCACTGTATCACAAGACATTACAGTTTACGGCGCAGGAGTTGCAGGAAGCCTTGCCGGCAGAACTGACTGCAGCAGACGTTACAGCAGAAGCTGTCCTGCCGGACCGGTTACAGCAACGGGAGCAGGCCTTGCAGGAAACAGATCACCTTTCCTATAACAGAGAACAATTACAATACTTTTTCTATACCCAGCTGGTTTCCGGCGGACATGTTGCAGTTGCCGAAGACGGATATGCTTTTTATGAAAAGAAGGATACAACCGTAATGGTAACCGAATGGATTTCCACGGAGCCGGGTAGTAAACTGCCGGCTATCCTTTTGGAAGAAACGGCGGATACGTATCAGTTCCGCCTGCCGGTTTCCGCAGCTGTTTTTCCGGGCAAGGAAGCATCTCCGGAGGCAGACGGCATGGCCTGTGCCCTAACGGAACAGGGTGCGCGGGCACTAAAAGAAAAAGACTATCCTTATATTGGATTTCCACTATCATAACAGGAGAAAACAGGAGGTAACCTATGCTTTATTTGTTTTTAGCCCCGGGCTTTGAAGAAACGGAAGCAATGGCTCCGTTGGATGTTTTGCGCAGAGCCGGTGTCAGTGTACAAACTGTTGGCGTTGGCGGAAATGCCATTCCGGGTGCCCATGGTGTCACGTTCCTGACGGATCTGACTACGGAAGAAGTAGAATTAACAGATGCGCTGGATGGTGTTATTCTGCCAGGAGGAATGCCCGGAACCAAAAATCTGGAAGCAGATGCAACCGTACAGAAAGCCATTACGTTCTGTCATCAGAATCAAAAACTGCTTTGTGCTATTTGTGCTGCTCCGTCCATTTTCGGACATAAGCAACTGTTAGCCGGAAAAAAGGCTACCTGTTTTCCCGGATTTGAAACCGAATTGCAGGGTGCCATTCTGCAATCTGCCGGAGTGGTAACAGATGAAAATATCATTACTGCAAACGGCGCCGGTACGGCACTGCTTTTCGGAGAAGCCATTGCAGCAAAATTTGTGGGAGAAGAAAACGCCAGACAGATTTTGAAGACCATGCAGTATCCGTTTGGATAATGCCACGGAAATAGAAGAAATTTGACCGGAGAGAGAGTTACCGATGATGTCTAATTCCAACAAGCCGAGCGCTTTCAAAGCAAAACCGACGCAACAGCAAACGCCTGCAGGGTATCAGAGCCCTGAACGGGCTGCTGCACGTCGCCCGGTGGAAGGAACTACCGTACAGCGTCAGGCGCAACAGCAAGCTGCTGCACGGCGCCAGGCACAACAACGGGTTGCAGCGCAACACCAGGTGCAACAGCAGGCCACCGTACAGCGCAGACCGCAACAGCAGGTCTCTGCACAGCATCAGGTGCAGCAGGCCGCCGCACAGCAAAGAGCGCATCAGCAGACTACTGCAGTGCGTGCAGGTGCAACTCAAAAAACGGTAACGCAGAATAGAAGCAGAACACAACAGCCAAATGCAGCAGCACAGCGCCCGTTGCAGCAACAAGCTGCAACGCAACGCCATGTGCCACAACAGACTGCTGCAACGCAACACAGAATACAACCGCAAGCTGCAACTGCGCAGCGCAGAGCCCCGGCGCAAGCCGCAGCACAGCGTCCGGCACAGCAAACTGCAAGCGCGCAGCGCAGAGCCCCGGCGCAAGCCGCCGCACAGCGCTCGGCGCAGCAAGCTGCAACCGCGCAGCGCAGA
>CAVHZY010000010.1:10008-13254 GCA_963640645.1 uncultured Phascolarctobacterium sp. | reverse complement strand
GCGCAGCGCAGAGCCCCGGCGCAAGCCGCTGCTCAGCGTCCAGCCCAGCAAGCCACCACGGCACAAAGAACTGCTACACGGCGTGTAACAAAAGCGCCAGCCAGCGTAGCACAAAACAGCGCTGCGCCAAAAGCAGAGTCTACCTATGCGCAACGTAGAGCGCAAATGAGTGCTACAAAGAAACCTTTGCAGCAGGAACAGAAGCTGACTCGCCAGAAAAAGAAAGTAACACCGCTTACTGCCAAGGGCAAAAAACGCCCGGCTCCGGCAACGCAACTGCAAAAGCAGACACAACCGGCTGCAACTGCACAGCCCAAACGGATAGCAGCTCAATCGCCAGTCAGGAAGCAACGTGGTCCAAAACAGCCGCTTCCGCCAACCCTGAAAGGGAAACTCCAATATGGATTTCAACAGCTTGGCCCGACAATTGCCGAAATTCAGGCAGACCCGTATAAAAAGTCTATTGCCACCAGAGTCATTATTATTGTTCTGGCCCTGATTTTGTCCATACGCCTGACCTCTGTCATCAATGACATTCTTGGGTTCGGACGCAGTACGGATAGTCAGACCTTCACCATTTCCGAAGATGACATGACTACAAATAAAATCATCGGGCAGTTAGACCGGAAGGGCTTTATTAAGCACTCTGTGGAATGTAAGGTCTTTATTGCCCTGACGGACAGTATGCGGAGCGAAGACTACACCAAAGCCACCTACCTGAAGGGTGACTACGTTCTTTCCAAAAATATGGGCATTGAAAAAATGCTGCTGCAATGTATGAACATCCAGCGCCAGGAAACCGTGGAAGTTTCCGTTCCGGAAGGTTACAACGTTGTCCAGATTGGTGAAACACTGGAGAAAAACAAAGTCTGCTCCCAGGAAGACTTCCTGAAGGCCTGCAGCAAGACAGACTATGACTTTGAATTCCTGCAGAACATAGACAATGCGGATTCCCGCTATGCCGCACTGGAAGGCTATCTGTATCCGGACACGTATGAATTCTATGTAGGTCAGGACGCAGAGTCTGTTGTTAAGAAGATGCTCTCCAACTTCCAGTCCAAGTGGACTGATGAATATGAGGAACGGGCTGAAGAAATCAACATGACAATGGATCAGGTACTGACCATGGCTTCCATCGTTCAGAAGGAAGACAGTAAGGCCTCCAACATGGCATACATTTCCTCTGTTTTCTATAACCGACTGAATTCTTCCAACTTCCCGACCCTGCAGTCGGATGCCACCGTTAATTACGTGAAGGAATATATTAAGCCGCAGGTAACAGAGTCGGAATACAACACGTATCTGGATCTGTACAGCACCTATAACTGTAAAGGCCTGCCAATTGGTGCCATCTGTAACCCGGGCAATGATGCCATTAAGGCTGTTCTGTGGCCGCAGACCACCAGTTACTACTTCTTTGCCCACGATGACGATGGCAATATCTACCTGGCACGTACCGCCAACGAACAAAATGCCAACGTCAATAAAGCCGCGAAGAGTTCCTCTTCCGACGATTCGTAAGGAGTCTGTTCATGAGTTTATCCAAAGCACCGGAGCTCCTGGCACCTGCCGGAGATCCGGAGCGGTTAACCGCTGCACTGCAATATGGCGCGGATGCTGTTTACCTGGGAGGCCAGGAGTTCGGCATGCGTGCCGCACCGGCTAATTTCAGCCAGACGGCGCTGCAGGAAGCAGTTGCCCTTTGTCATGCGCAGGGCGTAAAAGTCCATTTAACCTGCAACACCCTGCCCAGGAATGAAGAACTGGAAGCCCTTCCGGATTTTCTGGCCCAGGCGCAGGAAGCAGGGGTGGATGCCTTCATTATTGCGGATATCGGTGTCCTGCGTGCAGCGCAGAAATATGCGCCCAAAGTAGATATTCACATGTCTACCCAGGCTGGTGTAGTGAACTACATGACCGCCAATGCCCTGTATGACCTTGGAGCAAAACGGATTGTTTTAGCCAGGGAAGTTTCCCTGAAGGAAATTGAAACCATTCGGGCCAATATTCCGGATGACCTGGAACTGGAGGCTTTTGTTCACGGTGCCATGTGTATGTCTTTTTCCGGACGCTGTCTGTTATCTAATTACATGACCGGCCGGGACTCCAACCGTGGTGACTGTGCCCAGCCCTGCCGCTGGAAATACCACCTGCTGGAAGAACGCCGTCCGGGTCAGTATTACGAACTGACCGAAGACGGGAAAAACGGCACTTACTTCCTGAACAGCAAAGACATGTGCATGATTGAGCATATTCCGGATCTGGTAAATGCCGGAATTAATAGCTTTAAAATAGAGGGCCGTGCCAAATCTTCCTTTTATGTGGCCGCCGTTACCAATGCGTACCGCTGTGCCATAGATGGATATCTGGCCAACCCTTCTGATACCTATCAGCCGGAACCCTGGATTGTAGAAGAAACCAGGAAAATCAGTTACCGGGATTACTGTACCGGCTTCTTTTACGGCCCGCCGGAGGAAGATGCCAATATCTACTATGACGGCATATATATCCGTAACTGGGATATCATTGCCAACGTCCTGGACTCCGATGGCACCTATCTGACCGTAACCCAGCGGAACCGCTTTTTCCAGGGGGAAGAGCTGGAAGTGCTTTCTCCCGGAGTAAAGCCCCATTCCATCACCGTACAGGAAATATATAATGAAGACGGGGAATCCATCCCGGTAGCACCCAATCCAATGGCAACCATCCGGATTCTGTGCCCGGAACACATTCCGAAAGGCTCTATTTTAAGGAAGTGCAGGAAGGAGACCTGACCATGGCCACCATTCGTGAAGAAACCGAACGTTATCAGGACTTGTTTTTCTCTTCTTATGCCATGCGAGTTACGGACACCAAAGGCCGCATGCGGCCGGAGCCGGACGATGATTTCCGGACGGCTTACCAGCGGGACCGGGACCGCATTATCCACTGCAACGCGTTCCGGCGGTTGCAGCACAAAACACAGGTTTTTCTTGCTCCTATGGGAGACCATTACCGTACCCGCTTAACCCATACGCTGGAAGTAGCGCAGATTGCACGTTCCCTTGCCCGTGGTCTGCAGCTGAACGAAGATCTGACAGAAGCCATTGCGTTAGGGCATGACCTTGGTCATACGCCCTTTGGGCATGCCGGTGAACGGGCCCTGCGGGAAGTCCATCCCGGTGGGTTCCGCCACTACGAACAAAGCCTGCGGGTTGTGGATCTTCTGGAAAAGAACGGAAACGGCTTAAACCTGACCTATGAAGT
>CAVHZY010000010.1:0-9707 GCA_963640645.1 uncultured Phascolarctobacterium sp. | reverse complement strand
TACACCAATCCCATTTGTAAAGGAGAAGAAGGCAAGGCCAAGGCCATTATCCAGCAAATGTATCACTACTTTGTGGAACGTCCAGAGGAATTGCCGGAAGATTACAAGCATATTGTGGAAACAGAGGGTGCAGCACGCGCCGCCTGTGACTACATTTCCGGAATGTCAGACCGGTATGCGTTGTATGTATATGAAAACCTGTTTGTACCCAAGCCCTGGGCAGAGGTATAAAACAGAACAATAAAAAAGGAGGGAGCGTCATGCCGAGACTGACAGAAGAATTTCTGGACACGCTGCGTCAGCGTCTGGACATTGAAGAGTTTATCGGCGGCTATGTTGCGCTCCGCCGGCGGGGCCGTCTTTCCAAAGGGCTGTGCCCGTTTCACAGTGAAAAAACACCGTCGTTTACCGTTTATCCGGATACGCAATCCTTTTATTGCTTCGGCTGCGGCAAGGGTGGGGATATCATTACCTTTACCAGGGAAATTGAAAACCTGGATTATCTGGATGCCGTTAAGCTGCTGGCAGACAAAGCTGGATTGTCGGTACCAACTGAAGATTATGACGATACTCTGTCCAAAAAGCGCGCCAGAATGCTGGAAATGAACAAAGAGGCAGCTCATTTCTTCTATGCCTGCCTGATCAGTCCGCAGGGAAAAGCAGGATTGCAATACTGGCAGAACCAGCGGCACTTAACACCGCAGACCATTAAGCACTTCGGGCTTGGTTTTGCGCCTGACGCATGGCATTCCCTGCGGGACTACATGCGGAACAAAGGTTACTCGGATCAGGAGCTGTATGAAGCCAATCTGGTCCGCCGCAGCGAAAAAAACGGAAACGTCAATTACTATGACAACTTCCGGAACCGCGCCATGGTTCCTATTATAGATTTACGCGGTCACGTCATTGCGTTTGGCGGCCGTGTATTAGATGATTCCAAACCAAAGTATGTCAACACCTCAGACACTCTGGTTTACAAGAAAAGTCAGGCTTTATTTGCCCTGAACTTTGCCAAAAGCGCCGGAAAAGACAGCCTGATCCTTTGCGAAGGATATATGGATGTTATTGCACTGCACCAGGCCGGTTTTACCAATGCGGTGGCAGGCCTTGGAACAGCCCTGACAGACGAACAGGTACGTTTACTTTCCCGGTACTGTAAAGAAGTCATTTTGTCCTATGACAATGACGAAGCCGGACGTGCTGCCACGGAAAAAGCGTTGGAAAAATTTGACCGCACCGGTCTTTCCATTCGCTCTTTACAACTGGCTGGCGGAAAAGATCCGGATGAAATTCTTCAAAAATTCGGCGCAGAACGCTTTCAGTCTATTTTGGACGGTGCCGCAAATGAAACCGAGTACAGACTGTTGGAGAAGCGCAAAAAGTACAACCTTGGCACAGATGACGGCAGACTGCAATTCCTGCGGGAAGCCGTGCCAATCCTGGCAAAACTGGACTCACCGGTGGAACAGGATATTTACGCCTCCCGGCTTTCGGAAGATCTGGGCGTCAGCAAAGAAGCTATTCTTTTACAATTGAAGGACGTTACCAGAAAGCAGAAACGGAAGGCTGAACGGGTTGACTTCGGAGCACTCCGGCATGAATTTGACCGGTATCCGGCCGCCCAGGGCCAAACTGGTACCGCAAGTCTGAAGACGATCAAAGCCGAAGAAACCATAGTGTCCCTGTTGCTTAACAATCCGGATTTCTACCGGAGTGTGCAGCAGGATCTGGCACCGGAAGATTTTCCAACGGCCTTTTACCGGAAGGCCTATGAAGTCATCCGGGAACGGATCAGCAGCGGACGGCCGCTGGACCTGATTTATCTTTCTTCGGATTTCTCTCCGGAGGAAATGAGCAAGCTTGCCGGTTTGCAGACGGACAGTGTCCTGGTGTCTAACACACAGGAAGAGCTGAAGGACTGCATTCAGGTTCTGCAGGAAGGACAGGGGAAAGACGCCCCAGTAGATCCCGCCACACTTAGTGACGAAGCCTTCCGCAACTTGTTCAAAAATCATGGATGAACATCCAAAAACAAAGAGGAGTACGTATATGGACGAAAAAAAGCAAAAAGTCATTGACCGACTGATTGAACAGGGCAAAGCCCAGGGAAAACTGTCCACCAACAACATCGATTCCGCCATTGTGGAAATTGATCTGGACATTGACGAACTGGATAAGCTGTATGACACGCTGGAAAATAACAACATTGAAATCATAGACGACCTCGGCGATGCAGCACTGGAGTCCTTGAACTTTGAAGCGGAAACCACCAAGACCTCTGAAACCGGAGCCGTGGCAGATGCCAGTAAAAACGCTGCCATGGATGACCCGGTTAAGGTGTACCTGAAGGAAATCGGCCGGGTGCCTCTGCTGACTCCGGAAGAAGAAATTGAACTTGCCATCCGGATTGCCGACGGCGATGAAGAAGCCAAGAAAAAATTAGCAGAATCCAACCTTCGTCTGGTTGTCTCCATTGCAAAGCGGTATGTCGGCCGCGGTATGCAGTTTCTGGATCTGATCCAGGAAGGCAACCTGGGTCTGATTAAAGCCGTAGACAAGTTTGACTACACCAAGGGCTTTAAGTTCTCTACCTATGCCACATGGTGGATCCGCCAGGCCATTACCCGTGCCATTGCGGACCAGGCCAGGACCATCCGGATCCCGGTTCACATGGTAGAAACCATTAACAAGGTAAAGAAAACCAACAGTCAGCTGTTGCATAAGAACGGCCGTGATCCAACGGCAGAAGAAATTGCGGCAGAAATTGATATGCCGGTAGAAAAGGTACGGGAAATCCTGCGGGTAGCCCAGGAACCGGTCTCCCTGGAAACGCCAATCGGCGAAGAAGAAGATTCCCATCTTGGGGATTTCATTCCGGATGATGATGCCCTGGCCCCGGCGGACGCAGCTTCCCAGCTTCTCTTAAAGGAACAGCTGGCCGATGTGCTGAAGACGCTGACCCCAAGAGAGGAAAAAGTCCTTTCCCTGCGCTTTGGCCTGGAAGACGGTCATCCGCGCACACTGGAAGAAGTTGGCAAAGAATTTAATGTTACCCGTGAAAGAATCCGTCAGATTGAGGCCAAAGCGTTGCGGAAGCTGCGCCACCCAAGCCGCTCCAAAAAACTGAAGGACTTCCTGGACTAATATGCTGTGGGGTAAGGCAGTTACTGACTCGCCAGAAAAAAACAAAAAGAACGGTCTCCGGCTCTGTAAAAAGGGAAGGAGACCTCCTTTTTTGTCCGCAGAAGAAACGCCCGGCGGCGCTTATAATTTATTTTTCGACTGGGCTTGACTATTTTAATGATAGCCCTTGACGGGGTGGGGCAAAATCCTTAAAATATATGCTACTTTATAACGGAAAGTAGCGTCTTTCCGAAATACTAGAAAACCGCATGGTTACACCAAAAACCGGCGTTTTCAAACTAACGAACGGAGTGATTACGGCCTATGGTAAATGTGAAAGCAACACAACTTGGCACCACCACCCGTATGAATTTTTCCAAAATCAATGAGGTAATGCAGATGCCGAACCTGATTGAGGTGCAGAAGAATTCTTATCAGTGGTTCCTTGATGTCGGTCTGAAAGAGGTATTCAGAGACATCGGTGAAATTACGGATTATACCGGTAACCTGGTACTGGAATTCGTAGATTACACTATGGATGAAGAACCCAAGTATTCCGTTAAGGAATGCAAGGAGAGAGATGCCACTTACGCTGCTCCCATCCGTGTAAAAGCCCGCCTTTTCAACAAGGAGACGGGAGAAGTCAAAGAAAGTGACGTTTACATGGGTGACTTCCCGCTGATGACCGAAAGCGGTACCTTTGTTATTAATGGTGCGGAACGTGCCATTGTTTCCCAGTTAGTTCGTTCTCCGGGTGTTTACTACGGAATGAACTATGATAAGACCGGTAAAAAGCTGTTTACCACAACCGTTATTCCGAACCGCGGTGCCTGGCTGGAATATGAAACCGATCAGAACGACCTGTTCTATGTTCGCATTGACAAGAACCGCAAAATTTACATTACTACCTTTATTCGTTCCCTGGGTCTGTCCAGCAACCAGGAAATCCTGGATTTCTTTGGCGGCGACGAACGCATTATGGCTACCCTGGAAAAGGATACCACCAAGAACGCAGAAGAAGCTCTTCTGGAAGTCTATAAAAGACTTCGCCCCGGTGAACCTCCAACACTGGAATCTGCACAGCAGCACCTGGACAATTTGTTCTTCGATGCACACCGTTATGACCTGTCCCGCGTAGGCAGATATAAATATAATAAGAAACTGGCCATTTCCAAGCGCCTGGCCGGCAACAAGCTGGCTGATACTCTGGTAAATCCGGCAACCGGTGAAGTACTTGCCGAAGCAGGAGAAGTTATTACCAAGGAAAAGGCCTACGAAATTGAACAGGCCGGCATCATGTCCGTTGATTTGGACGTAGAAGGAAAAGAAGTCAGAGTTGTCGGTAATGGCATGGTAGACATTGCTCCTTTTATTACCGAATACAATCTGACGGAAGAAGAACTGGAAAATATCGGCATTAACGAAAAAGTCCGTTTCTCCATTCTGGCTGAAATCCTGGAAGAGGACATTCAGGATAAGGACGAATTCCTCTTTACCCTTCGGGAACGTTGTGACGACCTGATTCCGAAGCATATCATCATTGACGACATTCTTGCCAGCATTAACTACCTCAACTGCCTTGGCAACCATGTTGGTACCACAGATGACATTGACCATCTGGGTAACCGCCGCATCCGTTCTGTCGGCGAATTACTGCAAAATCAGTTCCGGATTGGTTTCACCCGCATGGAGCGTGTGGTTCGGGAAAGAATGTCCTTACAGGCACAGGATCCGGAAAAGGCTACTCCGCAGGCACTGATTAACATTCGTCCGGTGGTAGCTGCCATTCGTGAATTCTTCGGATCTTCTCCGTTATCCCAGTTCATGGATCAGACCAACCCACTGGCAGAACTGACCCATAAGCGTCGTCTGTCTGCCCTTGGACCTGGCGGTTTGTCCCGTGACCGTGCCGGATTCGAAGTTCGTGACGTTCACTATACGCACTACGGTCGTATGTGCCCAATTGAAACGCCGGAAGGTCCGAACATCGGTCTGATTTCCTATCTGGCAACCTTTGCCCGTATTAATACTTATGGCTTCATTGAAGCACCGTTCCGCAGAATTGATAAAAAGACCGGAAAGGTTCTGGATGAAGTTGTTTACATGACAGCGGATGTGGAAGATAACTACCGTGTGGCGCAGGCAAACGAACCGCTGGATGAAGAAGGCCATTTCATTCATGACCGTGTTACCATCCGGTATCGTGACGGATTTGCAGAAGTAGACCGCAGCGTACCGGACTTCATGGACGTTTCCCCGAAGATGCTGGTTTCCGTTGCAACTGCCATGATTCCGTTCCTGGAAAACGACGACGCCAACCGTGCACTGATGGGTTCCAACATGCAGCGGCAGGCGGTTCCTCTGATGGTTACCGAAGCTGCTTTTGTCGGCACCGGTATGGAATATAAAGCAGCAGTTGACTCCGGCTCTGTTATCATTGCAAAGCACGCCGGTACTGTTAAATATGTAGATGCTTCTCATATCAAGATTGAATGTGAAGACGGCAGCATTGACTCCTATGAACTGATTAAGTTCATGCGTTCCAACCAGGGCACCTGCATTAACCAGCGCCCGGTTGTTTCCCGTGGCCAGAAGGTTACGGAAAAACAGGTTATTGCCGACGGTCCGGCTACTTCCAACGGTGAAATTTCCCTTGGTAAGAATGCCCTGATTGGCTTCATGACCTGGGAAGGTTACAACTACGAAGACGCCGTTCTGTTAAATGAACATCTGGTCAGAGACGACGTTTATACTTCCCTTCATATTGAAGAATATGAACTGGAAGCCCGGGACACTAAACTTGGACCGGAAGAAATTACCAGGGATATTCCGAATGTCGGTGATGATGCTCTGGCTAACCTGAACGAAGATGGTATTATCCGCGTTGGTGCGGAAGTTCGTTCCGGTGACATTCTGGTTGGTAAGGTTACGCCAAAGGGCGAAACCGAACTGACGGCAGAAGAACGTCTTCTGCGGGCTATCTTCGGCGAAAAAGCCAGAGAAGTCAGAGATACCTCCCTTCGTGTTCCGCACGGAGAATACGGTATTGTTGTTAACGTAGAAGTATTCACCAGAGAAAATTCCGATGAACTTTCTCCGGGCGTGAACAAGGTAGTAAGATGCTACATCGCCCAGAAGAGAAAGATTCAGGTCGGAGACAAGATGGCAGGTCGTCACGGTAACAAGGGTGTTGTTTCCCGCGTACTGCCACAGGAAGATATGCCATTCCTGCCGGATGGCACGCCGCTTGACATTGTACTGAACCCGTTGGGTGTTCCATCCCGTATGAACATCGGACAGGTATTGGAAGTAAATATGGGTATGGCTGCCCGTTCCAAGGGCTGGAAGGTAATGACTCCGGTCTTTGACGGCGCACACGAAGAAGACATCCAGTACTTCCTGTCGGAATCCATGTTACTTGCACGGGGCTCTGACGCAGTAAAAGAACTGGTTCTGAAGTATGAAGACGAAAATGAAAAGAACGGCTTCAACCTGCTGGAACTGGTTGCTTACCTGAAGAAGAATCTGACCGAAGAAGCAGATCTGAAGTTGGTTGACGATGCCTATCAGTACAGAGACGGTAAAATCCAGCTGATTGATGGCCGTACCGGTAAACCGTTTGATAACCGCGTTACCGTTGGTGTCATGTATTATCTGAAGCTGCATCACCTGGTAGACGACAAGATTCACGCCCGTTCCACCGGACCATACTCCCTGGTAACGCAGCAGCCTCTGGGTGGTAAAGCCCAGTTTGGTGGCCAGCGTTTCGGTGAAATGGAAGTTTGGGCACTGGAAGCTTACGGTGCTGCCTATACTCTTCAGGAAATCCTGACTGTAAAGTCCGACGACATTGTAGGACGTGTTAAGACTTACGAAGCCATTGTTAAGGGACAAAGTGTTCCGAAGTCCGGTGTTCCGGAATCCTTCAAGGTTCTGATTAAGGAACTGCAGGCGCTGGCTCTGGATGTAAAGGTTCTTGACAAGGACGGAGAAGAAATTGACCTCAGACAGAACTACGAAACCGATGATATCGGCTTCCGTCTGGTAGAGAATGAAGATTTCCGTCAGGTCAATGACGCCGCTACCGCAGAAGGTTACACACTGCTGACTGCAGAAGGGGAACCGGAAGTGGAAGCTCCGGCCGAAGATCCGGAAGAAGAAACATTCAACGAAGAGTTTTAATCGGAAAGGGGTCGCCAAATGACTGACATTCAGACTACTACTAATACCACCGACGAACTGGAATTTGATTCCATTCGTATTGGTCTTGTATCCCCGGACGAAATTCGTGCGTGGTCTTATGGTGAGGTTAAAAAACCGGAAACCATTAACTATAGAACTCTCAAACCGGAACGGGACGGCTTATTCTGCGAAAGAATTTTCGGGCCGACCAAGGACTGGGAGTGCTACTGCGGAAAGTATAAAAGAATCCGCTATAAGGGAAAAATCTGCGAACGCTGCGGTGTTGAAGTTACCAAAGCAAAGGTCCGCAGAGAACGGATGGGCCACATTGAACTGGCCGCACCGGTTTCCCATATCTGGTATTTCAAGGGCATTCCGTCCAGAATCGGCCTGATGCTGGACCTGTCCCCAAGAAATCTGGAAAAAGTTCTGTATTTTGCCCTGTATATTGTTACGGATCCGGGTATGACTCCGCTGGAGAAATACCAGACCCTGACTGAAAAAGAATATCAGGACATGAGAGAAAAGTATGAAAATGACTTTGACGCCGGTATGGGTGCGGAAGCCATTAAGAAACTGCTCTCTGAAATTGATGTAGAGGCCCTTTCCGAACAGCTGACAGAGGAACTGGCCCATGCCAGCGGCCAGAAGAGAACCCGTCTTCTGAAACGTCTGGAAGTGGTAAATGCGTTTAAGAATTCCGGTAACAAACCGGAATGGATGATTCTGGACGTTATTCCGGTTATTCCGCCGGATCTTCGTCCAATGGTACAGCTGGACGGTGGCCGTTTTGCCACGTCTGACCTGAATGATCTGTACAGAAGAGTCATTAACCGGAACAACCGTCTGCAAAGACTGCTGGATCTGGGCGCACCGGACATCATTATCCGCAATGAAAAGAGAATGCTGCAGGAAGCAGTAGATGCTCTGATTGATAACGGCCGCCGTGGTCGTCCGGTAACCGGACCGAACAACCGGCCGCTGAAATCCCTTTCTGACATGCTGAAAGGTAAGCAGGGCCGCTTCCGTCAGAACCTGCTTGGTAAACGTGTTGACTATTCCGGCCGTTCCGTAATTGTTGTTGGTCCGGAACTGAAAATGTATCAGTGCGGTCTGCCAAAGGAAATGGCACTGGAATTATTTAAGCCGTTTGTTATGAAGCGCCTGGTAGAAACCGGTGTGGCCGGCAATATCAAGTCTGCACGTAAAATGGTAGAACGTTCCAAAGACGAAGTCTGGGACGCACTGGAAGTCGTTATCAAAGACCATCCGGTTATGCTGAACCGTGCACCAACCCTGCACCGTTTGGGTATCCAGGCTTTTGAACCGGTTCTGGTTGACGGCCGTGCCATTAAGCTGCACCCGTTGGCCTGTACCGCATTCAACGCCGACTTTGACGGTGACCAGATGGCGGTTCACGTACCTTTGTCTGCAGAAGCACAGGCGGAAGCCCGCTTCTTAATGCTGGCTGCCAACAACCTGCTGAAGCCGTCTGACGGTCGCCCGGTAACGGTTCCGACCCAGGATATGGTTCTTGGTTCCTATTATCTGACCCTGGACAAGGATGGTGAGCCTGGTGAAGGCCGCGCCTTCCGTGACGTTGATGAAGCCACCATGGCCTATGAAGAGGGCTCCATTACGCTGCACTCCAAAATTAAGGTCAGAATGTCCAAGGAAATTGATGGGGAAATGAAGTCTGCCCTGGTAGACACTACCCTTGGTAAGATTATCTTCAACAACCCGGTACCGCAGGACCTTGGTTTTGTAGACAGAAGTATCCCTGGCAACGAATTCAAGCTGGAAGCTGACTTCCTGGTTACCAAGAAGACGCTTGGTAAGCTGATTGACCGCTGCATCCGTGTTCACGGAACCCAGCAGACTTCCGTTATGCTGGATGCCATTAAGGCACAGGGTTATAAATACTCTACTTTGTCCGGTATTACCGTAGCGGTAACGGATGCCAAAATTCCGGAATCCAAGTATGACCTGGTTGCTTCCGCTGAAGCACAGGTTGACCAGATTGAGGAACTGTATCAAAGAGGTATGCTTTCCTACAAGGAACGCAAACGTCATATTATTCAGGCATGGGACGAATGCACCAAGCTGGTTTCCAATGGTCTGAAAGAAAACCTTGGCCCGTATAACCCAATCTTCATGATGATCGATTCCGGTGCCCGTGGTTCTGACTCCCAGCTGCGTCAGCTGGCCGGTATGCGTGGCTTGATTGCCAACACCTCCGGTGAAACCATTGAAATCCCAATTCGTGCCAACTATCGTGAAGGTCTGAATATCATTGAATACTTCATTTCTTCCCGTGGTGCCCGTAAGGGTCTGGCCGATACCGCACTTCGTACCGCTGACTCCGGTTACCTGACCAGACGTCTGGTTGACGTTTCCCAGGA